>NZ_JBSKGP010000004.1:0-504070 GCF_054075165.1 Flavobacterium erigeronis | reverse complement strand
TAAAACCCTATCCGAACCGGATGGGGTTTTCTGTTTTATATGTCTTTCTAGAAGTATCCTGCTCTTCTGAAATCCCAAAATTAGACCTTATTCAATGCCGCGCTGCGTTAGGGATGCAAACGGCATCTCCCGATTTGGAAAAAACAAGGCTTTTTAGCCGCAGTTTTTGCTAATCGGGAATCAGCGGACAGCCCGGCCCGTAGGGAACGTCATAATTATAAATAGAATGTTTTTGTGTTATTGATAATGAGTTCTTTATGTTTTTTTTTTGTTTAGAATTTTTTACTGTCAACGTCATTAATAAACTGAATTACGCCATTCATAAATACTTTTTGATCGTCCCACATGGCTAAATGACTACCGTTTGGACAGTATAAATAATGCCCGTTTTTTACTAATTTACTTTGTTCTTCCATTGCTTTTGGATCCATAGTGTCATATTTTGCACCTATCATTAGGGTTGGAATTGTAATTTCGTGTAATCTGTTTTTGATATTCCATTTTGCTAAGCGACCGCTGATACCAAATTCACTTGGTCCTTGCATAAGGGTGTAGATTTCTCCGTTTACATGTTTACTTGCTCGGTTCAATCCATCTGGCCATTCTTTTAATCGGCATAAATGCTCTTTATAAAAGTTTGGCAGTAGTAACTCCATATAGCGTGGATTAGCAAAATCTTTTTTGGCTTCTAAATCTCTTATTTCATTTAATACTTCAGGTTTCATTTGTTTAGCCAAAACCTCATCAGCATATTTTCCATACTCTGGCGCGCTTGCCATCATATTCGCGACAAGCAAACCTTTCATATTTTGCTGGTATTTTAGAGCATATTCCATAGCTAGAATTCCGTCCCAAGAGTTTCCTAGAACATAAAAATTATCTTTATCAGCATTGATTGCTTTTCTAACTTGCTCAACCTCATCTACAAATCTGTCGATTGTCCATAGTGAACTGTCTTTTGGCTGATCGCTGTAATAGGAACCAAGCTGATCATATTCATAAAATTCAAATTCTTCTCGTTGAAAAAAGGTTTCGAAACATTCCATGTATTCATGTGTCATTGCTGGTCCTCCATGCAGGAGAAGAACTTTTATTTTTGGATTATTTCCAAAACGTTTGGTCCAAACTTTAAATTCTCCGATTGGCGTTTTTATGGGAATCATTTTAACTCCTCCCGATTCGACACTCTCATTATTATAGGTAAAATAGTTTGAAAGTGTTGATTTTTGATTTTCGTTTTTGCACGAAACCATTAGTAAGAGTATTGCGCAAGCAGTAATAAGTTTCATCTAGTTTACAATTAAGGGTTTAAACTAAATTACAAATTATTATTAAATGGATAGCATGTCTGTTTTTTTAGAACATAAATAACTAGAAGTTTAATTTTTCAAATGCAAAAATCACTATTTATAGTGATGTGTGAATTTTTCTTCAAATATATTTTTGCCACTTATTAAAGGCTTAAAATATATTTGGATGAATAGTTTTAAAAATGCATTAGAAAACAAAACAAAGGTTTTTATTTTTTTCTTTCTGTTTACGGGAATATTTGTTTGTTATGGTCAGGATAAAGGAATTATTGCTGATGCTAGTTTAAAATATTCAATTGAGAAAGGAGTAGTTTATTCTAATACAGAGAAATCTGTTGTTTTAAAACATTTAAATTCGAGTAAAAAAAGCTCGAAGACATTAAAAATGGCGGCTGATATAACGCCTCCTTCGATAACTTGCCTGTCTAATAAGCAGCTCGCATGCGGAAGTTTAGTACCCAATTATTTAGACGAGTTAATTGTTACTGATGATTCGGGTGGAGATATTTATTTGACACAATCGACTGGAGGCACGAAGTTTTATGATGGTATGAGCATTGTCTTTACTGCTAAAGATGAAGCTGGGAACGAAAGCAGCTGTTCTATAATTATTACAGCCTTGACTCCAGATGTTACGCCGCCAACATTTAACTGCCCAACGAATCTGACCTTAAATTGTGGAGATGTATTACCAAACTATGCAACTAATCCAATGATGAATCTTCAGGATGATTGCAGTATCTCGGTTTCTTGGGAAATGACACCTGCTCCCGGAACTCCTTTTTATAATGGAATTCCTGTTCAGATTAAATATACAGACCCATCCGGAAATTCTTCGTTTTGTAATTTTAATGTAACACAGGTAACACCTGATAATATTCCGCCCACATTAACCTGTCCTAGCAATCAAATTCAAAATTGTGGATCTTTTTTGGCAGATTATAGAACTTTAGTAACTGGATACGATAATTGTTTGGGCAATTTAACTGTTTCGCAAAGTCCACTTCCAGGAACTATTTTTACTTCTGGTATGACAGTAACCTTGACTGTAAGAGACGTTTCTAATAATGCTTCAACTTGCAGTTTTATTGTAAATGCTTCGGCAGATACTTCAAATCCTATAATAACTAATTGCCCGGGTAGTCAGACATTAGCAATTGGGGATGCTATTCCTGATTATTCGGGCTTAATTAATGTCACCGATAATTGTGACTTAAATCCTAGTATAGTACAAACACCTGTAGCTGGAACAATTTTTTCAGCAGGATTAACGGTTGTCTTGACTGCTAATGATATTTCTGGAAATACAACATCTTGTACTTTTCCTCTAATTGCTTCTGGAGGAGATCTTCCTCCTGTATTATCTTGTCCGTCAAATATGCAATTGTACGCAAATTCAACATTACCCAATTATGTTTCTTATTTAACGGCTTTGAGTGATGATAATACTGATAATTTTGATTTAGTTTTTACCCAAACTCCCCCCCAAGGAACACTTTTTACAGGAGATACTAATGTTACTATTACTGCCAAAGATGCTTCAGGAAATACAAATTCCTGCACTTTTTTAGTTAAACTAAAAAACATCAAACAAGATATTGATTGTAAATCAACTTCTATTAATGTTAATAATTTATATGGAGGCAATGGATTTTCTATTTATGGTGAAATATTAGCCAGAGAAGCAGGTTCTAGTGTCAAAAATGCTGGAGATGTAAATGGAGACGGAATTCCAGATTTAATAATTGGTGCTCCCGGAAATTATACTACTAATTATGGCTCTTCGATGGTTTATAAAACCATACCCGGTGCTGCTTATGTGGTATTTGGAAAGGCCTCTGGAGTTAGCCCTAACATAGATTTGGGTTTATTGGATGGTACAAATGGTTTTGTAATAAGAAACGATACCCCTTGGACAAATTTTCCTCTTACGGGATATGATGTAAGCAGTGCTGGAGATATAAATGGAGATGGAATAGGAGATTTTATGATTAGTGATCCTTATCGTTCGTCTTCTTATGGACCCGAAGTAGGGCATATTTATGTCATTTTTGGAACTAGTGCTGGTTTTCCGGCTGAATTTAAAATTTCGTCATTAAACGGATCCAATGGCTTTTCTTTCATAGGAAATGAAAATTATGCGGGTATGGGAGTCAGTATCGATATCGTGGGTGATATTAATTCTGATGGTTTTCAGGATATCGGAATTGTGACTAGTGGCTCTGGTGCAGGAAATGGCAAATGCTATGTAATTTATGGTAAGGCAGGTGGATTTCCCGCAATATTAAGAAATTACGAACTTAATGGTGCGAATGGTTTTAAAATTGAAGGTGATGCAACTGTTGGTAAAGTAGGCAGATCGGTTTCAGGGTTGGGAGACGTTAATGGAGATGGAATTCCTGACTTTGCTTTAGGCTCTTATAACGGATCAGATCAAAAGCGCAAGTTTGTTATTTTTGGACGTTCAACTAATTTTCCAGCTAGTTTTAATGTTACTGCTCTAAATGGATCAAACGGATTTATTATAGAAAATTCTTTGGAACCTTTGGACAGTTCCACTACAGTAAAAAAAGCAGGTGATTTGAATGATGATGGCATGAATGATCTTTCTATAACAGGAAGATATGTTTTATTTGGAAGAAATTCTTTCCCTGCTATAGTAGACTTAAAAGACCTTAACGGAAGCAATGGCTTTAAAAATGATACAGGAAGTGAAAATCTTCATGGATATGCCGGTGATTTTAATGGTGATGGTATTGATGATTATTTTGTGCATATTTTTTCGCAAACATGCATTTTTTTTGGGAAAAAGATTTGGCCAGCCAATGTGAGTCAAACTACAGATAAGAATTTGAAAATTGTATCTGATTTTCTTTCTGAATACAGTGCCAGTTATGCGGGAGATCTTAATAATGATGGAGTTAGTGATTTTGGCATCGGAAATTCTTACGATTCTTACGGCTCTAATTTTAAAGTAAATTACAATCCTGGAAAAGCTTATGTTATTTTTGGTAAAAATACCATAGATACTGAAGATCCCGTAATTACCAATTGTCCTGCCGATCAAAAATTAAGTATTGGGGATTTAATTCCTGATTATGCAAAATCTATAACCGTTACAGATAATTGTGATACTAAACCGGTAATTATGCAATCGCCGGCTGCTGGTTCTGTATTTGATGGCACAACCCTAGAAATAGTTTTAAAAGCAACTGATACAAGCGGGAATGCTTCAGAATGTAAATTTAAAATAGAATTGTTGACTACTGGAAGTCCTGTAATTGTTTGTCCGACAAATCAGGAGTTATATGCCAATTCGTTTTTGCCCAATTATGTGCCCTTTTTAGAAGATGTTAGTGATGATGTCACGCCAAGTCATGAATTAACTTTTACGCAGACACCTCCTGTAGGAACCGTATTTACCACAGATACTGATGTTACAATAACCGTTAAAGATAAATCTGGAAACGAAAGTTCCTGCACTTTTTTAGTAAAATTAAAAACTAAAACCTTTGATTTAGATTGTAATACAACCGAAATTGATGTAACAGAATTAAATGGAAGCAACGGCGTAATTATCTACGGAGATAAAGGTGGTAAAAAAGCGGGTTTTACGACTAGTAATGCAGGAGATATTAATGGAGATGGAATTCAGGATTTTCTTATTGGTGCAATAAATGAGGGATGTTATGTCATATTCGGAACTTCGTTGGGATTTCCTCCTAATATAAATTTAGGGAAACTGAATGGGATTGACGGATTCAAAATTTTTGATGATGCCGTTACTCCGCCTTCAGAATTTGCTTATGATGTCAGCTCTACAGGAGATATAAATGGAGACGGCATTGATGATTTGATGCTTAGTGACCGTCAGAAAAGAAACGAAGCGAAGAATTTTACTGGGGCAATCTATGTTATTTACGGAAAAAAGACAGCGTTTTCAGCACAATTCCCTATTTCAGTTATAGATGGAAATAACGGATTTAAAATTCTCGGGGACACTAAAGATGAATTTCTGGGATCAGCTTTAGTTAATATTGGTGATTTCAATAATGATTCATATAGCGATATAGCCATTTTATCTGCCAATGAAGGATCGGGGGGAATTAAAAAATGCTATGTGATTTTTGGGCGCAGTTCTAATTTTCCTGCTTCCGCTACAATTGATCAGCTTATAACTTCTCCTTCCTTTGTAATTGAAGGTGATGTTGGACAAACAGTCGAAGCTTCAGGCGACATCAATGGTGACGGTATAGCCGATCTAATTTTTTCAGGAGATTATACAAAGTATCGTTATGTGGTTTTTGGGTCTTCTAGCTTACCTTCAAAAATAAATACTTCAAGTTTAAACGGATCAAATGGTTTTAGAATAGAAAATTCGGCAACTACACTCAACACAAGTCAGTATTATCAGGTTAAGGCATTAGGAGATTTAAATGGAGATACTTTTAAAGATTTAGCCATCGATAATTATATTTTATTTGGAAAAGCTTCTTTTTCATCGACTGTTGATTTAAAAGATCTAGATGGAACAAATGGTTTTAAAATTGATGCCTTCATGTTAGATTATCTTGATTTCTACACAGGATATGGCGATTTTAATGCAGATGGTTTGGATGATATGGCAGTCGTTTATATTAACAATATTTATATTGTGTATGGTAAAAAAATCTGGAGCCCTAGCATTAAAATTCAAGACTTAAACGCAGCAGAAGCATTAAAAATAAAAATTCGTTATGCAGCAAATTACAGTATAAGCTATTTAAAAGATATAAATAAAGATGGAATTGATGATCTTTTAATTGGAAGTACCAATCAAACCTATACATCTGATCCAAATGAAGAACCTGGCATTTCGTATTTGATTTTTGGAAGTAAATATACAGATCTAACACCTCCGGTAATTAGTAATTGTCCGACCAGTCAAGTTTTGAATTCAGGAGATTTAATTCCGGATTTTACAAAGATTATTACAGTTAAAGACAATTGTGACGTCAAACCTCAAATTACACAAACCCCAGTGGCAGGTTCAGTTTTTGACGCAAGTGATGTAGAAGTGCTTTTAACAGCAGTTGATGCAACAGGAAACCAATCAGAATGTAAGTTCATTATTTCGAGTACAGCAGATACAACACCGCCAGTAATAACTTGTATTGTAGATCAGACAACTGCCTGCAATACAAAAGTAATTCCTGATTTCACAAATCTTATTGCAGTTACTGATGCACAAGATGCAAATCCTTCACTAACACAAAATCCAATTGCGGGAAGTCCGTTCACAGAAGGAATTACTATTTCAGTTACAGCAAAAGACATTTCGAATAACGAATCATCTTGCAGTTTTAAAGTTAACGCTTCCGCGGATGTTACAGCGCCTGTCATAACCTGCATCGGAGATCAGAGTTTATCATGCGGAGCTGTAATTCCAGATTATACCGCTTTAATTACGGTAACGGATAATTGCGATTCTTCGCCAATTCTAACACAAAATCCAATTGCGGGAAGTGCTTTTACAGACGGAATGACCGTAACCATAATAGCAAAAGACATTTCGAATAACGAATCGTCTTGCAGTTTTAAAGTTAACGCTTCCGCGGATGTTACGGCGCCTTTAATAACCTGTATCGGAGATCAGAATTTATCATGCGGAGCTGTAATTCCAGATTATACCGCTTTGATTACGGTAACGGATAATTGCGATTCATCGCCAACTTTAACTCAAAATCCAATTGTGGGAAGTGCTTTTACAGACGGAATGACCGTAACCATAATAGCAAAAGACATTTCGAATAATGAATCATCTTGCAGTTTTAAAGTTAACGCTTCCGCGGATGTTACAGCGCCTGTCATAACCTGCATCGGAGATCAGAGCTTATCATGCGGAGCAGTAATTCCAGATTATAGCACTTTGATTACGGTAACGGATAATTGCGATTCATCACCAATTCTGACACAAAATCCAATTGCGGGAAGTCCGTTCACAGAAGGAATTACTATTACAGTCACAGCAAAAGACATTTCGAATAATGAATCATCTTGCAGTTTTAAAGTCAACGCTTCCGCGGATGTTACAGCGCCTCTAATAACCTGTATCGGAGATCAGAATTTATCATGCGGAGCTGTAATTTCAGATTATACGGCATTAATTACTGTAACAGATAATTGCGATGCATTGCCAATTCTAACACAAAATCCAATTGCGGGAAGTGCTTTCACAGAAGGAATGACCATTACAATTACAGCAAAAGATATTTCAAACAACGAATCGTCTTGCAGTTTTAAAGTTAACGCTTCCGCGGATGTTACAGCGCCCGTCATAACCTGCATCGGAGATCAGAGCTTATCATGCGGATCAGTAATTCCAGATTATAGCACTTTGATTACGGTAACGGATAATTGCGATTCATCACCAATTCTGACACAAAATCCAATTGCGGGAAGTGCGTTCACAGACGGAATGACAATAACCATAACAGCAAAAGATGTTTCCAATAATAGTTCAATTTGTAGTTTTAAAGTAAACACTTCCGCAGATGTAAGCGCGCCAGTAATTACTTGTATCGGAGATCAAACATTATCATGTGGCACTATAATTCCAGATTATACGCCTTTAGTTACAGCAAATGATAATTGCGACACTTCGCCAATAATTACCCAGACACCAGCTGCGGGAAGTGCTTTTACAAACGGAATGGCGATAACCATAACTGCCAAAGACGCATCAAACAACGAGTCGTATTGCACATTTAAAATCAATGTTTCTGCGGATGTTATAGCACCTCAAATGACTTGTATTGAAGATCAAAATGTCAGTCTAGGAGCGGTTTTATCAGATTATCGTTCGCAGATTACTGCAACAGACAATTGTGATTCAAATGTAACGATCACACAAACACCAGTCGCAGGAACAAATGTTACAGATGGAATGAGTGTTACGATGAATGTTTCTGATAACAGTGGAAATTCTGCCTCTTGTTCGTTTAAAATCAACCTAATGCAAGACACAGAAGCACCAGTTTTTGCCTGCATTGAAGATCAAGTTTTTGATTGCAACGTCAGTACAGTTCCAGATTACACCAAAATGATTTTTGCAACAGACAATACCGATCCAAATCCAGTAATTATGCAGACACCAACTCCAGGAAGTGCATTTTCTGATGGAATGTCGATTACTATAAAAGTTTCAGATAAAAGCAATAACAGTTCTAGCTGTTCTTTTCTACTGTATACCAACCCCGTTTTAGTGGATCTTGGAGACGATTTACAAATTAAAGAAGGCGAATCGACTCTGCTTTATGCTTTGGCATTACAAAACGGAACTTTCTCTTGGTCGCCTTCAACGGGTTTGAACAATAGCAAAATAGGAAATCCAATTGCAAAACCTACAGAAACTACAACGTATAAAGTGATTTTTACCAATGAAGACGGCTGTCAGGCAGAAGATTTTATTACCATAACAGTTATTCCAACAGCAAAAGACGAAACAAAATATGGTTTTTCTCCAAACGGAGATGGCATCAATGATTTTTGGGAAATTGACGGTATAACCGATTATCCAGAAAACGAAGTGCTGATTTACAGCCGTTGGGGAGATTTGGTTTTCCAAACTAAAGGTTACGATAATGCAACAAATGTTTTTAGCGGAATCGCCAATAAGAGTAGAAATTTAGGCGCCAGCCAGCTACCAGAGGGAACTTATTTCTTCGAAATCCGCACAGAACAGCCCAATCATTTTAAGAAAACCAAGGGATATCTTGTTTTAAAACGTTAATTCATGAAAAGTAAAATCAATATAATCTTAGCTTTATTTATACTAATCATTTTTTTAGAAAGGGCTTACGGACAGCAAACTCCAGTTTTTTCCAGTTATAATTACAACGCCGTTCTCATCAATCCTGCACACGCTGGCTATTATAATGATATTGATATGGTTATGACTACAAATGGCTATTTTAATTCAGTTGACGGAAGTCCAAAAAACTTTGATCTTTCGGTAAATAAATTAACTTGGGGCGAGAAAATCGGTTTGGCAGCAGGAATTTCATACGACGAGATAGGAGTAACGAATACCACAACTTTCTTCACATCTTATTCCTATAAAATCTATTACGATTCTGAATATAAAAACGGAAAATGGTGGGCGTATGATCCATCTATAATTTCATTTGGAGTTACAGCAGGAGGAATGCTTTACAACGAAAACCTGACAAGACTGGGAATAGAAAACGATCCAGAATTTCAGGAAAATGTAAATAGTTTTACACCCACTTTTGGAGTCGGATTTTTATACAACCGCGATCAAATCTATTTCGGATTATCATCGCCAAATCTATTGAGTTCTGCATTTAATTCAAATAACAATACGAACTTAAAAAACGTGTATTACAGTTATTTCGGTTATAAATTCTTTACCAACCGTTTTGAAGAAATCTTGGTCAACCCAAGCGTTTTGTTCAAATATGTAGAAGGAGCGCCCTTTCAGGCCGATTTGAATCTTTTAATCAATTACAAAAATAAAGTAGAATTTGGCGGCGGTTACAGAACATCGCAAACGTTGAACTTTCTGGCCGGTTTTCATCTTTCAGATAATTTTAGGGTCATCTGCACGTACAATAAATCAATTGACAATGTAGTGATTCCAGACACTTTTGGATTAGTTTTAAATTACAGATTGGGAAAAGGATTTGAGTAATTAATCGACCAAACCATTTTCAACTGCGTATTTTACAAGACCCGCCGTATTTTTAGCATTCAATTTCGATAATAAATTACGGCGGTGCGTATTTACGGTATTCAAACTAATAAAGGTTTTTTCGGCAATCTCAGCCGTATTATATTCTTGGGCAATCAAAACCAAAATCTCTTTTTCACGCGAACTCAATTCAGTCAAATTTGAAACCTGTTTTTCAATTTTTGAACTATTCAAAAGATATTTTTCTTCGAGTTCTTCAGCAAAATAATTCTCACCCGATGCAATTGTATTGATCGCTTTCAGAAGTTCCTCTTTTTCGGCATTTTTCAATAAATAACCATTCACGCCAATTCGAATTAATCTCGAAACAATCATCACATTACTATGTGTGCTTACAATCAGGATTTTTACATCAGGATGCTGTTTTTTTAGAATCTTACTCAATTCAATACCATCCATTTCTGGCATACTGATATCCAAAATAATAAAATCGACAACGCCTTTTTTCACAATTTCAAGCGCCTCGATTCCGTTTACCGCTTTGTCAACAATTGTAATATTCGGTTCTTGTTCCAGCAGTGAAATAATTCCCTGCAAAAACATGGTGTGATCGTCGGCAATAAGTAGGTTAATACTATTCATTCAACAAATATATTAGTTGCTTTTCAATTCGTCAAGCTGATTTTTTAAATCAATTCCTTTTACTTTGGCTTTAATTTTCTGTTCCAAAACCGGGATTTCGATATTCACAATCGTACCGCGTTTCAATTTAGAATCAATTACAAATGAGCCTTTTAATTTATGAATTCGGCTTTCGAGATTGATAAAACCAATTCCTTTCGAATGATTTTCGGTTTCAAAACCAATTCCATTATCTTCAAACAAAAGATTTAAAATATTCTCAATATAATTCAGCTGAATTTCAACTTCAGAAGCTTTGGCGTGTTTAATTGTATTCGTCAAAAGTTCCTGAATCATTTTAAAAACTTCAATTTGAATATCCTCATTCAATTCATTAATTTCCTTTTTTGGATATGGAATAAATGCAATTTTGAGCTGACTCGCTTCGCTGATATTTTTCAAATACGAATCAACCACTTCCAAAAACTTATTTTGGCTGAATTTCTTCGGAAGAAGCGAATGCGAAATACTGCGAACCTGCTGATACGTCTCGTCAAGCTGTAAGCTAATTTTTTGAACATTAGAAAAATCAGAAGCACTTAAATGATTTACTTGCAGTTTTATAGCCGCCAAATTCCCGCCAATACTGTCATGAAGTTCCTGCGAAATGCGCTGTCTTTCATTATCCTGCCCGCTGATCGAAGCTTTTATCAATTCCAATTCCTGTTCTTTTAAAATGCCGTCGATTTTTTGCGAACTAATTTCAGCTTGTTTGATATTCAGCAAACGCTGTGCTTTAAGACGTTTATAATATTGAAATAAAAGTCCCGTAATCGGAATCAGGAAAACTAGAAATCCAGCAATAGTAAAAAATCTAATTTTCTTCTGCTGATCAATTTCCAAAGTTTTCAACTGTTGATCTTTCTTTAAAAGCGAAATCTCATTTCGTTTTTTATTCGATGAATTCTGAAAAGCCAGAATCGTATTTTCATTGTTTTTCTTCGAAATTTCCTCTTGAAGCAACATATTTTCCAAAGCTTCTTCCTGATTCGCCAAAGCTAATTTTTTGGCTTCATTTTCAAATTTCAAAACCTCAATTTCTTTCTGTTTCTGTGCTGTTTTGTATTTGACTTCAAGTTCGTTGATTTCTTTTATTTTTTGAAGATTATAAATCGAATCTTTTACACGGGTTGATTTTTCGAAAAACGAATACGCACTTTTATAATCATCTTGTAGAATGGCAATTTTTCGCAATTCATCATAAATGGAACTCTGATTTTGAAGCAGTCCGAAATGAACCGACTTTTGAAGCGCTTCAGAAAATATCAATTTGGCATCTTGGTATTTTTTCTGCGAAATATAAACATCACCAATACTGCTTCGCGAAACAATCGATAACTGATTTAGTTCACTTTTATCAGCAATGGAAAGCGCTTCTTGAAACATTTTTAACGCTTCCTGGGATTTGTTCTGAAGCTGATAATTCTCGCCAAGTCCCAATAAAACAATAACTCGTCCCTGATTATTATTTGTTTTTTCGCAGAGTATTTTTCCTTTTTTATAAAAAATATTCGCATTTTCATAATCCTTTAGCTTCGAATAAAGATCACCAATATTAATATAACTGCCCAAAATGATTTCGGTATCCGCTTTGTATTCCAGACATTGTTTAAACAATTTCAAAGCATTATTATAATCGCCCAATTCGCTGTACGTTTGCGCTAATCCGTGTGTATGCGTATAGAAAAGATTTTGTTCGTTATACTTTTGCGAAACTTCAATGCCTTTAATATGCCATTTTTTACTTTCGTTAAGCAATCCTCTTTTTTTATAATTGATTGCCAATAAATTATAGCCGAGTGAAAAAAGTCGATTCTTCAAAGAATCATTAATAGCCGTATTGTATTTTAAAGCCTGATTGGTATAAAAAATAGAAGAATCGATTACCGCCCTTTTATTAAAATAATAAGCCAAGAGCAAATTGGTTCGGGCAAGAGCTCGGTTGTCTACTTTCGATTTGAGAATTAAATGCGCTTTTTTATAAGCCTTTTTCTCTTCGCCTTTATTGTACAAATCGTAAAGCGCAAGCGTGTTTTTATCTTCTCTAATGGGAACTGGCTTTTTGGAAACGAAAGCTTTCTTCTTACCTTCAATCTGAGCTTGCAGAGCGAATGATAAAAAGAGGAAGAGCAATAAAAAAAGTCTTCTGAACCAGATTTCCATAACATTTGTTTTCTACTCAAACAGAAGAGATGAGTAATTTAAAGTCTTGTAAATTTGGGATTTATAAGATTAAATCAGTTTTTGAATAAGCGATAAAAGTACTACAAAAGAATTGAAAAATCTTTTCTAAAAATAAAATTTTTGAATGAAGTTGTGATATTATGAATCGTTTTGAAATGATTTCAATTTGCTGTAAATTAAGTAATTATCTGTGTTTCGAAATTCTAAAAGTTTCTTAAATAGATTTGAATGTATTTTTTCTTGTCGTAAATTAGTGAGAGTATACTTAAAAATTTAAACGATGAAAAACAGAATATTTTTAGCCATTGCATTGTTATCGTTAACAATCTCGGCCAGCGCACAAAAGAAAATCGAAGTCACGGAACTGCCAAAACCGGCACAGGAATTTCTGCAAAAACACTTTAGCGATGTTGCTGTAGAAAGTGCTCAAAAAGACGCAGAACATGGAGAAAAAGGATACGAAGTAAAACTAAAAGACGGCACAGAAGTAGAATTCTGGAAAGACGGTTCGTACCGTGAAGTTGATGGAGACGATAAACCAATTCCGACTGCATTTATTCCGAAAGAAGTAAAAGATTATGTGGCGAAAAATTATCCAAACGAAAAAATCACCCACATTGATTACGGACACAAAGATCTCGATGTAGATTTAACCAACGACATCGATTTGGAATTTACCAAAGATGGCAAAATCCTAAAAGACAAGAAAAATAACATTGGTAAAAAATAGTATAAGATTAACTGTTACTATAAAATTTTTAACACATAGATACATAGTTTTTTTGGAGCTTAAGAAAGGCGTTTCACTTTTATTAATTCACATAGCTATGTGTTAGAAACTAGTTTCTTTCAATCATCTTTTTAAATTGGTAAAAAAAATCTATGTTTCTATGTGTTGAAATTATACATTTTGAATAGTTACGCAACGCATTGAAAAAAATAGAAATGTCCTCAATACTTCGTTGAGGACATTTTGTTTTTTTAGCCAATTTTCGAAAAGATCATCTTGAGAGAAAATAGTTTATATTTACATCTTCTATTTATTTGATTTATGGAAGAAAATAAACATGTCACGATTTACGATATAGCCGAAAGACTTAATTTGGCTACGTCTACGATTTCAAGAGCTTTAAAAGACCATCACACCATAAGTGATAAAACCATAAAAAAAGTCAAGAAAACTGCTGAAGAAATGGGATTTGTTCCGAACACTTTAGCGGCAGGATTGCGTGGCAACAAAACCAAAACAATTGGAGTTTTAATTCCGACTGTTACACAGCCTTTTTTGTCATCGCTTATTAGCGGCATCGAAATTACAGCCCAAAAATCAGATTATACGGTAATCATTATGCAGTCGCACGACTCGTATGAAGAAGAAGTGAATATGGCAAAATCCTTGTACAGCAATCGTGTAAGTGGTGTCATTTGTTCGCTGGCAATGGAAACGCGTGATACGTCACATTTTCATCAATTCTCAAATAACAATATTCCATTAGTTTTTGTCGATCGTGTGCCTAAAGATTATAATACTTTTAGAGTCGTAATCGACAATTATACAGCAGGTTACAAAGCCACGAAACACTTGATTGAGCAAGGCTGTATTCGAATTGCACACATTACAGCAGGATCAGAATTAGGAAATTTATATAACGAAAGAAAAAGAGGTTATATAGAAGCTTTAAAAGACCATAACGTTGATATTGACGAAAAACTGATTATCAATTTAAATTCAGTTACCTACGAAGATGGTGTAAAAGCAAGCAATGCTTTGTTTGACTTAGATCCAATTCCCGACGGACTTTTTGCTCCTGGAGATATTCTGGCCGTAAGTGCCGTGCAGACCGCTAAAAAACGCGGTATAAAAGTACCGGAAGAATTTAAAGTAATTGGTTTTAACAACGACCCAATTTCGCAGATCATCGATCCAAATTTATCGACAATCACGCATCCCGCAGAAAAAATGGGGAAAGCTGCGGCAGAAATCATAATCAAAAACCTAAAATCGGCTAAAAATGACGACGCCAAAGAAATTACTTTTTTAAACACAGAAGTACTGGCGAGAGAATCTACGCAGAAGTAAAATCTTATTAACTGTGATAATCGCATAGAGTAGAATCTAAAATCGATACTCAAAAATCTAAAATTGAACCTTACTATAGGCAGGATAGTTTTTATAATTATCCTGCCTTTATTTGTTAAATGGAATTATTTTTTGAAAAAAACAGAGCTAAAATTTTTTTCTTCAATAACAATCCTATATTTTTACGCAACCGATTGCAATTATTGTTTTATTTCGAATAATTTATTTTTTAAATTAAAAATTTATCAAATATTTTTAAATGGAAATAAAACGCTATAGATGTAAAAATGAGAATTAATAAAACCAACATGGCTTCATTACGATTTGTTTTCCTTTTTCTTTTGATTTCCTTTTCAGCTTCGGCACAAAAGGATTATAAACTGTGGTTGCAGTATAATTCTGTTACGAATGCTTCAATGGCAAAAGAATACAAAGACAATCTACAAGGATTGGTAGTTTTAGGAAATTCAGAAACCATAAAAATTGCCGAGAAAGAACTTAAAACAGCATTTTTGGAAATGCTCGGAAATACACCTGAAATTAAACGTGATTTAAAAGAAGAAAATAATCTAATTGTAGGTTCTCAATCTAATTTAAATTCCGAAATCAAAAAACAGTTGGAATCTGATTTTGATAAAGTAAACCATGAAGGTTTTATCATAAAATCGATTTCTCTTCAAAATAAAAAACAAATCATTATTACAGGAAAAAATGACATTGCGGTTTTATACGGCGTTTTCAATTTTATCAGAATTCTACAAACCAATAAATCAATTAAAAATTTAAACGTAACCGATTCTCCAAAAACAAACATTAGAATCCTGAATCATTGGGATAATCTGGACAGAACAGTAGAAAGAGGTTACGCAGGATTTTCGCTTTGGAACTGGCAGAAACTTCCCGATTTTATAGACCAGCGTTATATTGATTACGCTAGAGCGAATGCCTCAATCGGAATTAACGGAACGGTTTTGACGAATGTAAATGCCAATGCACTGATTCTAACCCCGCAATATTTAGAAAAAGTCGAAGCTTTAGCAAATGTTTTCAGACCTTACGGAATCAAAGTGTATTTAACTGCAAGATTTTCTGCGCCAATCGAAATTGGAAACTTAAAAACTGCCGATCCAAAAGATCCAGAAGTGATGAATTGGTGGAAAAATAAAGCAGCAGAAATCTACAAACGTATTCCAGATTTTGGTGGATTTTTGGTGAAAGCCAATTCTGAAGGTCAGCCAGGACCGCAAAATTATGGTCGTGATCATGTCGACGGAGCCAATATGCTGGCCGATGCAGTTGCGCCTTTTAATGGAATTGTAATGTGGAGGGCTTTTGTATATTCGGAGCACGATGCCAACGACCGCGCTAAACAAGCTTATGCCGAATTTCAGCCGTATGACGGAAAATTTAAAGACAATGTAATCGTTCAGGTTAAAAATGGAGCAATCGATTTTCAGCCCCGCGAACCTTTTCATCCGCTATTTGGAGCGATGCCGAAAACACCTCTAATGATGGAATTTCAAATTACTCAAGAATATTTAGGATTCAGCACGCATTTAGTTTTTCTGCCTAAATTATTTCAGGAAGTTTTAGAAGCCGATACCTATCAAAAAGGAAAAGGCTCAACTGTTGCCAAAGTCGTTGACGGTTCTTTATTTCAAAATAAAATTACCGGAATTGCAGGCGTTGCCAATATTGGAAACGACCTCAACTGGACAGGACATCCTTTTGCGCAGGCCAATTGGTATGGCTTCGGAAGACTGGCTTGGAATCCGTATTTGGATTCTGAAATTATTGCAGATGAATGGTTGAGAAGTACTTTTTCAAACGATGAAAATTTCATTAAACCCGTAAAAACTATGATGATGGAATCGCGTGAAGCTGTTGTCAATTATATGACACCGCTTGGTTTGCATCATATTATGGACACGGGACATCATTACGGTCCTGGGCCGTGGGTTTCCGATTTGTCAAGACCAGAATGGAATCCGACGTATTATCATAAAGCAGATAAAAACGGAATTGGTTTCGACCGTTCTAAATCGGGAACAAATGCGATTTCGCAATATGCACCAGAAGTTGCTAAACTCTTTTCTACTTTAGAAACTTGTCCAGAAAAAGACCTTTTATGGTTTCATCACGTTCCGTGGAATTACAAACTAAAAAACGGTCAAACACTTTGGAATGGTTTGGCATTAAAATATCAAGAAGGCGTTAATCAAGTTGAAAACATGCAGAATGTCTGGAAAAAAACCGAAAAATATATAGACGCCGAACGTTTTCACGAAGTCGAAATGTTATTGCAAATTCAGTACAAAGAAGCAAAATGGTGGCGCGATGCCTGCCTGCTGTATTTTCAGCAGTTTTCGGGAAAAGAACTTCCGACGGGAGTCGAAAAACCAACGCAGACTTTAGAGTATTTTAAATCATTAAAATTTCCCTTTGCACCGGGAAATGGATAAATTATTAAAAATTGAACGCAGATGACGCGGATTCGCTTTCGCGAAGACACAGAAAAAGACGGATTTTTTTAATTAATAAAAATAAAAAAATCCGTGTAAATCAGCGCTTTCGCGATAGCGAATCAGTGTCATCCGCGTACCAAAAAACAAATTATGAGCAAAAAAACGGCAATTGTAACCGGAGGAAATTCGGGATTGGGCTTTGCAACCGCAAAAAAACTGTGTGACAACGGAATCACAACCTACATCATCGGAAGATCAAAAGAAAAAACAGAAGATGCCTGTAAAGAAATTGGAGAAAATGCTATTCCAGTAATTTTCGATTTAAATAATCTGAGCGGAATTCCTGCTATGATCGAAAGCATAACGCAAAATGGCTCAATCGATATTTTGGTAAACAATGCAGGAATCAATATGAAAAAAGAGATTCCAGACGTGACCGATGAAGATTTTCTTTCGATTATTCACATCAATTTATTGAGCGTTTTTGCCGTAAGCCGTGAAGTAATCAAAAACATGAAAGCCAACGGAAGCGGCAGTATCATCAACATCAGTTCGATGGCATCTCAATACGGAATTCCGAAAGTGATTGCCTATTCGGCAAGTAAAGGCGCAATCGAATCTATGACGCGAGCCATGGCAACAGAACTGGCTCCAGCGGGAATTCGAGTAAACTGTATCGCTCCAGGATTTATAAAAACCAAAATGTCAGCGGCAGCTTTGGACAATGATCCGGAAAGAAAAAATAAAGTGTTGGGGAGAACGCCAATGGGCTTTTTAGGAGAGCCATCGGATATTGCAGATGCAGTTTATTATTTCGCTTTAAGCGAATCAAAATATACAACGGGTACAGTTCTGCCAGTTGATGGCGGAAACAGTATTGGGTTCTAGGTTATAGCAACGAAGGAGCAAAGGCACAAAGTTTTGTTTCCCCTTTCGATTGCTATTTGGATTGCGGATTAAGTTGACTTAATCTTTATAATCTGTGGCTTTAAAATAGAAACTTAGTGTCTTAGTGCCTTCGTGGCAGAAAAAAAGCCTTCGTGGCAGAAAAAAAAGAATTATGGTAAAAATGCAGCAAACCATGCGTTGGTTCGGTCCAAATGACAACGTAAAGCTTATCGACATAAAACAAGCCGGAGCAACTGGAATTGTAACCGCTTTGCATCAGATTCCAGTGGGTGAAATCTGGTCAGTTGCAGCTATTCAGGAAAGACAGCAGATGATTCGAAATGCAGGTTTGGAGTGGACTGTGGTGGAGAGTCTTCCTGTTCACGAAGAAATCAAACGGGCTTCTAGAAACTATTTGCAATACATCGAAAATTATAAAATTAGCTTACAGAATTTGGCCGATTGCGGGATTAAAATTATAACCTACAATTTTATGCCGATTCTGGATTGGGTTCGCACCAATCATAATTTTATAAATGAAGACGGAAGCAAAGCTTTACTATACAATCAGGATGCGTTTACGTATTTTGATGTTTTTCTTTTAAAAAGACCGAATTCAGAAAACGATTATTCAGATACTGAAAAAGAAAAAGCCTTGCAATTTGGAAATCAATTGTCTGAAGATGAAAAAGCATTGTTGTTTAAAAATGTTTTACTCGGATTACCAGGAAGTAAAATCAATTTTACAGCAGAACAAATTTTATCGCTTTTAGAAAATTATGCTACAATCGACAATCAAAAACTAAGAGAAAATTTGATTTATTTCTTATCTGAAATAACACCAATTGCAGAAAAAAATGAACAGAAATTAGCGATTCATCCCGACGATCCGCCGTTTTCGGTTTTGGGATTGCCGAGAATTGTTTCAACAGAAGAAGATTTAAAATCGATTTTCAGTGCCGTTCCTTCAACTGCCAACGGCTTGTGTTATTGTACAGGTTCACTTAGCGCTGACCCAAAAAATAATCTGGAAAAAATAATCGACGATTACGAAGAGAGAATTCATTTTTTACATCTAAGAAATACCATCCGCGAAAGCGAAACTATTTTTAGAGAATCAGAGCATTTGTACGGAGATGTGAAAATGGAAAAGATTGTAGAAAAGATTTTGCTTGTAATGAATAAAACAAAAGTCAGTTTGCCAATGCGCCCCGATCACGGTTTTTTGCACGAAGTTGATGAAAAAACAGAAACCTATCCTGGTTATTCGTTAACAGGAAGATTAAAAGGTTTGGCTGAATTGCGAGGTCTGGAAATGGGGATTGGGTATAAATTGGGTTTGTAATATTCTTTGGAATTAGACCTGACAGGTTTTAAAAACCTGTCAGGTCTCAGATGAGAAGAGTAAAACGTTCTGTTTGTCATTCCGAGGAACGAGGAATCTTCACAAGAAACTCCTCATAGAATGTCGCCAATCTTTGTAGAGCTACTCGCGAAGATTCCTCGTTCCTCGGAATGACAAAACTTGTGAAAAAACTATGTGCATTTGAATAAGTGAAACGCCTTTATAAGCAAAGAAAAATCTATGATTCTATGTGTTTAAAAATTAAAACATACTACATTATTCTGTCGCTTTTCCTAATTGGATTAAGCACAAAATCGTATGCCATAAATCCAGAAAAATACGTAGTCAATCAGGCTTCTGCAGAAAATTTTCCTTTGGTTTCAAAAGGAAAAGCAGCTTCGATTTTAGTAAGCGATAAAGATTTTTCGGGAGTTTTAAAAGTGACGGGACATTTAGAAAATGACATTTTTAAAGTTTCCGATTTGCATCCGAAAAGAATAAAAAAAATATCTGAAGCAGAAGATTTTGTGGTCATTATCGGAACATTAGGAAAAAGCGAAATCATCGATCAATTAGCCAAAAAAGGAAAAATTGATGGAAGTCAGCTTCAGGGGAAATGGGAAAAATTTACGACTCAAATTGTCGAAAACCCGTTTAAAGGAATCAAAAAAGCATTAGTAATTGCAGGTTCTGACAAAAGAGGAACGATTTACGGAATTTATGATTTATCCAATCAAATAGGAATTTCGCCTTGGTATTTCTGGGGAGATGTTCCGGTGAAAAAACAATCGGAATTGCATGTTTTACCTGGAATTCATTCGCAGGGAGAACCGAAAGTAAAATACCGCGGCATTTTTATAAATGATGAGGCTCCAGCTTTGTCTGGCTGGGCTTTTGAGAAATACGGAGGATTCAATTCGAAATTCTATGATACGGTTTTTGAATTGATTCTCAGAATGAAAGGCAATTATTTATGGCCAGCCATGTGGGGCAGAATGTTTTATGTCGAAGATCCGCAGAATGCTGTTTTGGCTGATGAATACGGAATCGTAATGGGAACTTCGCATCACGAACCTTTGACAAGAGCACACGCCGAATGGGGAAAATCAAACGGAAAATGGGATTTTAATACCAATTCTGAAGCTTTGATTCAATTTTGGAAAGACGGAATTAAAAGAATGGGTAACAAAGAAACCATCGTAACGATTGGAATGCGAGGAGACGGCGACGAACCCATGACGGAAGGAACAGCGATTGATCTTTTAGAAAATATCGTTAAAACCCAACGAAGTATCATTCAGGAAGTTACTAAAAAACCAATTGAAGAAACGCCTCAAGTGTGGGCGCTTTACAAAGAAGTACAGGATTATTACGATAAGGGAATGACGGTACCAGAAGATGTTACGTTTTTATTGTGCGACGACAATTGGGGCAATATTCGCAAACTGCCTGAACTGAACGCCAAGCGAAGAAAAGGAGGTTACGGCATTTATTATCATTACGATTATGTCGGAGGTCCGCGAAATTACAAATGGATCAACACAAACCAAATCGAAAGAGTTTGGGAACAAATGGATTTGGCGTATCAATATGGCGTAGATAAAATCTGGATTGTCAATGTGGGCGACATCAAACCAATGGAATTTCCGATTGAGTTTTTCCTCGATATGGCTTGGAATCCAGAAAAGTTTAATGCAGAAAATTTACAGGATTATTATGTGAATTGGGCAAAGGAGAATTTTGGAAACCAGTTTTCGGAAGAAATCGCTGAAATTTTAAAATTGTATACGAAATACAACGCACGCCGAAAACCTGAATTATTAGATGCTAAAACGTATAGCGTTATGAACTATAATGAAGCAGACCAAGTTGTAACCGATTATCAAAAGCTGATTGAAAAAGCGAATTCGATAAATGATAAATTACAGCCAGAATATAAAGATGCTTTTTATCAGCTGGTTTTGTTTCCGGTTTTGGCGAGTGCAAATTTAAATGAAATGTATGTTGCAACTGCGAAGAATTATATATATGCAGAACAGGGAAGTGCTGTTGCAAATGATTATGCTCAAAAAGTAAAAAAGTTATTTGAAAAGGACAGTCTGCTCACCAATTATTACCATACCAAATTAGCAAACGGAAAATGGAATCACATGATGTCTCAGACGCATATTGGTTATGACAATTGGCAGCAACCCGATAAAAATGTGATTCCGAAAACCAAAAGAATCGAGCCTTCAATTCAAGTTGTGAAGGAAAGAGATATCACGAATCCTCCAAAGAATGAAAAAGCAATTAATAAAAACGCAGATTTAAGCGGTGTGAAAGGTTTTGTAGAAAGCAACGGATATATTTCAATAGAAAGTAAAAACTTCTCAAAAGCAATTAATTCAGATTCCGTAAAATGGACTGTAATTCCGAATTTGGGAAAAACAGATTCTGGAGTAACAATTAAGCCTTCGAATATTCAATCAATTGAAATTTCTGAACAATCGCCAAGATTAGAATACGACGTTCATTTTTTTAGCAAAGGAAAAGTAAAAGTTCATGCCTATTTTTCGCCGACAATCAATTTTAAATTGGGCGACGGTTTAAAATACGGAATTGGTTTTAATCAGGAAAAACCACAAATTATGAATTTAAATGCAGATTCATCAGAAAAGAATTGGGCAGAATCGGTTGCGAACAATATTAAAATTATAACCTCAACGCATCAAATCAAAGACTCAGGAAATCATGTTTTGAAGATTTATGCGGTTGATCCAGCTTTGGTGTTGCAGAAAATTGTAATTGAAACCGAAGAGGGAAAATTATTAGAGTCTTATTTGGGGCCGCCGGAGAGTTTTAAAAAAGAATATTAAGCAGTAACATCACACGTCCTGTTTGTCATTCCGAGGAACGAGGAATCTCCACAAGAAACTCCTCACAGAATGTCGCCAATCTTTGTAGAGCTACTCGCGGAGATTCCTCGTTCCTCGGAATGACAAAATGACGATTAGTCTATAAAAAATACACTAACTAAAAAACCACAATAATATGAAATTAGTAAAACCTTATTTATTAGCCGTCACAGCGATGCTAACGTTAAGCTGCTCATCGCAGAAAGAAACCCTTTCGCTAAAAGACGCTTATAAAAACGATTTTTTAATTGGAACCGCATTAGATGTCAATCAGATTCAGGAAAAAAATAGCAAAGAAGATTCGCTTATTAAAAAAGAATTCAATGCGATTACAGCCGAAAATATCATGAAATCGATGTACACACATCCGCAAAAGGGCAAATATGATTTTGCTCTATCGGATAAATTTGTGGCGTACGGAAAAAAGAATAAAATGTTTATTCACGGGCATACGTTGATATGGCACAGTCAATTAGCACCTTGGATGGAAAAGATTGCAGACAGTACAGAAATGAAAGCTTTTATGCAGGATCATATCAATACCATTGTTTCTAGATATAGAGGCAAAATCGATTCTTGGGATGTGGTAAACGAAGCTTTAAATGAAGATGGAACACTTAGAAAATCGGTTTTTCTAAATACATTGGGCGAAAAATATCTGGTTGACGCATTCAAATTAGCTGCAAAAGCAGATCCTAAAGCCGAATTGTATTACAATGATTATAATATCGAAGAACCAGCGAAAAGAGCGGGAGCGATTGCTTTGATCAAAAAAATAAAAGCCGAAGGCGGAAAAGTCGATGGAGTAGGAATTCAGGGGCATTGGAGATTAGAAAGTCCGTCCTTGGAAGAAATCGAAAAAAGTATTTTAGAATATTCCGCTTTAGGCATTAAAGTAGCATTTACAGAATTGGATATTACCGTTTTGCCCAATCCGTGGGATTTAAAAGGTGCCGATGTAAATCAGAAATTTGAGGGAAATCCGAAAATGAATCCGTATCCTGAGAAATTGCCAGATTCAGTGCAAAACAAACTTACAGAACGTTACGCTTCGATTTTTAAATTATTTTTAAAACACAAAGACAAAATTAGCCGAGTGACTTTCTGGGGCGTTCATGACAAACAATCTTGGTTAAACGACTGGCCGATTAAAGGCAGAACAAATTACCCTTTGCCATTTGATGCCGATTTGAAACATAAAAAAGCGTACGACAGTATTTTAAATCTTAAAGAATCTAAAGAATAACAAAGAAAAAGGCTTTGCTTTGATGAATTAATCAGCAATCGGTTGTGGAATAAAAAATAACTTAAATAAAGCAAACTAAATTTGCATAATATGTTTTTTTGTCTAATTTTACACAACCGATTGTTTAAAATGTAATTCGCATCATTTTATCATTTCGACGTAAGGAGAAATCTTCGCAAGAAACTCGATAAAAGATTTGGATTCTCTTTGTGGAGCTACTCGCTGAGATTTCTCGTTCCTCGAAATGACAAACTAAACTATTAGAAAAATAAAAACCACTTTTGCTTACATAACTAACCGACAAATGACCACAAACCCACCAATGACTAACATTTCACAAAAACTATCCATCAAAGAAAAAATTGGATACAGCTTGGGCGACTTAGCTGCCAATCTCGTTTTTCAAACTTTGATGACGTATCTGGCTTATTTTTATACCGATATCTACGGATTATCGCCAACAGATTCTTCTATTATCATGCTGGTTGTGGGTTTAATTGCCGCCTTCGTTTTCAATCCGATTATTGGGGTTTTGGCAGACAGAACGAGTACCAAATGGGGAAAATTCAGACCGTGGATTTTATTGACTGCAATTCCGTTGGGAGTTGTCGCTTTAATGGCATTTTCAACTCCAAATTTTTCGTATCAAGGAAAAGTAATTTATGCCATTGTAACCTACACTTTATTATTGCTTTTTTATGCTGCAAATAATCTGCCTTATTCCGCTTTAAGTGGTGTAATTACAGGAGATATGGGCGAAAGAAATAGTATGTCGTCGTATCGTTTTGTTGCCGTTATGTTCGCTCAGTTTTTTGTTCAGGTTTTTATGCTTGGCATTATCAAAAGTGCTGGAAATGGCGATAAAGCTGTTGGAATCGAGAAAGTAATGACTGCTCTGGCTATCATCGGAACGATTATGCTTCTGATTACTTTTTTAACTACGAAAGAAAGAATCATTCCTAAACCAGAACAAAAGTCTAGTGTGAAAGAAGATTTAAGCGATTTAATCAAAAACAGGCCTTGGGTGATTATGCTTTCGCTGACAACTTTGGTTTTTGTGACTTTAGCAATGAAAGGCGGTTCTTATGTGTATTATTTTGAGAATTACGTAAACAAAGAACAATTAGCCATTTTTATTCAGCCTATTTTAGATTTTCTAACAAATATCGGACTGAATCATTTTGGGAGCGATCCTGTTTCTGCGGGATTCGGACTTTTTAATGCAGGCGGAATCATCTTTATGATTGTCGGAATTACATTGTCTAAAAACCTAGCAGACAAATACGGAAAACGAAATGTATTCGGACTATTTCTGTTCATTTCGACGCTATTTATTATTGCTTTTTACTTTTTCCCGTCAACCTCTATCGGATTGATATTTTTCTCTCAAATCTTACATGGCTTTTTCTACGGAATCACAATCCCGATTCTATGGGCGATGATTGCCGATGTGGCAGATTATTCAGAATGGCTGAACAACCGTCGTGCAACTGCGATTATCTTTTCTGCGATGATGGTGGGGTTAAAAGCAGGCTTGAGTATTGGAGGAGCGGTAACCACTATGGTTTTAGGAGCATTCCATTATGTGGCCAATGCAGAAGTTCAGACTGAATCTGCTGTAGACGGAATCAAATTATTAGTGAGTATTTTCCCTGCAATTCCTTTTTTAATTGGAGCCGGATTGCTGTTTTTCTATAAAATCAATAAAGAAATGGAAGTGCAGATCGAAACAGACCTTAAACAAAGAAGAACTTAATTACTTAAACAAAATATTACTATGCCTGAAGACAGCATTGAACACATTAATTTTGAGGAAATTAATGACTTGGCGATTTCAAAGCCTTTAGTATCCCATATTTATACAGCCGATCCTTCGGCGCATGTATTTAATGGTAAAATCTATATTTATCCTTCGCACGACATTGATGCGGGAATTCCGTTTAACGACAATGGAGATCATTTCGGAATGGAAGATTATCACGTTTTTTCGATGGAAGACATTTCGTCAGAAGCCGTTGACAATGGCGTTGCTTTACACGTAAATGATGTTGCCTGGGCAGAGAAGCAGATGTGGGCACCAGATGCGGCCTGCAAAGCAGGAAAATATTATTTGTATTTCCCAGCTAAACGTGCTAGCGGTATTTTTCAGCTTGGAGTTGCCATAAGCGATTCGCCAGTTGGACCTTTTGTTCCTGAAAAAGAAGCCATAAAAGGAAGTTACAGTATTGATCCTGCAGTTTTTGAAGATGAAGACGGCAGACATTATATTTATTTTGGAGGAATCTGGGGCGGTCAGCTTCAGAAATATCGAAATAATATTTATGACGAAAATAACGAAGAGCCAACAGCCAATGAAAAAGCCTTGGGGCCAATTGTAGCAAGACTTCGTGAAGATATGCTGGAGTTTGACGAAGATCCGAAAGAAATTAAAATTTTGGATGAAAAAGGAAATGAGATTCTCGCAGGAGATAACGACCGTCGTTTTTTTGAAGCTTCATGGGTTCATAAATACAACGAAAAATATTATTTCTCTTATTCTACAGGCGATACGCATTTTATCTGTTATGCGATTGGCGACAATCCGTATGGGCCATTTACGTATCAGGGAAGGATTCTGAATCCGGTTGTGGGATGGACTTCGCATCATTCGATTTGTGAAGTCGATGGCGAATGGTATCTGTTTTACCACGATTCGAGTTTGTCAAAAGGTGTTACACACTTGCGAAGCATGAAAGTGACCAAAATCGATTATCTGGAAGATGGTTCGATTATCACAATTGATCCGTACGGGATTAGGAGGCTGATTGATTAGGAGCTAATCCCGCTATCCGTTGCAATCTTTTTTATTTTTAAAGGAAAAATAAAAAAGGATTTCCACTTCTATCGGGGCTAGGTATAGGTTTTCATAAGAATTTTTCGTTCAGTCTGTCATCGTGACAAAGGAAGGATCTCCGCAAGTAGCTCGACAAGCTAAATCGCCAATCTTTGCCCCATTCTGAGTGTGATTGCTTCGTTCCTCGCAATGACGATTGTTGTGATGAAACCGTTCGCGTGAGGGATAGCAGTGGAAAGCCCACAGCCTGACGAAGGAAGAGCGAGGACTTGAAACGAATAGCCCGACCCGCTTTTTTCAAGCGGGACACGCCCAAATTCTTTAAATTAAAAACAACAACTAAGGACTTAAAGAAAATAAAAAAATAACAATTTTAATTTGAAAAAGAGTTTTTTGTAAAATATTTTTATCTACTTTAGCATAACAGAACGGAACAGAACGGTATGCCAAAAGAAGACGAAAAATTTGAGTTTATAATTAATCACGAAAGTGATATTCCGAAGTACCAGCAGTTGGTTGACGGAATTACAAATGCGATTGCGGAGAATATTTTGCAAAAGGGCGATTTACTGCCTTCTGTAAATGTGATTTGCAAAACGTACCAGCTTTCGAGAGATACGGTTTTTAAGGCGTATTCGATTTTGAAGGATCAGAATGTGATCGATTCGGTACCGAATAAAGGCTATTATGTGGCGGGAGAAACCAGAAAAGTGCTTTTGGTTTTGGATACGTTTAAGGCTTATAAAGAGGTTTTGTATCATTCGGTTGTGAATAATCTGGCTGATAATGTGATTATTGATGTGCAGTTTCATCATTATAATATTGATGTTTTTAAAACAATCATTAATAACGGAATCGGGAAGTATTATAAATATGTGGTGATGAATTTTGACCACAAAGAAATTCCTCCTGCATTGTCGGCAATTTCGAATGATAAACTGCTTTTGATTGACTGGAATATTCGGGCGGATAAAACGAATAATTATGTTTTTCAGGATTTTGGAAAGGCATTCTATGAGGCGCTGACAGAAGCTTCTGATTTGTTTAAAAAGTATAAAAAAACAGTTTTTATCTATCCTGATTTTACGAATCACCCTTGGGAAACGGTAGAATATTTTAAGAAGTTTTGTATTGATTTTGGTTTTGAAAATGAAATTATTACCGATTCTAAAAAGTTTCAGATTGAGAAAGGAATTGCTTATATCAGTGTAAGTGACCGAATTTTAGGCGAGTTTTTAGAACAGTGCAAAGAGAAAGATTTTGAACCCGGAAAAGATGTAGGTTTCTTATCGTACAACGAAACGCCGATGAAGAAATTTATTTACAAAGGAATTTCGGTTGTATCGACCGACTTTAAAGAAATGGGAACCAAAGCAGCAGCATTTATCACACACGACGAAGAAACGAAGTGTTACGTGCCAACGAAATTAATTTTAAGAGAATCATTATAAAAGTATGTATTATATAGGATATGACATTGGAAGTTCTTCTGTAAAAGCGGCAATCGTTGAGGCAGAAACGGGCAAAAAAGTAATTGTTTTGAATGAGCCTCAAAACGAAATGGAAATTGTTTCCCTGCACGCAGACTGGGCAGAGCAAGATCCTGAAATGTGGTGGGAGTACATTTGTACGGCGACCAAAAGAGCGATTAAAGAATCGAATATTGATGCGTCTAAAATTCAGGGCGTTGGTATTTCGTACCAAATGCACGGATTGGTGATTGTGGATAAAGATAAAAATGCACTTCGTAATTCGATTATCTGGTGTGACAGCCGTGCGGTTGAAATTGGAAATAAAGCGTATGCGGAAATCGGTCAGGAAAAATGTATGGAACATTTACTGAATTCGCCTGGGAATTTTACGGCTTCTAAACTGAAATGGGTAAAAGAAAACGAACCAGAAGTTTACAATAAAATCTACAAATACATGCTTCCGGGAGATTATATCGCTTTGAAATTGACAGGCGAAGTAACGACTACCAAAAATGGTTTGTCTGAAGGAATGCTATGGGATTATAAAGAAAATAAAGTAGCCGATTGGCTTTTAGAATATTACGGAATTGATACTTCGCTGACTCCAAATATTGTAGAGAATTTTACGAATCAAGGTGTTATTAACGAAAAAGGCGCTCAAGAATCTGGACTTCCAGCAGGAATTCCGATTGTATATCGAGCAGGAGATCAGCCAAATAATGCTTTGGCTTTGAATGTTTTGCATCCGGGTGAAGTAGCGGCTACGGGCGGAACTTCGGGAGTTTTTTATGCGGTAAGCGATGCGACTTCTGGAAAAAGTACGAGAGTCAACAATTTCGTTCACGTAAACTATGAATTAGAAACGCCTAGAGTGGGTAAACTTTTGAATATTAACGGAGCTGGAATTCAGTACAGATGGCTTCGTAATAATATGGGTAATGAATCTTACGAAGCAATGAATGAGAAAGCTTCTGAAATCGAAATCGGTTCAGAAGGTGTTGTCGTGATTCCGTTTGGGAATGGTGCTGAGCGTATGTTCAATAACAAAAATATCGGAACTCATTTTCTGAATTTAAACCTCAACATTCACAATAGCGCACACTTATTCAGAGCTTCTTTAGAAGGAATTGCGTTTTCGTTTGTGTACGGAATGGAATGTCTGAAAGAAGATAATGCGGTAATCAATGTCATTAGAGCAGGAAATGACAATCTTTTCCGTTCTGAGATTTTCTCAAATACCGTTGCGACTTTAATTGGTCACGAAATTGAGATTTACAATACAACGGGAGCAGTTGGAGCAGCGAGAGCAGTTGGTTTAAAAGACGGCGATTATGATAAGTTTAGTTCTGGAATTACGACTAACGATCACGTAATGACATTTTTACCACTGAAAAATAAAGAAGAATACGTGAAAGCATACCAGAAATGGAAACAAGGATTAGAATTAGTATTAACAAATAAATAAAAAAAATAAAAATGATAGTTTTAGGAGATAAAGAATACTACAAAGGTATTGGTCAAATTAAATTTGAGGGAAAAGAATCTGACAATCCGTTAGCGTTTAAATATTACAATCCAGACCAAGTTATAGCTGGAAAAACAATGCGTGAGCACTTTAAATTTGCAATCGCTTACTGGCACACATTCTGCGGACAAGGAAGCGACCCGTTCGGACCAGGAACTCAAAATTTTGCTTGGGATGCATCATCAGATCCGTATCAGGCTGCAAAAGATAAGGCAGATGCTGCTTTTGAATTTATCAGCAAAATGGGATTCGATTATTTCTGTTTCCACGATTACGATTTGATTAACGAAGGACCAACTTTCGCAGAATCAGAAAAACGTTTGGCTTTCATTACAGAATACTTAAAACAGAAAAAAGCAGAATCTGGAATTAAATTACTTTGGGGAACTTCAAACTGTTTCTCAAACCCAAGATTCATGAACGGAGCGGCTACAAATCCAGACTTTAATGTGGTAGCTCGCGCGGGCGGACAAGTAAAATTAGCTCTAGATGCAACTATCGCTTTAGGCGGAGAAAACTACGTATTCTGGGGAGGAAGAGAAGGTTATATGTCTCTTTTGAACACCGACATGGGAAGAGAATTAGACCACATGGCACAATTCTTAGCAATGTCTAGAGACTACGCAAGAGCGCAAGGATTTAAAGGAACTTTCTTTATCGAACCAAAACCAATGGAGCCGTCTAAACACCAATACGATTTTGACTCTGCAACTGCAATTGGTTTCTTGAAACAATACGGTTTAGACAAAGATTTCAAAATCAACATCGAGGTAAACCACGCTACTTTGGCGCAACATACTTTCCAACACGAATTAGAAGTTGCTGCAAAAGCAGGAATGTTAGGAAGTATCGACGCAAACAGAGGAGATTACCAAAACGGCTGGGATACAGACCAATTCCCAAATAACATTCAGGAAACAACTGAAGCAATGTTGGTTTTCTTAAAAGCTGGCGGTTTACAAGGTGGTGGAGTTAATTTCGACGCTAAAATCAGAAGAAATTCTACAGACTTAGAGGATGTTTTCTTAGCACACATTGGCGGAGCTGATACTTTTGCAAGAGCATTATTGACTGCTGATAAAATTATTTCTTCTTCTCCATACGAGAAATTAAGAAAAGAAAGATACAGTTCATTCGATTCTGGAAAAGGAAAAGATTTTGCTGATGGAAAATTAGGATTGAAAGATCTTTATACGATCGCTCACGAAAATGGAGAATTAAATCTTCAAAGCGGTAAACAAGAATTGTTTGAAAACATCATCAACCAATATATTTAATAGGTTTTAGATTTTTAGATACCAATTAAACCTGACAGGTTTTAAAAACCTGTCAGGTTTCTAAACTCATTACAGAGACAATTTAAAAATACATTCGAATTTTAATATGATAGTCGTAAATCGTTAAAATTTATTTTTAAATGAAAATTGACAAATGTGTGTGGAGATTATGGCTTGTTTTGAATTTTAGATTTGATGAAAATAGATTGAAGGTTTAGTTACTATTTTAGATAATCTCAAAGAAAAAAATAAGTCAGTTTGATAAAAATTAATAGTGAGTTTATTTTTATTGAAGGTTTTTTGAAGAGCAGAATCAAATCGAAATGCACATTTTTTCCTCATTAGAATTTAAAACGCACTAAATTGCGTTCTACCTTATTTACACAAAGAAACACACAGTCTTGTCATTTCGACGAAGGAGAAATCTTCGTAAGTAGCTCCGCAACGATAAACCAATCTTTGTAGAGTTTCTAGCGAAGATTTATTTCGTCTGTTTGCTATTGCTCGAGTCTCCTTCGTCGATGACAAAACTATACGGACAAACTTTGCGTAGACGCACTGCAGTGCGCTTCTACAATACGGAATGTTTCAAATAACTTCTAATTTGCATTCAATTACTAACCAAAATAAAAACCAAAAACCATGAAATTTTTTATTGATACTGCCAATTTACAAGACATAACAGAAGCTCAGTCTATGGGCGTTTTAGACGGCGTAACCACCAACCCGTCTTTGATGGCAAAAGAAGGCATTACCGGAAAAGACAATATTTTAAAACATTATCTAGACATCTGCAATATCGTTGATGGTGATGTTTCTGCTGAGGTTATTTCTACATACTTTGAAGGAATGATTAGAGAAGGAGAGGAATTGGCCGCTTTACATCCTCAGATTGTGGTAAAACTGCCTATGATTGGTGATGGCGTAAAAGCGTGTAAATATTTTTCTTCTAAAGGAATTCGCACCAATGTAACTTTAGTGTTTTCTGTGGGTCAGGCATTACTTGCTGCGAAAGCCGGAGCTACTTATGTTTCGCCATTTTTAGGACGTTTAGATGATGTTTCGACAGACGGAATGCATTTAATTGAAGAAATCAGACAGGTCTACGATAATTACAATTATCAGACTCAGATTCTTTCGGCTTCAGTTCGTCATACGATGCATATCGTAAACTGTGCAAAAGTAGGATCTGATGTAATGACAGGGCCGCTTTCTGCTATAAAAGGATTGCTGAAACATCCGCTAACCGATATTGGTTTGAAGCAATTTGTTGAAGATGCCAAAAAGATGAATCTATAGTATATTTTTATTTCCATTTTTATAGTTTTCAAACTCTCTTTCAGTTATTTGGAAGGGAGTTTTTTTATGAAATAAAAGCAACCGATTGTCTCTTTTTGGTATTTGTAAGAAATATATGCTTTCAGTTTTAGTGTGCTGGTTTTCAGTTTCTAATAGGTTGCATATCCCATTTTATAAGGGATGAGGAAAGATTTGATTTCGAACGCTTTTTAGAAGTTCAACTACAACGTTTTAGTGTTTTTTAGTAAAAACCGATATTTTAACATTTTATGGTTTTTTTAAGATTTTCAATTAAACGATTTATTATCTCTAACGTTTTCGTTGTAATGAATGCTCTTTTTAATGATTGTTTAATGTTTTGCAAATATAAATATAGATTATTCTTTTTTTTAATGGTATTTTTTTGAAATTGAGAAAAAAAATTAACGCAACCGATTGTGTGTTGTTGTTTTTTGCATATATTTGTTTTGACTATAAGCTGTTATTTGTTGCAAAATGTTAAAATACAAATGCCAATAAAGTCATTAAAAATAAAAACTAACTAAACCATACTATTAACTCATTAAACCAATTATTTATGACTAACTTTTTAATTACTAAAAGCAGATCTAAATACTTCAAGAATTGGGGACTCTTGATCCTGATGCTGGTATTTTCTGCTGCAGTAAATGCACAAATTACCGTTACAGGTACTGTATCTGATGGTGTTGGACCAATACCAGGTGTCAATATCATTGTAAAAGGAACCAAAACCAGTACTGTATCTAATTTTGACGGTACTTATACACTTCAGGCTATTCCAACCAATAGTATTTTGGTCTTCAGTTTTATCGGATATAAACCGTATGAAGTTGCCGTAAACAATAAAACTAAAATTGATGCTTTACTAGAAGAAAACCTAAACGACTTAAAAGAAGTTGTTGTTATTGGATACGGAACATCAAAAAGAGCAGATTTAACAGGAGCGATTTCTTCTATTTCTAGTTCGGCAGTAACCCAATCTGTTTCTACAACTATAGATCAGGTATTGCAAGGGCGAGCTGCGGGAGTGCAAATACAGCAAAACAGTGGTACGCCGGGAGGAAGCTCTTCGGTACGTATTCGTGGTATCAGTTCGATTACCGGTTCAAACGAGCCAATTTATGTAATTGATGGTGTTATTATAGATGGTAATTCAGGTTCTTTAAATTCAAATCCGCTTTCTGGAATTAACCCTAACGATATTGCTTCTATCGATATTTTGAAAGATGCTTCTGCAACTGCCATTTATGGTTCTAGAGCTGCAAACGGTGTCATTATGGTTACTACTAAAACGGGTAGAAAAGGAGATTTGGTTTTAAATTTTGACAGTTATGTAGGATGGCAACAAATGCCAAAAGAATTGCAGGTGCTTAATTTAAGAGAATACGGAGAGTTGAAAAATACGCGTGCAGATTTGGGTATTGTACAAAGAGACCCTTATTTTATTCGTCCTGATTTATTAGGAGAAGGAACAAATTGGCAAGACGAGTTATTTCAGACAGGTTTAATTCAAAGTTATAATTTATCTGCTTCTGGCGGATCTGACACTACTACGTATGCATTAGGAATGTCTTATTTTGATCAGGAAGGAACTATAATTGGGTCTTCTTTTGATCGTATGACTATCAGAGGTGTAATCGATTCTCAGGTAAAGAAATGGATGAAAGTTGGAGTAAACTTAAATGCATACAAAACCAATCAGGTAACTACTGTTAATGATGATTCTGTGATTTTAACGGCTTTAAAGCAAACTCCAAACGTAGCGGCTCGTAATGCAGACGGAACTTTTGACGGACCAGATACAACAGAATTCGTTCAGACGAATCCGCTAGGAATTGCAATGTTGAAAGATAATCATGGAAAAGACTACGGAATTAGAGGAAATGTGTATGCAGAAATTGGTTTTACAAAAGACTTAAAACTGAAAACACAATATTCTATAGATTATGGTTTTGGTAACCGATATACTTTTAATCCATCTTACACTTTTGGAGCGTTATCTAATGAAGTGAGAGAAGGATCAAGAACAAAATCTACCAGCGAAAACTGGATTTGGACTAACACTTTGACGTATAATAAAGTTTTCGGAAAACATAATATTAATGCATTGGTAGCTCAAGAGTTTCAAGAGCAGAATTGGGAAAATCTTTATGGATACCGTTCTGGTTATTTAACAAACGGAGCAACCGATTTAAATGCAGGAGATCCGACAACTGCTAGAAATTCAAATGCAAGTTCTACAAAATCACTTAGTTCTTATTTTGCAAGAGCAGCTTATTCTTTTGATGATAGATATTTTCTAACGGGAACCATCAGAAGAGACGGATCTTCACAGTTTGCTGAAGGCAACAAATGGGATTGGTTTCCATCTGCTTCTTTAGCTTGGAAAATTTCAAATGAATCATTTTTGAAAGACAATCAGGTAGTTAACAATTTAAAACTACGTGCAGGATGGGGAGTAACAGGAAATTCAAGCGTTCCCAATAATGCTTATACTTCTGTTTATGGTACTTCTGCAACCAATTGGGGAAGCGGGCAAATTGCAACCAATACAGCAAATCCAGATTTGAAATGGGAAAAATCAAATCAAGTGAATGTTGGTTTAGACCTTGGATTTTTGGACAACAGAATTGAAATTACAGCAGATTTTTATCACAAGAAAACAGACGATTTATTATTAAGATTATCACTTCCAGCTTACGTAGGAACAACAGGTCAGGGAGCTACATCACCTCCTTTTGCAAATGTGGGATCTCTTGAAAACAAAGGTTTTGAGTTTACCATAAACACAATCAACATGCAGAGAAAAGATTTTCTTTGGAAATCGAATTTCAATTTCTCTATGAATAGATCTAAAGTGTTGAAATTAAATTCAGAATCTGGAGTTTACGACCAGACATTACAGCAAGGTTCAGATGTTACAGTAGTTACTCGTACAGCTGTAGGTCAGCCATTGGGTCAGTTCTACGGTTATAAAGTAATCGGACGTTTTGAAAAAGCAACAGATTTCTATTATAAAGATGCTAACGGAACGGTAACGCCAACAGCATTGCCAGAAGGAATGGTGATTGGTGAAAATGGAGTTTGGATTGGAGATTATATGTTCGAAGATGCTAATAAAGATGGCGTAATAAACGAAAAAGATGCAGGTTATATTGGTAATCCAAACCCAGATTTTACATTTGGTTTTAACAACAGTTTCTCTTTCTTAGGTTTTGATGTGAGCATTTTATTTACAGGTTCTTACGGAAACGAAGTTTTAAACTACCAAAGAAGATGGTTAGAAAATCCACGTGAAAATACGAACTTATTGAAAACGGCTTTAGGATATGCGCAATTAGAATTAATCGACCCGAACGGACCAAACGATTATCGCAACGTGCAGATTGTAGGCGGAGATCCTTACATGCCTAGAATTGGTGCTTCTTCAGCTTCATCTGCATCAAATTATCGTTTGAGCAACAGATTTGTAGAAGACGGCTCGTATGTAAGACTAAAGAACATTTCAATCTCTTACAATCTTCCGAAAGATTTATACGCTAAGTACGGAATCACAAATGTAAAAGTGACTTCAAACATGCAGAACATTTTAACTTTTACAAAGTATAAAGGTTATGATCCTGAAGTTGGAGCAATAAACCAAAACCAGCTTTTAAATGGTATCGATAACGGACGTTATCCTTCGCCAACAATTACTACACTAGGATTAACTGTTAATTTCTAAAAAACGCACAATGAAAACAAAGAAAATATTTTACACGGCTCTAATTATTGCATTGCCATTTGTTTGGACGAGTTGCAGCGACATTTTAGATGTTGAACCAAACGATGTAATCACAAAAGAGAACTTTTATAAAACAGAGTCTGATTTTCAGGCTGCAACGGGACCATTGTACAATAAAGTTTGGTTCGATTTTAATGATAAATTTTATTACGGATTAGGAGACGGACGTGCAGCAAATATGTACGCACCGTTCTCAGATTACGTATACCCATTCACCGATTTAACAGAAACAGGATTAACAGGGCCATTAGTTTCGGCTTGGGCATCTTTGTATAATGTTGTACAGCAGTCCAATAATGTGATTATCGGAATTTCTGGAAGTCCATTAAATGAAACTATTAAAAACAGATATATTGCTGAAGCTCGTTTTATGAGAGGAACCGCTTATTGGTATCTGGCTTCTTTATGGGGAGATGTAATTATCTCTACAGATCCGAGTGAATTGGTTAAAAATCCGCTTGTAAATAAAAATCCAATGAAGGATGTGTACGAATTTTCTATGCGTGATTTAGAATTTGCTGCAAAATACCTTCCAGAAACTGCAGGTCAGGCTGGACGTTTAACAAAGTACAGCGCTTTCGGAATGCTTTCTCGCGTATACTTGTCATTTTCAGGAGTTAGCGATAACCCGAACAGCGGAACTCGTAACCAAGAATATTTGGATTTAGCTAAAAAAGCGGCAGAAAAAGTAATGAGTTCTGGACCTTACAGTTTAATGGCAAATTATGAAGATTTATTCATGATCGACAATAACAACAATACCGAATCGATGTTTGCACTGCAATGGGTTCCAAATGGAGATTTTGGTGTAAACAACACACAGCAAGCTTATTTTGCATTAGGTTCTGATATTACGGGCGACGATGCTGCTTGGGGATATTGGACAAGAGCTTCTTATAATGTTTTACAAGAATACGAGTCAAAAGATCTTCGCCGTAGAGCAACTTGGATGGGAGATGATGATCATTATCCTGAGATTAATAAAGCAAATGGCGGTTATACGGTTGATCACAGTAAAGATTTCTTGACTGTTAAAAAAGGAGTTGTAGGTTCTACAAAAGACAACTCAAAAATTACCCGTATGAATTCGGCGCTGAATACGTACATGTTGCGTTTGGCAGAAGTTTATTTAAATTACGCAGAAGCAGCTTTAGGAAATAATGCTTCAACAGCAGACGCTACGGCAATTTCAGTGGTAAACAGACTTCGCACACGCGCAGGTTTAGATCCTAAAACAATGTTGACTTATGCAGATCTTGCTCACGAAAGAAGGGTAGAATTATGTATGGAAGGCCAGTATTGGTACGACTTAGTTCGCAGAGCCTATTACAAACAGCAAGAAGTAATCAACTATGTAACAGCTCAAAACAGAGGCGTAATTACTCCAATTTTGTACGATACAGCAACAAATACAGTTACAGTTGATGCTTCAAAAAGTACAAGCCCTAGAGCCATTGGTGTAATCGATGCGACCATTTTTACGCTTCCTTATCCAGAATCTGAATTAGTTCAGAATCCGTTATTGAGAGAAAATCCTGTTCCGTATCAGTTTACAGAAGAAAAAATAAAAGACTTATTCTAGTTTCAGAACTAAAAACTAAAAGACATAAATATGAAATATATTTTAAATAAAAAGTATTGGGCATCCATCGCATTGCTTAGCATGATGGTTTTCAGTATGCTGTTTACATCTTGCGACAACAACGATTCAGAAGGCGGCGCAATTACAATCACCAAAGTATTTTTAGAAGATGTAAATTCATCTGTACCAGATAGAGAAGTTACTTTTGCCCGTTTAGGTCAGCTTTTGCGTATTGAAGGTTCAGGATTTGAAGGACTTAAAAAAGTATACATTAACGGATATTCAACTTATTTTAATGTTGTTTTTGTATCTAATAATTCAATGCTGGTAAGCGTTTCCGCAGATACGCCAATTTTAGATGCAGATCCATCAGTACGAAATACCATTCGTTTTGTAAATGATTCCAACGAATTTTCATTTCCGTTTGAAATTCGTTCAGGAAAACCAGCTATTACCAATATTTCAAACACAATACCTAATGCCGGAGAAACAATTACAGTTACTGGGACAGGTTTAACAGAAGTTAGCAAAGTAGTTTTTCCAGGAAATATTGAAGTAACATCTGGAATTACCTCAGATGAAGATGGAGATTCGTTTACAGTTACAGTTCCTACGGGAGTTTCAGATCTAGGAGGTTCATTATTTGTACAGACTTCAAACGGAGGCGTTTATTCTCCTGCTTATTTCAATTGTAAAAGAGGAATTATTTTAGATTTTGATGGAAGAGGACAGCACAGTTTCTGGGGAACTCCTCCAGCTACAGGTATGATTTTAGGAACAGATATAGAATCAACGCCTATTGGTGCAGGAAATATGTCGCAAGGAAAATATGTACCGCATCGTCCATCGCGTCTTGCTTCAATTGCAGCCGCTACAGGTAGAGCAACAGAAGTTTGGACAGGAGGAACAGGTGTAGACAATTGGAGAGCACAATTGACTCCTTTCATTCCCGCAACTACTCCATTGGATAAAGTAGCCTTTCAGTTTGATATCTATGTACCAGATGCGTGGAAAGATTCAGGTTATTTAAAAATATGTACCATCAATAATTTCAATGCAGGAACTTGGTCAGGAGGTGTTTACAACTATATCCCTTGGCTTATTGACGGAAAATCAGTTGCTTTCCAAACTACAGGCTGGGTCACTATTACTATTCCATTAAATAAATTTTATCAATGGTCTAAAGAAGCGGCTACATTTGAAACTGTTTTAGCTTATCGCGAAGCAGCAACGTATCAAAACTTTGGTATTTGGTTCGAAAATGCCGATGTAAAAATGAAAGATGTACTAGGAAATACAAGCGAAGTAGAATTCCCTTCAAAAGCAACTTCTGTAAAAGTGTACACAGACAACTGGAGAATTGTGCCATTAGATACACCAGTTTATAATGATTTCCCTAACTAAAACATGACCAAAATGAAATACATAAAGATATTACCAGTAATTGCTTCATCATTGCTGTTATTCGCATCTTGCGATGACAACTTGATGGAATGGGGAAAAGACCCAGAGCATGGAGAAGTAACTGGAGCAGAACTTCCGCTGGCTTTAGTTGAAAAAATAGGACGCTACGAACCGTTAAAAAACTATTCTGATTTTCCTCTAGGAAACGGAATCGGAATAAGTTTATATATGAGCGATGCCAATTATAGAAAAATAGTAAACGAAAATTTTGATGAGGTAACGCCTGGCTACGAAATGAAACACGCTGCAATGGTAAACTCCAAAGGAGAAATTAATTTTACCAATGTAGATGCTTTTATCGCAGCTACAAAAAGCGCTGGATTAAAAGTTTTCGGACACACGTTGATCTGGCATTCCAACCAAAATGCAAGTTATCTAAACGGTATTATTGCCCCAACAGTAATTCCAGGTTCAAGCGGAACAAATGTTTTGGATCTAACACCTATTAAAAACGGAACTTTTACAGGATGGGCTAGAAATAATCCAGGAAAAGGAATTACAACTGTTGCCAATTCAGGATTAACTAGTACTTCTGCAGCAATTCAATTAGCTTCAAGTGCAAGTTCGTCAGCAGCTTATAGTTTGCAGTTAACTTCGCCAAACGTGCCAATTGTTTCAGGGCATAATTATGAAATTTCATTTTATATCAAATCTGATGTTGCCGGAAAAGGGCGTATTTCATTTAATGCTTCATTAAGCAACCAATATCCATATAAAGATTGGTTTGCTACGGGAGGATCATGGACAGAAGCTTTCGCAACAACTTCATCTTGGCAACAAGTTAAAATTAAATTGGCTCCAGGCGATTTTAAAGCAGGAAGCACAACATTTCAATTTAATATCGATTTAGGATACTTGCCTAACGTAACCTATTTGATAGATGCCAATACATTGGCAGTTGTAGATCTTGACGCAGCTACTGGGCCGGTTAATTTGGTTTCTAACGGAAATTTTAATTCTGGAATAACAGGATGGACTAAAGCCAACGGAGCGGCAGATGCTTTAAGTGCTGCAACAGGAGCTTCAAATGTTTATGAAGGAAACGGTGCAATGAAAGTGGTAAACGCTACATCTGACGCTTCAAACCAATGGAAAACTCAAATTCAAACTACATTTACTTCTCCGTTAGTAGCTGGAAAAAGTTATACAATCTCTTATATGATTCGTTCTGAAGCGGCTGGTTCTGTAAGATGTTCAACTACACCAGGAACAGTGGCAAGTTACCAAGGGGATCAGGCAACTACGACAACTTGGAAGCAAATCGAATGGAAAATCACAGCAAAAGGCGGTGAGACAGGTTTTGGTTTTGATTTAGGTGGAGCAGCAGGAACATATTATATTGATAGTGTTACTGTAACAGACGGTTCAGTTGCTGGCGGTGGCGCAACAGCTCCTGTAACAATTGAAAAAACAGAAGCAGAGAAAACTAAAATTATTACCGATGCAATGACCGATTGGATTTCTAAAATGATGACACACTACAAAACAAGCGTTTTCTCTTGGGATGTTGTAAACGAACCAATGAAAGAAGATGGAACATTAAGAAACGGAACAGAAGGCGATACAGCTACAGATTATTTCTCATGGGTGAAATATCTTGGAAAAGATTATGCTGTAACCGCTTTCAAACTAGCACGCCAATACGGAAACACAACAGATAAATTGTTCATTAACGATTATAATTTAGAGTCTAGATTAGATAAATGCGATGGACTAATCGAATATGTAAAATATATCGAAGGAAAAGGCGCTACCGTAGACGGAATAGGAACGCAAATGCACATTGGTTTAACAACAGACAAAGACAAAATTGTTCAAATGTTCCAAAAATTGGCTGCTACAGGAAAATTGATTAAAATTTCTGAATTAGATATCAGATTAGGAACCGCTACACCAACAGTTGCACAGCAAGCATCTCAGGCGGAAATGTATCAATATGTAATTGATATGTACAAAAAATACATTCCTGCGGCTCAGCAATACGGAATCACGATTTGGGGAGTTTCAGATAATTCTAAAGAGCATGAATACTGGCTTCCAAATGAATCTCCAAATCTTTGGGATGCAAATTATGTTCGCAAACATGCATATAAAGGCACGGCTGATGGATTGGCAGGAAAAGATGTAAGTTTAGAATTTTCTGGAGAATTGCAAAAACCGTAAATAATTCTATTAAGGTTGTTGTTTGCGATTGTCAGGCTGAGCGGAGTCGAAGCGCACAATATTGTAGAACATAGCCCAAGGTTTCAACCTTGGGTACACAATGCATTATCACAATCCATCTGCACAATAAAAGCAAAAGCTTTGTCAAAATTTAAAACTTTGACAAAGCTGCTTTGTTTATTTTTAATGTTAAAAACAAAAAAACATGTTTCCATTTTCAAAAAACAGTTTTCTCCTCGCGGCTTTATTTACAATCCATTTCGGATTTTCTCAAAACATACCTCATCTCCAGAAAATAGGAAATAAGACACAGTTAATTGTAAACCAGAAACCATTTTTAATACGAGGAGGAGAATTAGGAAATTCATCGGCAACAAGTATTGAAAGCATGGAAACCATCTGGACTAAACTGACGGATATGAACCTCAACACGGTTTTAACACCAATTTATTGGGAGTTGATAGAACCGCAAGAAGGTAAATTTGATTTTCAATTGGTTGATGATTTAATTCTTCGCGCACGAAAAGAAAACCTAAGACTCGTTTTTCTTTGGTTTGGATCCTGGAAAAACAGCATGTCAAGTCACGCACCAGAATGGGTAAAACTCAATCAGAAAAAATATCCAAGAGTTAAAGATGATAAAAATAAAAGCCACGAAATTTTAACGCCTTTCAGCGAAAACAATCTACAAGCCGATTTGAATGCGTTCAAAAAACTGATGGCACATATTAAAGATTTCGACCAGAAAGACCAAACCGTAATTATGGTTCAGGTTGAAAATGAAATTGGAATGTTGCCAACCGCAAGAGATTATCATCCTTTAGCGAATGCTGAATTTCAAAAGCCAGTTCCAGATGAGCTGATGAAATATTTAGAAAAAAACAAACAAAAACTAGTTCCCGAATTTTTAGAAATTTGGAAGAAAAATGGATTCAAAACCAAAGGAAATTGGGAAGGAATATTTGGAAAAGGATTGCATACAGACGAAATTTTTATGGCTTGGTATTTTTCAAAATTCACCAATATTGTGGCCAAAGCAGGAAAAGACGCTTATCCAATTCCGATGTTTGTCAATGCAGCTTTAAACGCGCCAGAAAAAAAGCCAGGACAATATCCAAGTGCAGGACCGTTGCCACATATTATGGACGTTTGGAAAGCCGCAGGAAATGCAATAGACTTTTTAGCGCCAGATTTCTACAATCCTTCCTTCAAACAATGGAATGATTTGTTCACACGTCAAGGCGATCCGCTTTTTATTCCAGAACATAAATTTGATGAAACAGCGCCGTTCAAAGGATTATACGCTATCGGGCATTACGAAGCCATTGGTTTTTCGCCATTTTCGATAGAATCTGTTGCCGATACTAAAAAAGAACCTCTAGGCAAAATCTACGATTTGGTAAAACAGTTAACTCCAACAATTGAAAAATATAAAGGACAAGGAAAAATCGATGGGGTTTTATTAGACAAAGAAAATAATACCCAAATTATTAAAATGGGCGATTATGAATTTACTTTCAAACACGATTATACCTTAAATTGGTCGGATGGAGCAAAAGCAGAAACTTGGCCAATGTCAAGTGCGATTATTATAGAAATCGCCAAAGATGAATTTTACATTTCGGGTTCCGGAATTGTGCTTACTTTTAAGTCTTTAAAAGAAAACCTAAATGCAGGAATTTTAAAAACAGATCAAGGAATATTTGAAAATGAAGTTTGGAGAACAATAAGGCATTTCAACGGAGATCAAACCCATCAAGGCAGACATTTAAGAATCTCAGTTGGCGATTACGAAATCCAAAAAATAAAATTATATACGTATGAGTAGATTTTTTAGCCACGAATTCACGAATTTTTCTAATACCTACTTTCTGCAAATTATTCAAATTTCACGAATTATAATTCGTGAAATTCGATTGTTGTAGACAAAGTAATGAATAAAAAATTCGTGAATTCGTGGCAGAAAAAAAACTCGCAACAAAAAGTAAAAACGTAATGAAAAAAGTATTATTAGTATTTTTAATAACCTTTAGCATAAACGCTCAAATAAAACTTCCGAGACTTATAAGCGACGGAATGGTTTTACAGCGCGATACCAAAGTCAATATCTGGGGCTGGGCAACACCAAATGAAAAAATAGAACTCGATTTCAATCATAAAACATACAACGCAACAACAGCTCAAGATGGAAAATGGTCGATTCAGATTCCGTCGCAAAAAGCAGGCGGACCGTACGAAATGATTTTGAAAGCATCCAACACAATTATGCTCAAAAATATTCTTTTTGGCGATGTTTGGCTGTGTTCAGGACAATCGAATATGGAACTCCCGATGGATCGCATTAAAGACAAATACAAAGAAGAAATTGCAAAATCGACTAATCCAAATATTCGACAATTTTTAGTGCCTGACGAATATTATTTTGCAAAAGAAAGAAACGATTTTTCATCTGGTTCTTGGGTAGAAGCAAATCCTATAAACGTTTTACAATTTACAGGAGTTGGCTATTTCTTCGCTTCAGAAATTTACGAAAAATATAAAATTCCAATCGGATTAATTAATAGTGCTTTAGGAGGTTCTCCAGCAGAATCATGGATCAGTGAAGAAAGTATTAAAAAATTCCCAGAATATGAGCAAGAATATTTGAAATTTAAAGACGGAAAACTCGAAAAACAGATCGACGAAAACGATCGTAAAGTAAGCTCAGAATGGTATAAATTAGTAAACAATACCGATCTTGGATTAAAAGATAAATGGAAAAATGAGATCGATAATTCCGATTGGAAATCCATGAATATTCCTGGTTATTGGGCAGATGGCGAATTGGGAAAAACAAACGGATCGGTTTGGTTTAAAAAAGATTTTGTTCTCGAAAAAATAAATGAAAATCACGCAAAATTGATTTTAGGACGAATTGTCGATGCCGATTCGGTTTTTGTAAACGGACATTTCGTTGGAACAACTTCATACCAATATCCGCCAAGAATTTACTCTTTTAATGCGAATGTTTTAAAAGAAGGAAAAAACGAAATTACCATTCGAATCATCAATAATTCGGGTAAAGGAGGTTTTGTAACCGATAAACCTTACGAGCTCATTATTGGCGATAAAACCATCGATTTAAAAGGAACTTGGAAATACAAATTAGGTTCAAAAATGGAGCCGCTTCCGGGACAAACTTTCGTGCGCTGGAAACCTGTCGGACTTTATAATGCCATGATCGCACCGCTAAAAGAATATCCAATAAAAGGTGTTTTATGGTATCAAGGCGAAGCCAATACTAGAAAACCGTTAGAATATGGTGCTTTGATGGAAGCTTTAATTTCGAACTGGCGTGCACAGTGGAAGCAGGAAAAATTGCCGTTTTTATTGGTGCAATTGCCTAATTTTATGGAACCAAAAATGGAACCTACTGAGAGCAATTGGGCTGCTTTGAGACAGCAGCAATTAAACACGTTGAAAGTTCCAAATACAGGATTGGCGATAACAATAGATTTAGGAGAATGGAACGATATTCATCCTTTAGATAAATACGATGTTGGAGCTAGGTTAGCATTACAAGCTAGAAAATTGGTTTATGGTGAGAAAAATCTAACAGCTTCTGGTCCGCTTTTTCAATCAATGAAACAAAACGGAAATAAACTAATTCTAAGTTTTTCTGATATTGGAACAGGATTGCAAATCAAAAATGGAAATGAATTAAAGGAATTTGCCATTGCAGGAGCTGACGGAAAATTTGTCTGGGCAAAAGCAATTATCGAAGGCGACAAAATTGTAGTTTGGAATGATGCCGTTGCAAATCCTGTAAAAGTACGCTACGCTTGGGCTGATAATCCTGCAGAAGCTAATTTATACAATAAAGAAAACTTGCCAGCTTCGCCTTTTGAAGCTAGTTTGAAGTAAGTTTTTTTTTAGCCACGAATTTCACGAATTACACCAATTTATTCACTTTGTGTTTTAATTATTCGAATTTTACGAATTAGAACAATTAGTGTAATTGAATTAAAATTAAAAGAAATTAGTGTAATTCGTGAAATTCGTGGCTAAAAAAAAATCATTTCAAATTCTCTGTCAAAACCTTCAAAAAAGCTGTAACCGCTTTTTTCTCATAAACTTCCTTCAAAGAAATAAGCATTGCGGTGCGCGTCATATTTTTACCGCTTATCGGAATTGCGTACAAATCTTTTTCGTTTTCAATTGTAGTTTTCGTTAAAATTGTATGCCATTTTCCTGTTTTAATTAATTCCAATAAAGTCGGAATATCATTTATTTCGATCGTGACTTTTGGATGTAAATTACTTTTTTCAAAAGCCTTGCTGATAAATTGAGTCGTGCTGAAACCGCCCGCTGGCATTGCAAGCGGCAATGTGCTGATTTCTTCCAGAGAAATGGTCTTTTTATTTTTTAAAGCAGTTTCAGATGAGGTAACCAAAGCCATTGGCGAGGTAAATAATTCGAGGTATTTAAAATGTGCTTCAGAAGCAATTTCTTCAAAAGTCAGAATTACATCAAGCTGAAAATGATTGAGTTTTTGAATGAGTTCCTGCGAAGTTCCGAAGATAATTTCGAACTGAATTTTTGGATATTCAGAACTAAATAAAATCAAAGCTTTTGTAACTACATGACGGAGTGCATACGTTACGCCAATGGCAACTTTTCCAGTTTCCAGATTATTTAAATCTTTTAATACTTCCAATCCGTCAGAAGCTTTGTTTACCGATTGCTGTGCATAAACGGCAAATAAATCTCCAGCTTCAGTCAGTGTAATTCGTTTTCCAATTCGGTTAAAAAGCGGTACTTGAAGTTCATCCTCGAGCTGTTTTATTTGCTGTGACAATGTACTTTGACTGATGAAAAGTGCAGAAGCAGCTTCGGTGAAATTCAGTAATTCTTTTGCTTTTAGAAAATATTTAAGCTGACGAAGTTCCATTTCTAAATCGGTTTTATCGATTGATTTTATCGAAAAATAAGGTTTTACAAATATAGAAATTCTTAAGAACTTTGCTTTATTGTAAAATTACAAGCAGAACAAAATGAAAATTATAGCTTTACAAGAAGGAAATTATATTGTCAATTCTCAAAAAGAATTTCAGCTTTTAGAAGAAAACACAACCGAAACTGGTTTAAAAATGGCGATTCAGCCCTTTCTTGTTATTACAGATAATGATGTTATTTTAATAGATTTCGGTTTAGGATTTGTAAATAACGGCGTTCCGTTTATTTATGAAATGCTAAGAAAAAATAATATCGAACCTCAACAGATTACTAAAATTCTGGTTTCGCATCTGCATAAAGATCATATTGAAGGAATCGGTTATTTCGAAAATAATCAATTCGTTCAAAATTTTCCAAATGCGAGAATTTATATTCAAGAACGAGAAATAAATTACGCTTTAGAACAATTGCAAAATCCGTCTTACGTTCCTGAAATATTAAATGAGCTGAAAAATTTACCAAACGTTGAATTGTTAAATGAGGACAGTGGCAATATAACTGACGAAATTTCCTTTGAAGTTACGGCAGGACATACCAAGTTTCAACAAGTATTTTGGATTAAAGCTGATGGCGAAATTGTTTTTTATGGAGCAGATGATTTGCCACAAAAAAGATATTTAAAAATTCCTGTAGCCTACAAAACCGATTTCGATGGAAAACGTGCCATGGAATCTCGAAAAAAATGGGAAATTGAAGCTAAAGAACAAAATTGGAAAGTGCTTTTGTACCATGATATGAAGACGCCTGTTTTGGATTTTACAGAAGAAGGAAGCGAGATGAGAGACGCTGTATAGAAACAAGAAGCAAGAGACAAGATTTTATTTTGAGCCAAAATAGAGAAGGAAGAAATAAGATATTCATTTATGCCTTGAAACAATAAAAGGAAAATTCAGATTAAATTATTTAGTCTGAATTTTTTTTTAGCAGAAAACAAAAGAAACAACACACTTCTAACTTTTTCCTCCAATGAAGAGCGCAAGATTGAAAATGCTTTTGTAATCTGCGCTTCAACCGTTTTAATGGAAACATCCAAATGTTCTGCGATTTCGATATTGGTTAAACCTTCTTTTTTACTCAGAATAAAAACCTCCTTGCATTTTGGCGGTAAATTTTGAATTTCTTTGTTTACCGCATTCAAAACCCTTTGAAAAGATTCAGAATCTTCTTCCTGGACAATTCCGTTTAAGGCATCATAATATGATTTTTCAAGAGAAAAGAGAGATTGGTTTTTTCGATATAAATCGATAAACTCATTATAGGCCAGTTTGTAAAGGAAACTTTTCAGCGAATGATCTGTTTTTAATCTCGTGCGCTGTTCCCAGACCTTAATAAAAACATTCTGTACGATATCTTCGGCACTGTAAACGTTCTTTACCAAGCTGTTAGCATATACACAAAGTTTATGATGATACGTGTCGATAAGGTACGTGTATGCGCTTTCATCTCCATTTCTAAGAGACTCAATTAGAATAGTATTATCGCTGTAATCATCAATCTTCATAAAAACAAATATATAAATTAATAGTTTTTTAGGTCAAAAAGTAAACTGAATTTGCTCAAATCGACCTCTTTTTTGCCTTTCTATTTGAAAATTATTACAAATAGAAAAATAAAAAAATGCAAATATAAATCATTTACTTTATAATTTCTACCAAATTAGTCGAGTTTTGTTGAAAGAAAACACTTGTGAAAAATAAAAAATTCATCAAAATGAAAAAAACTTTATCAAATTGTTAGGGTTTTGTTTTTTGGCTTCGTAATAATATTAAAAACGACTAAAATGACAGCAAAAAAGTCAGAGAGACTAATTGTTAAATTTATCACAAATCAAGCTTCTCAAGAAGAGATTGAGCAGCTTACAGAGTGGTTAAAAGAAGAAGAGAATCAACTTGTATTTAAGGATTTTGTAAAAACCAATTATGCAATTGATACTGCTTTGAACACTTTTGATTCTTCTGAAGTTAGAAAACAGCTTTCAGAAAGAATTTCGAAAGAAAATAATGTTTTTTATAAAAGAAGATTTTCATCGTATTATAAATATGCTGCGATTTTGGTTGTGGCTTTGGGCGGATTTTATTTCTATAAAAATTCTGGTTCCGAGCAAGTTAAACAAAACGTTATTATTCCGAGAGTAGACGAGATTGTTTTACAATTAGGAAACGGATCGTCGGAAACTATTGATATTTCTGGTGCAAAAAATGTAACGGATAAAGATGGAAATGTTATTGGAAAACAGGACAAAAACAAATTGGTTTACAACAAAGCTTTTACAGAAGGAGAATTGGTTTACAGCACATTGAAAATTCCGTACGGGAAAAAATTTGATGTACAATTATCAGACGGAACCTTGGTGCATTTAAATTCTGGAACCTCTTTTAAATATCCGGTGCAGTTTGTTAAAAATAAAAACAGGCAAGTCTATTTAACGGGTGAGGCATATTTTGAAGTAAGTAAAGACAAAAAACATCCTTTTACAGTAAATGCGCAACAAGTTAATGTTGAGGTTTTAGGAACCAAATTTAATGTAGACTCGTATAGTAACAATAGCAGTACTGATGTTGTGCTGGTTGAAGGTAAAGTTTCGCTTTATAAAGATCATAAAACCAACCAGAATCAGGTTTACTTAACGCCAGGTTCTAAAGGTTCGAGCGAGAAAGGACAGAGTGAAATTGAAATCGAACAGGTGAACACCGATTATTATACCGATTGGGTAAAAGGAAGTCTGGTTTTTAAAAATGCTTCTTTTGATGCTATTATAAAAAAATTAGAGCGCCAATACAATGTGACTTTCATTAACCGAAATAAAGCACTCGGAAAAGAAATTTTTAACGCTCGTTTTGACAATGAACCGATTGAAGTGGTTTTGAAATATTTTAGCGACAGCTACGCCATTGATTATACTATTGACCGAGATAAAATAACGATTAAATAGAATTAAGAATTAAGAATTAAGAATTAAGAATTAAGAATTAAGAATTAAGAATTAAGAATTAAGAATTAAGAATTAAGAATTAAGAATTAAGAATTTCAATAATCCACAAAGGATTAAATCTAAAATCTACAATCAGAAATCTAAAATAGAAGATGCCTATGTAACAAAAATCCAAAATGAAGGATCGTTATAAAAAAACCGGAAAATGCGCCAACATTTCCCGGTAGAGTATATGCGGTCAGTTAATTAACCAACCAACATTAAAAAAAACATTTAAAAGTATGAAAAAACTCTTGAACAGAATCAGGTTTGATAAGCCTTTTTTGAAATTTGATTTGAAAATGAAATTGACCACATTATTTCTGCTAACTGCCTTAACAGTAATGCACGCCGGAACCACTTATTCTCAAAAAAACAAGATTTCTTTTAATGCCAGCAATATGACCGTTGCCAAAGTGATTGAAAGATTGGAATATACTACAGATTATAGATTTGTCTATAATGTAAGATCTGTAGATTTAAACAGAGTAATCGATGTAAATGCATACGAAACCTCAATCGAAGTTATTTTAAATAGAATTTTTAATAATACCAGTACCGATTTTAAAGTATCTGGAAACCATATTATTTTGACTCCCAAAAAACTTTCTGCCGATAAACCAGCGGAAGAGAAAAAGCCTGTAGCCGATTTTATCGTAAAAGGTAGAGTTACAGACGAAAAAGGGATGCCTTTGGTAGGTGCAGCAATTTCTGATAATGGTTCAGGAAGAGGTGTTCAGACCGATTTTAATGGAGATTATCAGATTATTACGGTAGGCAGTGAAACGACTTTGGCTTTTGCTTATTTAGGATTTGTAAGACAAGAAATTAAAGTTGAAGGTAGAAGTGTTATCAATGTTGTTTTGAAAGAAGATGTTTTGGAGCTTGAAGGGCTAGTTTTAAAAACGGGTTATCAGGATATCTCTGCAGAAAAAGCAACAGGGTCTTTTTCTAGTTTAAAAGCTAAAGATTTTCAAGAGCAGCGTTTAAATAGTTTAGACAAAATTTTAGAAGGACGTATTGTCGGATATCAAGACGGAAAAATTCGTGGAACGACCTCTATGAATGCTAATGCTACAGCTCCGTTATATGTTATTGACGGTTTTCCTGTTGAAAATACTAGATTAACACCTTATTCAAATATCGAAGAAAATCTTCCTAACCTAAACTTAGAAGACATCGAAACAATTACGGTTTTAAAAGATGCGGCAGCTTCTTCTATTTATGGTGCTCGTGCGGCAAATGGAGTTATAGTAATTACAACGAAAAAAGCAAAAGAAGGAAAAACAAACATTTCGTTTTCTAGCAATTTGACTGTTACACCTTACCGAAATTATACTGGCAATCTTACTAGTTCTGCTGATATTATTGGTTTAGAAAGAGGATGGGCAGAAGGAAATCCTAATTTAAAAACCGCTAATGCCAATACTTATGCACAATCATTATTAAACAATGCAGCATTTACCAGTTTGGGAATGCAGACTATTTTAAATGGTTACGCCGGAAATATTACGCAGGCAGATATGAATAATCGTTTAAACCAACTGGGGGCTCAAGGTTATAAATACTACGATGATGTAGCAAAATATGCTAAGCGCGATCAGTATTTCATGCAGCACAACCTTAGTTTAGGGAAAGCAAGTCAAAACAATACTTTTAATGCTTCGATCACTTATAAAGACAATCAGTTGGAAGATATGTATTCTGAAAATCAGTCGGTTGGTATTAATTTGAAAAATTCGACTCAGATTAACAACTGGCTTTCTTTAGATTTAGGAACTTATTTAAACTACGGAATCGGAGATACTCAGTATTATAATCCTATTAATCCAGCAAATGTTTCAGACAATCCTGGATTTAAATGGCAACCATACAATCAATTAGTAAATAACGACGGAACTAATTTTGTTTCTACTGCTGCTTCTCGCTACAATAATTTTACGCTTAATTCTATGCAGACTTATGGTCTTTACAACATGGATATTACGCCGATGGACGAATTAGGAAGAAATTTAACTGAAAACAAAAATTTCTTAAACAGAACATTTGCCAAGTTTAATGTAAAATTCAGCCACGCTTTTACTTACAACGCTATGTTCCAATACGAGTTTGCTTCAGATCGTGCAAGTCAATTGTTTGCTAAAGAATCCTATTATGTTAGAAATAAAGTAAATGGTTTGGTAACACTTGCTAATAACAAAGCAGTTTACAATTTGCCTTATGGAGATATTATTAAAGAAACCAACCAATTCTCTAATGCTTATAATTTCCGTCAGCAATTGAACTTCAATCAGACTTTTGCAGAAAAGCATGATTTTTCTGCTATTGCAGGTATGGAAATCCGTCATTCTAAACAAGAATATAATGATAACACACGCTATGGTTACGATGCACAAGCCTTATCTTTTACTGCGATAAATCAAGCCGATTTATTAAAAGTATACGGAGCTGTTTTTGGTGGATATATGTCACAAAATGATTTTGGATTACAAAAAGAATTACAGAACCGTTATGTTTCTGTTTATTCTACAGGAGGTTATACGTATGACAAAAGATATTCTCTTACTGGAAGCATTCGTTGGGATCGTTCAAACCTTTGGGGAACAGATAGCAAATACCAAAACAAACCTATCTGGTCTGTAGGTGCGGGCTGGAATATTAACAATGAATCATTTTTTGATGTTGATTGGGTTGATGCTCTTAAACTGCGTGGTTCTTATGGTATTGCAGGAAACATTGCTAAAGATTCGGCTCCTTATTTAACCGCTTTTTATTATGCTAATGCCAATGTTGGAGGAACTTATGGAAGTGTGGGTAAAAGACCAAATCCTGAGTTGTCTTGGGAAAAAACAACAACAACAAATATTGGTTTAGACTTTTCATTCTTTAAAAGCAGATTAAGCGGAACTCTAGATTTGTACAACAAAAAAGGTCAAGATTTGTTAGCAACCAGTCAAGGAATTCCAACAGAAGGATTTGGATATTCTTCTTACACGCTTAATAATGGAGAAATGACCAACAAAGGTATCGAAGCTACTTTAAGAGGAACAATTGTAAAAACGCCTTCTTTCTCTTGGGATGCCGCTGTTTTGTATGCCTATAATAAAAATACAGTAGATTTTGTAAATGTAAAAGCTCCTGTGTACTATTTACAATTAGATTACCCAACGGCTTATCCTAGAATTGGAACCAGTTTTAACGCCATTTACGGTTACCAATGGGCAGGCTTGAGCGATACAGGAGTACCTCAAGTTTATGATGCTTCAGGAACTACAGTAAAATATAATCCAGGCCAGTTAGACGCAATTAAAGATTACGGTTCAACAGTTCCTACACACAGTGGTTCTTTTCATACTTCTGTCGATTATAAAAACTTCTCGCTTTCGGCTCTTTTCATTTATGAGCTAGGACATAAAGTGAGAAACACATTCCTACCGATGTTGAGTAACACTTACAATGGTGCACTGGGAGGTTATGTAACGGATATAACGGTGGTAAACAATAATATCGCAAATCGTTGGATGCAGCCAGGAGACGAAGCATATACCAATGTTCCGAGAGCGGTTTACGAATATGAAGCCGATTTTAATTCAGAATCTCGTACTATTTATTCTTATGCAGATATTAATATTTTGGATGCTTCAAATGTAAGATTGAGTAACATTTCGTTAGCGTATCAAATGCCAAAAGACATTATTAAAAGAGTAAAACTAGACGGAGTACGATTCAATTTGAATGCAGAAAACGTATACACTTTTGCCAAAAGCAGAGATGCCAAATACATGCTAGGCGGTTTTATATCTCCAAGTTTTGTTATGGGAGTAAATGTTAATTTCTAATTTATAAAGACTAGACGATGAAAAATATATATAAAAAAGTAGCGTGCGTATTGGCTTTAGGATTGACTTTAGCATCTTGCGAAGACTATTTGAACGATGTGCCAAAAGGAGCAAAATCGCCAGAAACATTAGCAGATTATGAAGCTTTTTTACGCGATGAATACAACACAAGATTAGATATTCTAGGAGCTAATCACGTATTAAATGACCAATTTGTAACAGCCGCTTCACTAACAAGCAATAGATTGTATAATGCCAATTATATGTGGGACGAAAATGCAGATCGTATTGCAATAAAGGTATCAGACGAATCGTACTATTATACAGCTTATAGCGGAATTTCAGCTTTTAATTTAATTATTGAAAATGCGCTTTCGACAACCCAAGCGACTGAGCAAGAACAGAGAGTGGTTTGGGCACAAGCAAAAATAATGCGTGCCATGAACTTCTTTTATGTAACTAATTTTTATGCAGATACTTATGTAGCTTCTACAGCTTCTACAAAATTGTCAGTTCCGTTAATTACAAGTGCCAATATTAATGCGCCAAGCAAACAAGTAACCATTCAGGAAATGTATGATTTTATTCTGAATGATATTAAAGAAGCTTTACCGTATTTGCCAAAGGTTTCTCAAACCGCTTTGCACCCTAATTTAGGAGCCGGTTACGCTTTTTATTCAAGAGTTTATCTACAAATGAATAACTATACAGAAGCTTTAAAATATGCAGATTTGGCATTGGCAGAAAATAATAAATTATTTGACTGGGTAGCTTTTTACGAAGCAAATAAGACAACTATAGATGTGCCAAATTCATACACAACTGCTGTATCGCCAATGGGTTATAACAATGTCGAAAATTATATGTTTAGACACGGATCAAATCGTTCATTAGGAAGAGAACCAAGTATTCCAGTAGAAAGAGCGGCGCGTTTTGAAACGGGTGATTTACGTTTAAAATCTCGTTGGAAAATAAGAACCGTGGGTGCTGACACTTATTACTATTCGATATTGTCAGGAATGTACAATTTTGGAGGACTTACAACTGTTGAGGTTTATTTAATTAAAGCCGAGTGTTTAGCACGTGATAATAAAATCAGCGAAGCATTGGCAATTTTAAATGCAATTCGTAAAACACGTATTCTTCCTGCATCGTATCAGGATATTGCAACTACAGATAAAACAACTGCTTTGAATGCTATTTTCAAAACAAAAAATAATGAATCTGTACAGACTCTTATTCCTTATGCAGATGCAAGACGTTTAAATGCAGAAGGTGTTTATAAAGTTAGTTTTAGCAAAGTTGTAAATGGAACTACTTACACCTTAAAATCTGATTCTCATTTATGGACATCGCCTTTCCCGCAAGGAGCAACGCAAAATCCAGGAAACGGAACAATTACACAAAACGTATCAAAATAATAATCTAAAAGCTTCCCGATTAGATTTCCCGAAAGGGAAGCTTTTTCTAAAAATATCAATCAAAAATGAAAGCAATTCAAAACAAAATACTAGGATTATGCATCTGCTTGTTTATGGTTTCAATAAACATTCAGGCACAAAAGAAAAAAACGGGACCAGCTCAAACTTCTTCTTATGCAATTGAAGGAAACATCACAGGTTTAACCGACGGAACAGCCGTAAAATTGATTCCAGGAGCAACACATTCATCTGAACTGCCAGTTGCTGAAACGGCATTAAAAGACGGGAAATTTACTTTTGAAGGAAAATTAAAAGAACCTCGTTTTTTCTATGTTGTCTTTGGTAAAAACAAAGGAAATATTTCTGTAATGGTCGAAAATTCAAAAATAAAAATTACAGCGGCTGGAACAGTTTCAGATAACGAAGGAGAATGGATTTCGTTTAAAAATGTAGTAATTACGGGATCAAAATCTCATGATTATTATCTGAAAGAAACTGCTTTTAAAGAAGAATTGAATAATGATTATGCTGAATATCATAAAGGGACTGAAGAATTAGGCAAATTGTATTCAAAAGCTAGAGTTGCAGGAAACAAAAAAACAATGGATTCAATTGCAAATACTCCAGAATGGAAAGCTTTTGAAGCAAAAGAAAAAGCCTTTTTTACGAAAGTAGAAAAAACAACATTAGACCTTATAGCAAGACATAAAACTAACTGGTGGGGACCATTTTTTATGATGACGCAATACAGCTATTTTACTCCAGAACAAAAACCGATTTACGAACAATTTTCTCCAGCTGCAAAGCAAAGCTATTATGGCCAAGTAGTAGATAAAGATTTGAATCCGAAATCATTAATCGGAACAAGCATTGCAAATTTTGGATTAAAAGATAAAGACGGAAAAACATTAAATGCAAAGGATATTGTTGCAGGAAAAAAATACATTTTAGTAGATTTTTGGGCTTCGTGGTGTGCTCCTTGCCGAAAAGAAATTCCGAATTTAAAAACAGCTTACACAGAATATTCAAATAAAGGATTTGAGATTTTAAGTATTTCGATTGATAAGGACGAAAAAGCTTGGCAGAAAGCGCTAGGTCAAGAAAACATGCAATGGCCAAATTTGTATGATGATGATAAAGTAAGCAAAGCATTCAATGTAAAAACCATTCCGGCAACTTATTTAGTAGATAGTAAAGGTGTAATTATTGGGGACAATTTAAGAGGTGCAGAATTGGAAGCTAAGCTGAAGGAACTTATGAAATCTTAAGGATTTTAGTGGTCAGTGACCAGTCTTTTAGTGTTCAGTTTACCAAATGAACTGATCTATAATATTGAAACATATAAAGAAATTTATTTTTTACACATAGAAAGCTATGTTTATTCTAATAAGTGAAACGTCTTTTAAAAGGCTTACAAAATCTATGATTCTATGTGTTTTAAAAAAAAAAAACATCGCAATCAATTAAAATAAAAAATATAACATGAAAAGTACAATTTTAAAATCGAGCCTATTCGCTTTAGCGATAGCGACAGCGCTTACTTCTTGTGCTAAGAAAGAAGGATATACCATTAATGGTAAAATTGCTGGATTGGACAAAGGAATCGTCTACTTGGAATATGCAGACGAAAAAGGAGATAAAAAGATCATTGATTCTGCCGAGGTAAAAGAAGGTGCATTTACTTTTACTGGAAAAACGGGAGAACCTTTATTTCATACAATAAAAATTAAAGGGCAAGAATACGGAGCGTATTTTCTTCTAGATAATGAAGACATTACGGTTGAGGCAAAAAAAGATTCTGTTTTTAAAGCTAAAGTAACAGGAGCAACTCAAAACGAATTCTACAAATCGTACTACGATAACGAATTCAAAAAAATACAAGCAATTGCAGGTCCGATTTACAAATTATCTGATTCGCTAACACAAGGCGGAAAAGTAAAACTAACTGCAGAACAGCAAACCAGGATGGATAAAAAATGGAAAGATTTGGGCGCTTTCGCGGATGATCTGACAGATAAATTCATTAGAAAAAACAAAGATAATTTAGGTGGAGCATTGGTTATCGAAGACCGAATTGTGTCTTACGGAACTCCTGAAAAAGTAAAAGAATATTACACGATTTTATCTCCAGAAATTCAGAAATCATTCTACGGAAAAAAATTAAAAGCTTCAATCGATCTTAATGAAAAAACGGCGATTGGTGTTGCTGCACCTGACTTTTCTCAAACGGATATTAACGGAAAAGTCGTGAAATTATCAGACTACAAAGGAAAATATGTTTTAGTAGATTTTTGGGCTTCTTGGTGCGGTCCATGCCGAAAAGAAAATCCAAACGTAGTTCTAGCTTACAAAACGTATCATGATAAAGGTTTTGATGTTTTGGGAGTTTCTCTAGACGACAAAAAGAAACTTTGGGAAAAAGCAATCGAAAAAGACGGCTTAACTTGGACACACGTTTCTGATTTAAAAGGATGGCAAAATGAAGCGGCTGTTTTATACGGTGTAAAAATGGTTCCTACCAACTACTTAATTGGACCTGACGGGAAAATCGTAGCTAAAAACCTTAGAGAAGCTGAATTGCAATCTAAATTGAAAGAGATTTTCAGCAAATCGTAAATTTTTAAGTATTCAGTGATCAGTTTTTTAGTGTTCAGTCCGATACCGAATTGTAACTGAACACTAAAGACCTGAACACTGAACACTAGATACAGAACACTCCAATAAACTCTAAAAAAAATGAAAAAATACATCTTTCTGGGCTATTGCTCATTAGCTTTCTGCGCCCTTATGTCAGCGCAAGGCAAATCGGTTAACTTTAAGAAAATTAAAGAATTAGGCGGAATCGAAGAATATTTATACCAGCCCAACGGAATGAATGTTTTGCTGTTGCAAGATAATGCTTCACCTGTTGCAACTGTACAAATTGTATATCGCGTAGGTTCTAAACATGAAGTTTTAGGAAACACTGGATCAACGCACCTTTTAGAACATTTAATGTTTAAAGGAACGCCAACTTTCAACAAGAAAAACGGAAACACAATTACTGATGTTCTGCAAAATACTGGAGCACAGTTAAATGCTACGACTTGGTACGATCGTACGAATTATTTTGAAACATTGCCAAGCGATAAAATCGAATTGGCACTTCAAATCGAAGCAGACAGAATGCGTAATTCTTTATTATTGAAAGAAGATAAAGAAGCAGAAATGACAGTGGTTCGCAACGAATTTGAGCGTGGAGAAAACAATCCGAATAGTTTATTAGATAAAGAAATTTGGGCTTCGGCGTACATTGCACATCCGTATCATCATTCTACAATTGGCTGGAAATCGGATATTGAAAAAGCATCGATTGAAGTATTAAAAAATTTCTACAATACCTATTACTGGCCAGATAATGCTACTTTAACGATTATCGGAGATTTCAAAAAAGACAATGTTTTTGAATTGATCGAAAAGTATTTCGGAAAAATTACAAAAGCGCCAAATGTAATGCCTCAGCCTTACACAGAAGAACCTCAGCAATATGGTGCGCGTAAAATTGTAGTGAAAAAACCTGGAGAATTGGGCGTTGTAAGCAAAGCCTATAAAATTCCAGGAGCGTTACATGAAGATCTTCCTGCGTTGAATATTTTAGCTCAGATTATTGGCGTTGGTCCATCAGCAATTTTAAACAAAACTTTCGTAGACACGCGTTTAGGAATATATTCTTATGCTGAAGCAACAAACTTTAAAGAAGTTGGACTTTTAACGATTGGAGTTGGTTTTCCAACCACTTCAAAACACGAAGATATTGATTCTAAAATCAGCGAAGTCGTAACTAAAATTCAGAAAGAAGGTGTAACTCAAGAAGAAGTAAACCGAGTTGTGGCAAAAATCAGCGCGCAGACTATTTTAGTACGTGACGGTTCTGGAGTTATTGCATCGGCATTAAACGAAGCGATTGCTTCTGGCGACTGGACAGATTACATTACAGGAGTTGACCGATTGAAAAAAGTAACTCCGGCGGATGTTTTGCGTGTAGCCAATAAATATTTGGTTGAAGACCAGAGCACAACAGGATATTTTATTCCGAAGCAGGCTGGCGCTCAAAATAATGATTCAGCAAAAGCCAGTAATTATATGCCAGAAAATGGTCCGTTTTATTACAGACATTCAGAGGAAGGACATATTCACGAAGAGGTTTCGTCAGTTCCAACTTCAATTAAAAATACCTCGCAAGAAGTAATTTCTACAGAAACGTTAATCGAAAAATCGGCTTCTGCTTTCAAAAGAGAAAAAGTATCTGGAATTGATGTAGTTTCAGTTAAAACTTCAGCAAAAGATTTTGTTACGGTTGCAGCGAGTATTTCGTTAGGAAATTATGCGAGCGAAACTAAAAATGATGTTATTCCAGCGCTGACTGCTTCGATGCTATCAAAAGGAACAACCTTAAATGACAAGTTTAAATTCTCAGAAAAACTGCAAAAATTGGGAGTTTCTTTAAATGTGAATGCTTCTACATTTAAGATAAATATTGGATTCAAATGTTTGAAAAAAGATCTGGATCAGGTCATTGCTTTATTGGCTGAAGAATTGAGAAATCCGTTGTTTGATGCTAAAGAATTCGAAAACTTAAAACAGCAATTTATCGGAAATACACAACAAGATTTGAATGATCCAGGCGAAAGAGGAAGCATTGCTTTATCGCAAGCCATTTATCCGAAAGGAAATCCAAATTACAGTTTAAGTGTTGAAGAAAATATTGCAAACATCAAAAACGCAACTTTGGATGAAGTAAAAGCTTTCCACAAAAAATATTTCGGAACAGCTTCTATGCGTCTCGTAATTGTAGGTGATACAGATGGCGCAAATTTAAACGCTTCTTTAAAAAAATCATTCAAAAATTGGAATGGCGGAGTTACTGAAAAACTGAAATTTGAAGAAGCTGTAAAAGCTGCTGCAAAAACAGAATTGGTAACCATTCCAGAAAAACCAAGTGCAGAATTATTCATCGGTCAGTTTACAGGATTAAAAAGAGCCGATGCTGATTATATTCCGTTTTACATAGGAAATTATACTTTAGGTGCAGGTTTCGCTGGACGTTTAATGCAGACGGTTCGTGATAATGATGGTTTAACGTACAACATTACTTCAGGTTTAGGCGGTAACATTGAAACTGGCGGTTACTGGTTTGTAAACGCTTCTTTCAATCCGAATTTATTTCAAAAAGGTCTAGATGCTACAATGGTTCAGGTAGATAAATGGGTAAAAGAAGGCATCACAGCATCTGAATTAGAAAACAAGAAAACCAACCTAATTGGAAGTTTTAAAGTAGGAATGTCTACCACAAACGGAATGGCGAGAACGATTTTAAGTTTTATCGAAAGAGGTTTAGAGCCAAGTTACATCGATCAGTATCCGAAAGATATCGAAAAAGCGACTTTACAGCAGGTAAATGACGCGATTAAGAAATACATTCAATTGGATAAAATGATTATCATTAAATCGGGATCGCTTGATAAATAGTTTTCAGTCTTGAGAATTCAACTTTGTCAAAGTTTCAAACTTTGACAAAGTTTTCCTGGATCCAAAATCTAAAATCAACAATCTGCAATCTAAAATTTTTAATAGTCGTCTTTCATTATTTCATTTTAGAATCTGAATTAGTAAGCCATTTTCTATGAAAGACCAAAAGAGCTGTTTTGCCGACAGCTCTTTTTTTCAACCAATCAAACCAAAAAACAAATGAGAAATACCATAATTGCATTCCTGTTATTGCTCTCGGTTTCCATGTTCGGACAAATGTATAATCCTGTAAAATGGTCGACAGCTGTAGAAAAAATTTCAGATAAAGAATATATTTTAAAAGCCCAGGCCGTCATACAATCTGGCTGGCATTTGTACGGACAATATATTGAAGAAGGCGGGCCTTCGCCAACGGCTTTTACTTTTAAAAATCAGCCTAAAAAATTCGAATTAATCGGAAAAACGACTGAAGATAAAGGACACGAAACAGTCGATAAAATCTTCGATATGAAAATTAAATATTTTGAAGATAAAGCGGTTTTTACACAGAAAATCAAATTCACTTCAGAGATTTCAAATATTGCTGCAGAAGTAGATTTCATGGTTTGCGATGACAGCAACTGCTTACCACCATCTACAGAAGAATTAACTTTTAAAATTCCGAGCGAAAAGAAATTGGCTTCCGCCGAAGAAACTCCGATCGTAAAAGAAGATTCTGTAATTACAGAAGAAAAAGCGGTTTCTGAGAAACCAGAAAAAAAATCAAATGAAATTACAGATTCGCCAAAGAAAAGCGAATCAAGAGGATTACTGACTATTTTTATTTTAGCTTTTTTATCAGGATTTGCAGCATTGCTAACACCTTGCGTTTTCCCGATGATTCCGATGACGGTAAGTTTTTTTACCAAACAAAGTAAAAGTAAAGCGGCTGGAATTAGAAACGCAATGATTTACGGATTTTCAATCGTAATTATTTACGTTTTATTGGGTTCGATCGTAACCGCAGTTTTTGGTGCCGATTCGCTAAACGCACTTTCAACAAACGTTTGGTTCAACTTAATTTTCTTTATTTTATTGGTCGTTTTTGCCTGTTCGTTTTTGGGCGCTTTCGAAATTGTTCTGCCAAGTTCATTAGCCAACAAAGTAGATTCGCAAGCCGATAGAGGAGGGCTAATTGGAATTTTCTTTATGGCATTGGCTTTAGCAATTGTATCTTTTTCGTGTACCGGACCAATCGTAGGAACTTTATTGGTTGAAGCAGCTTCAAAAGGCGGAATCGCTCCGATTGTTGGAATGTTAGGATTCTCGATTGCGATTGCATTGCCATTTTCATTATTTGCTGCTTTTCCGGGTTGGTTAAATGCACTGCCAAAATCGGGCGGATGGCTGAATACGGTAAAAGTAGTTTTAGGGTTTTTAGAACTGGCTTTGGCTTTCAAATTTTTATCCAATGCCGATTTAGTATTGCAATTGCACTGGTTAGAAAGAGAAGTTTTCCTTGCGGTTTGGATTGCCGTTTTCGGAATGCTGGCTTTTTATTTATTTGGAAAAATTACATTGCCGCATGATTCTCCGTTAAATCATATTTCAGTTGGAAGATTAGGTTTCGGATTGATCGTTTTGAGTTTCACGATTTATCTAATTCCAGGGCTTTGGGGTGCACCGTTAAAATTAATCAGCGGATTTCCACCTCCAATGCAGTACAGCGAATCTCCAAACGGACTTGGAGTTTCAGGCAATTCTGAATTGAAAATAACAGGCTCGTTGCCAGAAGGAGCAGAGCACGGTCCGCAAAATATCATCACTTTCCACGATTACAATAAAGGAATGGAATATGCTAAAAAAGTCGGAAAACCAGTTTTATTAGATTTCACTGGATATGCCTGCGTAAACTGCCGAAAAATGGAGGAACTGGTTTGGTCAGATCCGAAAGTATTAGGCGTTTTAAACAATGATTTGGTTTTGATTTCGCTTTACGTAGACGATAAAAAAGAACTTCCAAAAAGCGAACAATATGTTTCTGAAACTACTGGAAAGAAAATCAAAACCATCGGCAACAAATGGAGCGATTTACAGATAAAAACCTATAAAGCGAATGCACAGCCGTTTTATGTAATTGTTGATCATAACAGTGCCAACTTGGTTGAGCCGTCTGCTTATAATCCGAATATTGAGGAGTATTATAGTTGGCTGCAGAGTGGGGTTGGGAAGTTTGGGAAATGATTGTTTATTATGATATAAAAAGAAACCTCCAGAGTCTAAATTTGACTTTGGAGGTTGTTTTTATCTACTACATTAAAATTTTACGATTCTTTTTTATCAAATTTTAATAGTTCTTCTATTGATTGATAATAATTAGGATAAATGTTTTTTACATGTTCATTAAAACTAGTTGCAATTTCTTCTTTGTATTTATCAATTAACAAATGAAAATACCCTGTTTCAGATGCTAGTTTGTATTGTGGATCTATAATTGTACCGATAGACATTTTTAATTTATCAGCAATGAGAGCCCAAAAATACTGTTCCCAGACAACACATAATTTGTGAAGCGGAACAAGAGATTTGAACTTTTGCTCATTATTATCAATGAAGTTAAATACGGAATTGCAGAATAATTTATTGAATTCAAGATTGTTACATCCGTAAATTCCAAGATTTACGGCGTGTTTTTTATCAGAGAATCCAATCGGCAAATTTGTTCCATGATTTTCTAATAGGTCAATATATGGAACATATGTTTTATTATAATTATCCATACTGAAAGGTTCAAAGTTTTGAACATATAAATCATGGTTGAGTAATTTTTGTGAAAAAGGTTCAAACAAAATTACATCCAAATCAACATGCAAAAATGGCTCTTTCTGAATACTGTACGCTTTAATTTTTCCCAAAGCCCATGAACCTTTGTCATATTTTTCTAATTCATCAAGATCAGTTTTGATGGATTCGAAGGGCAATCCTAATTTTTCAATCCATATTTTACTTGCACTATCAGTAACCATTTCTACTCTTCCGTAATGTTTGTAGCTATTAAGAACTGATATTACCATTGATGACAACATTAGCCTTGAGCTAAACCAATTGCTAGGCTTTTTCAAGCCATCACCAGTATCCCAGTAACTGTATACAACTTTCATTGAATTATTTTATATGAATTATGATAGTGTATTGGGGGCCAGATGATGTGACTGTCGCTCTTAAACTACTGCCAGTATTGGAAAAATATCCATTTGTACTGTTATATCCTGCGTTCATATAAAAATAATTTGATGACGTTAAACCTACAGTAGGGGTATATAAATCTAGAACAAATGTTCCATTAGAGAATATAAGGTTAGTATATGAAGTGCTAAAATTGAAGCTTGCTCCACTAGCAAGAGTAGGAAGAGTAATATTGGCAACTGTAGTTCCGTTTGCTTTAACTGTCATATAAGTCGCGCTAATGGTGCGTCCTGTCTCATTCCAGATTACACCAGTATTTACTGTTCCACCTCCACTAGAACCACCTCCAGAAGAAATTGCTTTATGATTATATCCTCTCCATTCGCTCATAGAGGAAGGCGAGAGGCCATTTGGTTTAATAGTGCTATTCTGGTTAATAGCGATGTCATAGCCATTTTTCTCGGCATCATTTAATGATATTTGCAATGATGGTGAGTTTCGTTGTAATTCTGTATTGATCTGACTCATCGATATTGGTTCTGTTGATAAAATTGCCATTTTTAATTAATGTTTAAATGTTTAAGAATTAGTTTCAATTTTTCACTCTGCTCTTGAATCTGCGCCTGTTGTTTTTTAACTGCTTCAAATAATACAGCAACCGCATTTTGATATTTAACAGCTTTTGTTCCGTCTTCTCTGGTAAGAACCAATTCAGGAAAGTTTTCTTCAAGTTCTTGAGCAATAAATCCGATATTGTCTTTTTGGTCGTTATCAGTTCGATCATAAACAACTCCTCGTGAAGCTTGAATTCTTTCAATTACATTTGAAATTGGTCTGATATTTTCTTTAACTCTCGCATCAGAAAAAGCGGTAACATCTCCAGAGACAGTTAAAGAAGCTCCTGTAATTGCTCCTGAAAATGCGGAGAATGCTGCATAATTACCAGAATGTAAAATGTCATACCATCCTCCCCATGTTGTATCAATTCCTTTTCTAAGTCTAAGACCAGGTAATCCAGAACCATTTACACCGCTTTCATTTCTAAATGCTAATTGATATGAAGAGTCCCCCGTTGAAGATGTGTTGCCATCCCAAGGAGCAAAGGTCATAACTCCTCCATAATTTCCTGATCCTCCAATTGCGGCAGCATGCGCAAAATCAAAATTAACGGTTCGTGCAAATGTATTTGGTAATCGGTCAGCTAAAGTTCTTGGTCCATCTGTAAAAGTTATTCTTCTTGTTGAAGTTGAAGTTTCAGCATTTCCTCCAATGCTTAGTGAACCAGCTGTCCCAGTTAGACCAGCTCCGCTTCCACTAAAGTTATTAGCAATTACTGTTCCTGTGCTTGATTGAATTTTTACAGCATCACAGGAAAATGCATAAGTCGAAGCATTACCAGTCATTGGATTTGTTCCTTGACTAACTCCCCAAAGGATTGGATAAGCCGCAACATCAGTTCTATTAGCTAACAAATCGACATATCTTGAAGAACCTCCAGCACTTCCTGTAATATTTATGCCCCAGTTTCCATTGGCACCTGTTCCTGTTAAAGTTGGTGAATATGAATTGTAATTACCCTCATGCAATAGTCGTCTCCATGGCGTAAAAGTTGTTCCATTTGAGCTCCATCCTCTAAACCATAATGAATCATTATTATGGCCTCCAGCTATTTGCAACCCTGTATCGATACCTTTAGCAACAATTAAGTTGTTGTAAGATGAGCCAGGACCATTTGTTCCTGTTGAATTAACATTGTAAAAGCCTGAAGTAAGAGCAATATTATAATTAAGATCTGATCTTGTTCCGTCTTGATGAGGAACTTTATCAGTATTATTAATTGGAATTATAATATTTGCAGAACCATCAAATGAAATACCGTTAATTGTTCTCGCTGTTTGTAATTTAGTAGCTGTAGCAGCATTTCCTCCAATACTGAATGTTTGCGAGATGCCTGTTAAACCTGAACCATTTCCGGTAATTGTTCCTGATGTCCAAATTCCGTCACCAATTGCAGATTTAGCTACTCCATTATTGCACCACACCATTTGATGTCCGCCAGCCATAGTTCCTTCTGATGGATTATTGGTGTGTTTATATGCAAGGCCATATAAAGTGCCAAAAGTTGAACCATCAATAGAGCTTCTATAAGCCGTTCCAATAGACCAAATTGATTGCGTTTTTGTAGAATCGTAAGTTCCAAAAATTCCTTCTGAGCGATCAGTTCCAGGAAATATAATATCTCCGCTCATCGTTCCGCCAGCTAACGGCAATTTTGTTGAATCGGCTATAGTAATGTTTGCAGAACCATTAAACGACACTCCATTAATTGTTCTTGCAGTTTGAAGAATAGTTGCTGTTGAAGCGTTCCCTGTTAAAGCTCCTGAAAAAGCTGGTGCCGTAACTGTACCTGTAAAGATAGGAGAGGCTAGAGGAGCTTTTAAAGCATCATTTCCATTTAATTTATTAATAGCTGTTAAAATAGAATCGGTTGCGACAATAGTCCCCGCTGTTGAAGTATAGCCAGTCAGTACCGAAGCAATTGATCTTGCATTTGAAAAATATAAGTTGCCAGATTCAGGAACATTGGCCGTAGTTAAAACCTGCCAAGTTTTATCTCCTCTCCAATATTGAGAAGTTGTACCCGCAGCAATACTATTTTCTTTTGTTGAATCAGCAATCGTAATGTTTGCAGAACCATCAAAAGAAACTCCATTGATTGTTCTAGGACTTGTTAATTTCGTAGCAGACAAAACATTTTTAGCAGTATCGGCAGTATTATCCACACTTCCAAGACCGACATCAGATTTAGCCAATGTTACAACGCCAGTTTTCCCCGCAACGCTATCTACCGCACCACTTGTAATGTAAACATATACTGATCCTCCCCAACGATAGGTTTTGTTGGTGTCTTTTGCAATATAAATTTTACCAGTTTCGCCAGTTGTTGGAAAACTAGCCAAATTTGTAAATTCCAAAACATCATCTACATAACTTGGCAGTTGTGATGTTAGAATAATACCGCTGGCATCAAGTGTAGCCACTCCATTAGCGGCACCTTTTTCGCTAGAAGCAATTCTTGGAGTTGAATCTGTAGCACTGATTGTGATATTTGCAGAGCCGTCAAAAGCAACTCCATTGATAGTTCTGGAGGTTGTCAGTTTGGTTGCAGATAAAACATTTTTAGTGGCATCAGAAGTATTATCTGCGTTAGGCAAACCAACAGCAGTTTTGTCTAGCGTCTGCCAGCTTTTATCACCTCTAAAATATTGACTTGTAGTGCCTGAGGCAATGTTTGCTTGTTTTGAGTTTAGCTGTGTCTGAATACTAGATGTGGCATCATTAAAAGTATTTTGATTGGCCGTTTGAAATTTTCTCGATGCAGTTTCACTAATTTGATCGGCTGTATAATCTCCTGTTTGAGAGGCAACAGCTCCGTTACGGCCAAAAACAGTCGTAACAGCATTTGGCGGAGTCAGCAATTCTTGCCAATCGCTTATTAATGTTGGATTTGTTCCTTTTAAGACATAAGATTTATTTACATCGCTTCTAATTGCCATATCTCCTGTTTCTGCAATTAATGCTAACATGGCAGTTTGGGAAGCGGCTACGAAAGTATTTTTAATTGCAATTGAAGGCAATTGAGCAGCGATAAGTTTTCCGTCTGCTCCTAGTCCTGCATAACCATTAACTGCATTTTTGTTTGCAGTATTTTCAGGAGTAAATCCGAGAGCAGATTGTTTTGCATTCCAAGTGGCTTTTTCAGCATCAGAAACAAAACGATTATTAGCATCTTGTGCGATTATGCTCGGAGCATGAGTTGTTGGATGTGTGTAGTTTACAAGTGTCCCCAGACGCGTAATTTCTGAATCAGAAAGAAGGCTTTTTCCTGCTGCCTTATCAACTTTATTGTTTTGCAGCACTTTCCCCATTTCTGCAGATAATGCTTTTGTAGCTCCACCAGTTGTAAGGTCATTTACCAAAATATTATTTAGCGACGCTTGGATTGCTTCGATAGCATCTACTAATTCCTGAACGGTATTTAAGTTTGCATTATCAGAAGCAAGTAAAGCATTAATATTGTCAATAAGACCTTTTAAGATTTTACCTTGTCTGGCATCCAGAGATTTGCCTTCTAGGGTATAATCCAATGCATTGTAACTGATATTTTTAATATTGCTAAACTCTAATTCGCCATTGGAGTTTGTAATTAAAATTTGATCAGAACTGTTCGTTTCTAGGTCGGATACTTTTATCCTATTATGATTTGTATTCATATGAATTGATTAAATTATTTAGTTTTTACTGGTTTTAGAAAAAATAGAAATAAGTAGAAGCTTTTGTATTGAAAGCAAAATAGACAGTTCTAGATAGGTTTCTCTATGAATTATAGACAGTAAAGCATAAGGAGAATTTAAAGTTCTATTCGCCAATTTTAGCTAATAAATAATCTATCTGAGCTTGCTGTTCTTTTATAGCTTCCACTAAAAGAGGAACTAGTTTAGCATAGTTAACAGTTAAATAGTTTTCACCAGATTTAGAAATTTCCTCTCCTTCTTCTGTAACTTTTCTATCAAATGGAGCAGTAGTAACAACTTCAGGCAAAATGGCTTGTACTTCTTGTGCAGAAAGTCCGATTTGCAAATCAGTAGATTTATAACCAAAGCTTTTCGCCAAACGATTGTTCTTATAATAAAAACCATTTAAAGTTTTAACTTTATCAATAGCATTGGTAATATTGCCTTTTCTCGTTTTTAATCGTTCATCAGAATAGTAAGCAGTTATATCTCCAGTTGCAACAATACTATTATTAACCAAAAGTTGTTTATTGCCATAAATTTCTACGTTAGTTGAGTTTTGCATCCAAATTCCTCCGCCATAAGTAGAACTGTACCAACCTGATTGTCCTCCAGATCTGAACCACCCATCGCATGAAAATGAGTTTGCAACTCCTGCATCATACCCAGCAGCAAATCTTGATCCGGTAACAGCTCCTGAAGTCCAAATACCAGTACCAATAGCTGTTTTAGTAGTTCCAGCTTCCATAACTAATAGTTGATGGCTAAGTCCAGCGATTGACTGACCTCCAACATTAGAATGCGTCCAAGCTAATCCGTAGCAGTTGTTAGTGGCAGTTCCATCTGCAGATAATTTATAGGCATCACCCATAGCATAAACTCCCTGATAACGTGTTGAAGAATAAACACCAACAACACCATTACCATAGTTGTCATCAATATAAAGGTTACCATTTGCTCGATCTGTTCTATCAGAAATTCTTGCAGAGTCGACTCTAAGACCGTAAGTATTAGCGCCATTCCATCCCATTAGAGATGGGTAAGTAGAAGACCAAGGAATTTGAGCATTGACATTATTTACAGAAGTGCCTGAAGGAGATACAGATGCCGAAGCGTCAAAAATAGTATGGCCAGCGCCATAATTATTCCAGTTCATCTGGTTGGCTATTGTTGCAGTGCTGGCATTTCCAGATAATGGCCCAACAAATGTTGATCCAGTAAAGACACCATTTGCGCTAATACTAGCAATATTGTTGTTAGCCAAGCGAAATATCCATCCTCGATTTGAAACTCCCTCCATAGTAAAATAGGTTGCCCAATCTCCACTTACAGATCCATGCCCGCCATAATTTGATGTTGTAGCAAACATTAAACCGTATGAAGGTCTTCCATTTACGGCACCAGCATATAAAGAAAGACCTTGTCCGTCTCCTGTCGTTTGAGCTACACCTAATGCGGTACTTGTAGTTAATCCTGATGTAATGAAATTTCCATTGTTAGCGAAGATGAATTGTGATCCCGCATTTGTTGCATTTCCAAAATGGATTCCAATTGAATCTGTGCCATATTGACCAGCACCGCCTTGAAAAAAACTAAGGCCATACTGATCTGAATCTCCAAAAGACCAAATTCTGTTTCTTGTATTTGTGGCATAATTGGCAGTTTGGAAACCTGAACCAGAAGATACTATACCGGAAAATGCTGAATAGTTTTTGTAAGTATTCGTATTTATTGCCGGATAGACCGTTGTGTTTAATGTTTGATTTGGAACTGATGAATCATTTGTGATTGTCCATCCATTATTCCAATCAGCTTCCCTATATCCACCAACAACATCAAAAACTGCAGCACCAGAATAGCTTCCACCTGATAGCCATACATAAGCTTTTCCGTCAGAATCTTTCCCCATAATTACATTTAGAGGGCTAGTTCCACATATCATGACCGCTTTTGGAGAATACCAATTATCAATAGTTTCGTATAAATAACCAGAAAATTGAATGTCATAGGCTTCATATGATTGATATAATCTAACCGTAAACGATACCATTTTTGCAGAATTTGCTGCGAATGGCAGTTTTACTTTTAAGCCACTTACTGTACCACCCGTTAGGAAGTATGTTGCAACTGGCGTACCACTATCTTTGTTAGAAGAAATTACAGACGAAGTTGTTGCTAATCCTAAAGTATTTATAAAATTTTCAGGAGTATAATATCTTAAATATTGATCATTAGATGCAAAAATTCTGTTTATTGGAGTAGCTCCGCTATCACCAGAAATGGTATTGATCCATCCCGCTTGGATATAGCCATTTTCATCTGTTCTGACAATCTTATTTGCCTCATTATTTCTTGACGAATGAACTGCTAATCCACCCGCGGTATTTGCATTTCCAGTTACATTGATATTCCATGTGCCCGAAGCTCCTGAACCTGTAGTAGACACTTTCGAATTTAATTGTGTCTGAATCGAACTTGTAGCATCATTAAAAGTTTGTTGAGTTGCAGTTTGAAATTTTCGAGAAGCTGTTTCAGTAATTTGATCAGCATTGTAGTCGCCAGCTTGAGCAGTAACGGCACCATTTCTTCCAAAAACTTTTGTTACCTCGCTCGTTGGCGTTAGTAATTCCTGCCAGTCAGTTAAAAGAGCTGAATTGGAGCCTTTTAAAATAAAAGATTTGCTCAAATCGGTTCTTACTGCGATATCTCCCGTTTCTGCAGTTAATGCTAACATAGCCGCCTCTGAAGCAATAACGAAAGTGTCATTTACGGTAATTGCAGGGAGTTGAGAAGAAATTAGTTTTCCATCTGCTCCTAAACCAGCATAACCATTGGCAATATTTTTATTCGAAGTATTTTCAGGAGTAAATCCCAAAGCACCTTGTTTCGCGTTCCAATTTGCTTTTTCAGTATCCGAAACAAATCGGTTTTCTGAATCTTGTGCAATAATATTTGGAGCGTGAGTAGAAGGATGCACATAATTTGATAGTGTTGCCAAACGAGTAATCTCAATATCAGAAATTAAGCTTTTTCCAGTAACTTTATCGACTTTATTGGTTTGCAAAGTTTTTCCCATTTCAGCCGATAAAGCTTTTGTAGTGCCTCCAGTACTTAAATCATTTACGACTATTGTGCTTAGAGAACTGCGGACCACTTCAATCTCATCTCCTAATTTTTGGAGTGTATTTAAATCGACATTGTCTGAAGCAAGCAGTTCGTTTGCATCATCAATTAAATCTTTTAAGATTTTTCCTTGTCTAGCGTCTAAAATTTTGCCAGGAGCAATATAATCAAGAGAATTATAAATACTTGTTTGAATGCTATGTATATCTGTAGATAAGGTACTTAAAGAACTGTGGACCACTTCAATCGCATCTCCGAGTTTTTGGAGTGTATTTAAATCGATGTTGTCAGAAGCAAGCAAATCGTTTGCATGATCAATTAAATCTTTTAAAACTTTTCCTTGCCTTGCATCTAGGGCTTTACCTGGAACAATGTAATCAAGGGAGTTATAGCTGATATCGTTTATACTACTAAATTCTAATTCACCATTGGTATTGGTCATTAAAATTTTGTTTGGGTCATTTTTTTCTAAGTCGGCGACTTTTATTCTGTTGTGATTAGTATCCATTTTTGTTTATTTATAATTGCTACGTATTTGAAGCATTTCTTTGGAAATGACATACACGTAAATCCAAATTCTACATTCTTTTTTTGACTAAAGATTATTTGATGGCCAATTTTAAAAAGAATTGTTCTGTAGAATTTGGATTAAATACTTGTAGCGTTTTTAAAAGAAGAAGCTATTTTATTACTTTAATTGGCGCTCAATTTTAATTATCATTATGATTTGCCTCTTTATAGTTGTGAGTTAAAATTCCATTTGCGAAATAGGTGTGAAATGGATTTAAAGTCATTGGATAAATATTTCGTTTTTCTAAATTGACTACTACTGAGGTCACCGGAATAATTTCTTGATCTATTTTATATAAATTATCGCCAACCAAAATTTCTCCTAGAGGAATAAACCTCCAATATCCGTTTCGCTGAATTAATTGTAGGTGGGTAGGAGTAGCCTCTAACAACCCTTCATTAACAATAATTGTTTTATCGGCAACTTGTTTTGCAATTTTTGTAATAGGTGATATAATTCTGTTTTCAGATAAACATTCACATGACCATTTGTATAATTCGTCAGGAATATTGGTATCGTTAAGCGTTTCAATTTCGGTAGAAAGCAATAATTGGTCAAGCGTAAGTTTTTCAATTGCTTTTCTTGTTCCGTCAGGTAATGTTATTAGCGTGCCTTCAACAAAACATCCGGTACCTCCGCCTCCGCCTCCGCCAGAGGTTGGAGTGACTTCGCATGTTCCTGCAATATTTGCATGAGACTGTACATTTGTTGCTAACCACACGTCTGCTTGTGCATTGGCATCTGCAAGACTTACGGTAGAAACAAATTGATTTGTAAGAGCAGTAAGTGTAACGGTGCTTCCGCTGTATCCCGATCCACAATCGTTCTTTTTCGCGCTTAATCTTTTTTCTACACTATAATATCTTATACTAGGAGCACATGTTGTAGTGTCTAAAACAGGTGCGATATAATCAGGATCTGTAACTACATTTGGTTTAGTTGGCTGTCCTGTTGGGCTTCCGTCATCAACATAATATAATTCGAGTGCCCCAAAAGATTTGTATCCTGTATTTCCCATATTTTTTGTTTTTAATATTTAATTACGATTTTTCCTGTAGACGAGTCTTTGATGTAGGTAACGTATCCAAGATTAGTAACGGCTTCAATGTTTTTAGCCAAATTGGTTCCTTGGATTGGTACTTTTTTAGAAAAGTTCTTTCGATCAACTAGAGTTCCGCCAACATTAATGATGTCATAACCTGATTTTTGCATTGTGCCGCCGAGATACGTAACTATTTCGACATCTATATTTCCTGTTTCGACAGTTCTATACCATGAACCAGCCATTCTTATCTGAACAGTACTTAAAGTAGGGTAGTCTGTTGTTATTTTACTGAAATTAACAAGACAGGCTTCAACACCATTTGCTTGCGTATTATCACCCGCCCACATGATGTAAGAATCTGCAGCTAGGGCATTTTGTGGAATTTCGTTATTAAATCCGTGACCCCAACCCATCCATTTATTATCTAAGATGGTTCCTGAATTAATGATTCCGGTATAAGTGTCAAAATCTTGTCCTGCTCCTAATGCCCATTTGTATCTAATAACCATGTAGTTAAAAGGGGATAAGTTTACATCAGGTTCAACAACACAAGACGGATTCACTCCTCTCCAGGCTGTAATTCTGCACGAACCTACGTTATTCGCATAGGCCTGAACATTTGCAGCTAACCATGCATCAGCTTTTGCATTGGCATCTTCAACACTTATTGTTGATACAAATAGGTTTGCATTGGCAGTAAGTGTAACGGAAGTTCCCATGACTCCGGCAGCGCAATCATTTTTTGCCGCAGTCAATGACTTGGCTATATTGTAATATTCCATACTTTGTTTATAATTGATTATGATTTGTCTCAACTTAGCGAAAGACTGCTTTAAGCAAAAACTAAGTTTGATGAGGTGAAAAGCTATTGTATGCGCTTTTTGATTTCACCTTTTTGAAGTGCTATTTATTTTATCGCTGAAAAATTGAATTTTATAAAAAAGCAATAATTTAAATGAAGCAGATTGTCTGGAAGTAAATAGACGAAGACTGCCAATAGGAAGTATGAACTTGATTTGTACAAATTCAAAAGCTGTAAAGCCCAAATAAAAGTTAATAGGAACCACGTCAGAGACTGGTAAACTTGTGGTTCCTAAATAACTATCTAAAAATTATGATCAAGAATTATTCTTGTTCTTGCTTTACAATTTCGCCAGTTTCAATGTTCACGCGAATGTCTCCGTATTCTTCTTTAATTGCTTTTTCCAATTCATTGAAGTTTTGCTGTTGAACAGCAATCTGGCTTAAAATATCTGCTTTTTGAAACTCGTATTGAATAGACAATTCTCCCAATGATAATCTTGCCTTATCCATAAAGACATTAAAATCTTGCAATTTCTTTAATTGTTCTGCTTTGATTGTTTTTGCTTCTTCTTTGTTGATTTTTGTATTTTCCATTTTTATTATTGTTTTTTATTTTGACTTTTAATGTTTAATTATAAACTCGAATTTCTACAAATATTGACATACTATCGGTTGCGCTTCCGCCATTTTGAACTCTAAATTCTATGGTGTCAACGCTTTGAACACCAACAGACAATGTTCCTCCAGCACTATAAATAACGCCGTTTGCAAATGATCCAAGACATACAGTTTTTAAAGTATTAAATGTACCTGCTAAAGTCATTGCATAATAACCAGCACTAATTCTTGAAAAAGTTGGAACACCTCCTAAAGTGTTTTCTAATATTAATGCAGTTGGAGGATTTGTTCCGGATTGTGTCAATTTGGCTGTATAGACTTTATAGGGTAACGCTTGAGGAGAAGATGTTGTTACAGACCCATCTGCCATTAAGTATTGTGAGCTTGTACCGCCAGACTTTTTATACGAATTGGCAGTGATATCTCCTTCTTTATTTAGTCGAAATGTTGAAGTTCCATTATTTATTGATTCAATAGCAAATCCTGTTGATGCTGGACCGGCAGCCAATACAAGATTTCGTCCTACTGTATCATTTTGAATTGAATTAATACATGTACTGCCGAGTCCGGAGTTTGTAAGTTTTATAAGAGGTATAGATCCTCTTGTTGAGGTCATAGATATCATACCTAAATCTGTGCTGCTACTATTAAAAGTCTTAATCCCTGTTATAGTTTGATGAGTTGTTTTATCAACATAATTATCCAGTTCAGATGCTTTTGCATATTGAACATCTTCTAGATAAGTTGTTTTTATGACTTTCCCTACGGAATCAGTTGTAAGAACATTTTTAGAGATTGAACCACTTACTTTAATGATACTATATAGTTGACCTACAAGAATCTCATTTAAGTTTAAAATGACAAGGCCTGTGATTGAATATTCAAATCCAGAGGCATAGATAATCGGAGTTCCTCCTCCAAAAGGGACTCTGTATACAACATTAAGATAATGGAACAAAATGTCACCATTAGAAAATGAAAGTAATCTTCTAAATGAGTAATTACCACTTAGATATACTGTTTTAGATCCCCCGCTAGGTGGAATTTTATAAAGAGTCATACTATCATTGTAGCCATCTGCGACTATAATATCTCCGTTTGGGAGCTCAGTAATTGATCTAAGTGCAGTAAATCCGGTGGCAAATACAGTTGACGTTCCGCCTCCAAAAGGGACCTTATAAACGGTAGTGTTAAAAACTCCTAAAAAGTCACCATTTGCAAGTATAACTATATCATCATACTTTCTTTCACTTGAATAAACAACTTTGCTTCCTCCTCCAAATGGTATTTTTTCAACATTAGTTCCATTTGAATTAGAAAGTAAAACATCTCCATTAGGGAAAGACTTCATATAAGAAGTAGAGTTGTATGATGTCACATTATATGATGAGGGAGTACCTCCACTCGATGGAGTTATGCTAACATTGTAAGGAGCTCTTGCTGATTGAGTTAACAAATCGCCATTTGGAAGTCTACATAGATTATAATCATTATCAAGTCCTGTAGAATACGGGGCGCTATTTATAAAAGTAGGTAATTTACTTAACACAAATCCACTGTTACCATTTGTTCCACTATCAATAACTAACTCTCCAGTTTTGGTTTCGGTAGCATATCCTGTTTTATGTAAAACATTATCTAAGTCACCACCGCTTGCACCAATCTTCTTCTCAACCCCATCACTACCCATTACATACATATCAGTATTAGTACCGTCTTTTTTGGCATATAATTTAGCATGATCTGCTATTGCAGTTGGAGTAGTAGAACCCGCTAAAGTCAAGAATCCATCCGTAATATCAGCTTTTTCGTTTAAGGTTGTAAATGAAGTTCCAGATACGTTTCCATCGTGTGTGATAAATGCTTTTTCTTGTGTTTCTTTTTGAATGCTAATCGCCTTTCTGTTGACATTTGGAGTGCTAGTATCAAAAGTTGAAGTGGTAGCATTAGAACTTGAGTTTTGAATTAATTTTAAACAGTTCGCACTATTATTTTTCTCAATTGTTAAAACATCATTTGCCGAAGTATTGTGTGTTAACTTTAAGGCACCATCTTTAGTTTCATTGCCAGTGGTATGAATTACAATTGCGTCTTCAGCGTAAACTTTATCATCAAAAGAACCGTCTCCTTTTACAAATTTTTCAGCTGTTCCGCCTTCGGTAACAAATTTTTTAGCTGTTACAATTCCCTCCGCATCAATTTTGGCTTTTACAACATTATCTTTCGATACTTGCAAAGGATCTCCTGTTGCGGTTGAAGAAGAATTTACTTGTAAACCTGCTCCAGCTCCAGTGTTTGATACTTTAACACCAGTTCCTGTTGCTGTATTTTGAACCGCAATACCGCTTCCGGCACCGCTAACTGTTACATCCAATACTTTTGCGGCAGCATCGGCACCGCTGTTTGTTAATACAATTCCGCTTGTTGAGGTAGGAGTTGTGTTGTTAAAAGTCAGGATTCCGTTTTTAGTCTCATTTCCTGAAGTATGTAAAAAACTTGTAAAGTCAATTTGTTCGCCAGTACCGCCTCCTGGATTTGGAGTTAAATTTTTATACCAATAATCGACTTCAATATTTCTATTATCAATGTTTCCCGAAAAAGTAATTTTGGCCATTTCGTAATTGATGATGTAATCTCCATCATTTCCTTTGCCTTCTTTCTCAAGCAATAATTGTCCATTTTTAAATACTTTAACACTAAAATTAACTGGTGCATATTGTAAATTAATGGTATTGCCAACAAAATTGTCAAAATGCTCTTTAAGAGGCATGTAGCTATTTCCTGTAATGATACCGATATTTTGTAAACCTGCGCGTAAAAGAGCAGGAGTTACATAATGCTGGTCATCGGTTCCTGTTTCGACCATTTGAAAATCGGCTTTGTCTTCGTCAATATGAACGAAACTTTTAAATACCTCTTGGAAATCTTCGTGTGACGGAATATCTCCTTTTTCGAATTTGTAGCCAATGTTAGTTCTGTCTGTTGCCATGTTGTTTGAAATTTATTTTCTTTCTGTAAATATTATTTTTGATTAGCTTGATTTTGAATCCCAACAAATAATTTCGTTGGGATTCATTTTAGAATTTATAGGGTTAGAATTTTTTCTTCACTACTAAACATGCCTGAAGAGTTTTCAGCAAGCACTTTGAAATGATGGTAGATTCTTTCATCATCAGCATTTTTAATAGTTAATTCATCGGTTTCCAATTTGGTCTCCAGTAAAGCCAATGTCACTGTGTTTTCATTAGAAATTTTCTCTTGAATCTTATCCCAGTTTCCTTGATTATTCATTTTATACAAATGATATTTACCATTATGGACCGTTTTCTCCCAATTGAATACAATTGGTTTCAATACAGATTCATTTTCTCCAGTTGGAACGCCAGTAGCTGTTAATTCTGGAGATTCTGGAGCTCTATTATCAGCAATTATTGTAGCAGTAATTTTTGATGGTTGAGACGGCGTATAATCTATATTGATAATTGGGTTAAGATCGGTTGAGCTAGGATCAGCGTATTCAATTTCTCTTGAAACCGTAATTCTATAGAAAAGACCATCACCAAAAGGAACGCTTTCTAAATCTTCAAATTCATCATAAACCGTCCAAACACTATTAAAATCAGTAGATAAGGTGTCTTCATTAATCAGAATTTCTTTGACAGGAGTCATTGTTCTAATCGATTGTGCATCAAGCATATTTTTTGCACGATAGATATTTATTTTTCTGATGTTGTATTCTGGTTTGTAAGCATTTAATTCAATTTGAATAGAAGGCTTGATTCCTAAAACCTGATTTTCTAAAACAGGCATAATTCGCTTAATTTCTGGTGTTTGTGGCGGACTTGAAGGAACTAGTTTCACAGGTCCTAAGAAAGTGCTAAACTCACTGAAATTCATTTTGATATCCATTTCACGAACACCATAGAAATAAATGTTTTGTGAATTACCGTCTAGATTAAAATCTGTAAACTGCGTTCTAAATTCTGCTGCATTTGTGATTTTCATCATTGGAGCAATGTCTAAATCAGGATGCGGATATTTTAAAACATTACCATTCTTGTCTTTGATGGTTTGCTTTTTATTAACCGGCACATAGTCATTATCATTAATATATTCGTAAATGACAGGTACTTCAGTAAGTGGTACAAAAGTGGCATGAATGACTTGTTCTATAAAGTGTATTGCTAATAAATCTTCTTCAATTCCCCCTGTCTTAGGAATAATAACTTGATTAAGAGCTGTTAAAGTGGTTACGTCTGGAACACTTTGATTTTGTGATGTATTATGCCATTTAATAAATTCATTAATTTCATCTCTCAGTAATTTGCTGTCAGGAACTGGAAAATGATAATTTTCTTCAGAAACAGATTCAGGAGGATAAGCTTCGTAATTAGCTTTATTCTGTAATCCGTTAAAGTCTAAGAAATTTTGCCATCTATTAGTAAAATACGCTTCATTATTTCCGCCAAGTTTACTAAGCTCTTCACGAATTGCGGCAATTGTTGCGGTCTCGTATAAAGCACTTAATAAAGCTTGATCATTTGCCCTGTAATGCAGCATTCCGTAAGGTTTGTGCGTGTATCTAGTTGTGAACGTGTATGTTGATCTGTTGAAAAAGTCAGGTCTAGTGGCATACAAAGCTCCTTTTACATCCTCAGGTTTTACAGGTTTTTCAATTCTGACCGCATACATTGGAGTTGGCGCACTAATTTTAGAATCATAATCGTAACCATTCGAATGGCTGCTAATTCCGAAAATTGAATAATGGGTATTTTCTCCTTCTCTTGGCTGAATGTTTGCAGCTGTAATTCCGTTTGAAGGATCAGAAAAAAGATATACTTTGTAACTTGGATAATAGTTTACTTTTTGCTCTTTTGGGTTGTGGTTTGCATCCTCTTCAAGAATAATATGATCATAAGTCGGATCCATTTCTTGGGTTCCGTCTTTTTTAATTTTAAAATTAGGATCATTGACAATTAACACTAAATCCTGGTCAGTTCCGATATTGTCTGCACGAACAACTTTAAATTCTTTTCTAGATTTTACAGGAATAGGATTAGAGCCTTCAAAACAGCTTGTAGTAAATAAACGTACAGTACCGTTCATCCATTCAACCGAATGTTGGTTGCCATTATTGAATTGTGGATGCTGAGCTAATTTTAACCCTTTGAAAGTAAGCTGATACAAACCAAAATGTTTTTTCTCTGTCGTTGGAAGCGGAATTGGGTTTCCGTCTTTATCTAATACATATTCTCCATTGGCATCTACTTGATAAGCTTGCTCTAGAACTTTTTTAATTTCTACTTTATCATTCCAAATTCCTCTAGTTTTTTCTACTTGTAAAGTGTCATTTCCTGGACTGTCTTTTTGTGAAACAATTTCTCTATTTACAGTTTTTAAGGCTTGCGGTATTTGAACCTGAAAACCAATTGGACTTGGCTGGCGCCAGTTTGCAGGCGTTAGCATATTTTCAACTAAAGAACATAATTCGTTAACTGGTTTTTTGATTTGCTTAATCTGTTCAGAATCAATTGTTGCATTCCCATCAGAAAGGCTTTGACCTACTTCTTTTTTAAGTACTTCAACATCTGCATATCCAAACTTTCCTGCTGTAGTAACAACATTAATATTCTGAATGATATAGTTTTCCTCACCAACTGTTAAAATACCTCCGATAAATCTATCTTTATTAGCATTGGTTAAATTGATTTTAATGTCTTCGCCGCTACTTAGAATTTTGTATTCGTTAATTCTAATAATTGATGTAAGTTCATTTGAAGGACTATCAGTAATGTTTGCAATTTTTGCATGTTCAATCTGAGGAAGACTATCTCTAAAATAAACTTTAAAATAATCAGCAAACAGCTCTTCGTTATCTGGATAGATTTTATCAGAAAGTAAGGCGTCCTCTTTAGTCATTCCATCTGGAATACTGTAACTTAATAATTCCTGAGCAGAATAATATTCAAAAAGAAGTCGGATGTAAGTTTTATCAGTTATTGCATTATTGTCTAAAAGCGTTTTCAGTTTAACCTGCTCATTCATCGAAGTAAACATCAACGGATTTTCTTCTGTAATTAATAAAGAATTAATTCCAGTTGGAGGCATTAGCGTATTATTCGGTTTAATATGAGAAGTAATCTCTAACTGTCTCCCAGAAGTCGCTCTCGAGAAAATATTAATACCATAACCTTGATATACATAGGTTTGCAAACCTGTTTTTTCTTGGCGAACATTCAAAAAAGATTTTCCGGACTCAGGAATAATAATTGGTGAAGGTTCAAAAGAAGCATCGGCTAAATCTTTGGTAACGTTGGAATAAGCTGTGTCACAGGCTAATTCTGGTTTTTGCCAATTCAACTCACCTTTAAATTTATAATCAACTCCAGCATAGATAGGGAATGTAAAAGAACTTCCGTCAAATTCGTCTGCAGAATCAAAAAAAGAAGTATTTACACTATAATCTGCAACGTCATTCATAAACAAACTCACATACCTTTTCTTTCCATCAAAACTATAGCCGTTAGGATCTGTAATTTTTGCTGATTGATCGTCTTCATCTGAACCTGCGTTAAGGCCAGGTAAATATTTACTCAATTGTACAGGAAGAGGCAAACGTTCTGTGTTTACAGAAGTTGGAATACTCATCGAAAGGTGCTGTACTTCTTTTGGAGTTGTGCCTCCTTCTAAATTTTTAAAAGTAACGTACTCTGTCAGATAGATATATTCACCAGAAAGAACCGTTTGATCAATATCAATGCATCCTAAACCTAACATTCTGGCAATATGATAATCATTTGCAGCAATGTTCAATAAATCAAGATTCGATATTTCAGTTGTATTTTCTTCAAATTTTGCTTCATCTCCAGGTGCAGGTTCGTTGGCAGGAATATTATCTTGAAATTTGATAGTTTCTACTGCAGTCGGATTTGTACCGTCAAGACTCAATTGGATGTAACTTTCAACAACTTGTTTGATGTTTTTATCATCCTCACCTTTAGGGAGGCTCCATTTATTTTTATAGTTGTTTACGTTGACGTATTCTCCATCATTAAATTTTAACCATTTTCCGTGAACAGCATTTAGTTTTGGTTCTAATTGTTCAAATGCTTTACTGTCAGTAGTCGTTAAAGCATATTTTCCTTTTAAATCCCAATTTCCACTTGTATTTGCATTTTGGATAAAATCACCATAAAATTCAAAATTGATTTCGCTTAACAAACATTTATTTGCTTTAAAGCGAAGGCTTCTTCCGTTTTCAGCAACAACACGAATAGCATTAACCTGTGCAGAAGAATAGGATTTACGATTTGTAACTCTTTTTGATGCAGCAATGCTGTTTTCAGCTACAGATAATGTTTCTAATTTAACAGTGCCTGAGATATCTGCAGCATTAAATTTAAGTTCTGCAGCAAAAAACAATTCGGTTTTGTTTTCAATCTCAATGATTTCGTTTCCATAAGCTTGAATAAAACCAGATGGATCTGTCATCGGATTAATGCTAGCTCTTGTTAAAAGATATTTTGCTTTGTTTTTGAAATAAACATAGATTGATCTTTGCAGAGCAGGAGTTTTATAAACCCATAATGCTTTATTGTTATCTACAGACTGAGGTTTTTTCGTTAAATCTAATTTATAGGCGACTTTAGCATAAGGCGCTCTGTACAGTTTTACGAAATCGTCTGGTTTGTTAAAATTAAGATTACCGCCTTTATATAAATCTCCTTTTGGAAGGTGGTTTGCTCCCAATTCTCCAGCCAAAAGCCAACGAAGATGAATACCTTTTGTACTATCAATACCTTTAGAACCTGCCGCTGCGATCTGCAAACTTGTAGATTGCAAAGCAGTTTTGCTAGAATTAATATCAACAATATAAACCTCTTTGGTTACAGTAAAACTGATTTTAAAATTGTTAGGATTTAAAACACCTGGTAAAACAATTAAAGCATTGTGGCTTTCCATTGCAGAAGGCGTTCCGTCAATTCGGATTTTTGCTTCTACGCTCGCCAAACCAGAAATAACAACGGTTTCTTCAAGTCTGAAAATCAATCCGCCAAGATTACTTGCATTGTGAATTCGTATTCCCGCTGGCAAAGTAATAGGAACGCGGCTTTTGTTTCTTAGAACCAAAGTTCCTGCACTTTCGTGTACGGCAAGACCTTTCTTTAAAACAGGATAAACCAATTTATTTTGAATAATGCTCACATTAGGCAAACATCCAATTTGCGCCCCTGATAAATCACTACTTAACTTATTTAATTCTGCTCCTAAAGTGCTAAAATCAGGAACTCTGATATAGTCTGTATTTAGCATAGAAAGACCGCTGTTTTTTAGCACAGGCGTTTTTCCTAAAAAGTTAGTAATTGGTGTTACCAACTCGGTAGCATTGTTTACGGTGCTTGTGACACCGTAAACAAAAATATGTGATTTATCATCCAGATTTTGATATAAATTTTTCAGCAAATCGGTATCATTGACCTGAAAACCATCTGTAACAACTACGACAACGTCTGGAATTACGGTCAAATTATTCACCACTTCTAAACCAGAAGCCCAGTGATCAGATTGAGGATCGGCCGATCTTGAACCAAAACCGTTAATCCAACTTAAAAAACTCGAAGTATTTCCCGAAATTCTTTTTTGAATAACATGCTCTGATCTTGAATTGCTGTCGCTGCTAGACATTCCGATTAACGAAAGTGTAATTTTGCTTTGAGCTTGAGAATTGATAAATGAAGTCAGCCCATCTCGTATTTGCTGCGCTTCATTGCCATTTATCGAACCCGACTCATCGACAACGATAGCGATGTACGTTTCGCAACCTGAGGATTGGCTTTCTTGAAGATTTATAGAACTCATTTTTATTGTTTTTTAAAGATTTATATTTTCAATAGTTAAGGTTACCGGCTCAGCAGCACGAACTGTTAATGGCGTTGAATTGGCATCAACAGTTCCGTTGTTATTCCACATTCTGTATTCGAACTTGATATTTAAACTTGAATCAGTAATTTTTTTACTGTCATTCATAATTAATACCTGAGCATAGTCTTTAGAATGAAGGGCTTTATAGTTTGCTTTTGCTACGCCAGCATCATCAACTACTGAAATGGTATTTTGAATTTCTTCTAATGGAATTTTAGGAATGTTAAATGGCTCCGGATTACGAACTAAAAGCGCTACGACTTCACCAGTATTGGTATTGATAATTCGGTTAACTTCTGTAGACTGAGCTGGATCCAAAGGAGACATTTTTAGAATTCCTTCAAAAGCGCGATCAAATAAATGCTGATATTTTAATGCCAATGAATTGCTTAAAGTGTCATCAAGTCCTAAGACAACATTGTTTAAAGATGTAATCTGATCTTCGCTTAAACTCAACGGAATATCAAATAAAGCTTTTCTTGCTTCAGCTTGGTGAAGAACATAGCTGTTGACTTGCTCTGCAAAAACTCTATATCGAGAGGTTTGGAAACCAAATTGGTGCACCAATACATTTTCTGAGTCTTCTATTTGATTATTTTGATTTTTATCGAAATAGTTTTTCGCTAAAACAGTATATAATTTCGAAGGTTTTAAATCTGTTAATTTTACTTCATATCCATACGATTTTGGTTTTAAAGCATCTCCAATTGTAATGTCACATTTTATTTTGCCAGTACTTCCTTTAATCATGTTTTGCAACATTTGAATATTCAAAGGAATTCTAGGATCGTTATCATCAACCCATTTTGTGTTTTCTTTTTCTGCACGCGGATACGTAGTAGGATTTTCTACTGTTTGTACTGGTAACGGATATGGAATTAAGACATCGTTTAAAGGATCTTTAATAATAAGATTTAAAGCACCACCAATTTTTGCTCTGCTGTCGTAAACATCCCATTCTTTAAGCATATGATACACATAAGGATTTTTAAAGAACAACGACACTTTACATTGCTCATTTCCGTAGAATGAAGGTTTAGATAATAATAAACTTCCATCGGCATTTGGATAAGAACGGTTGTAGTCTAAATACTGTCTCAATGAAGTCAATGGTGATTTTGATAAATCGGTCAATTCATTTTTAGCAGGAGCATCTTGTCCAGCAGGAACTATAGGATCTGGAACAGGGTAGTGACCTACAGGTCCTAATGTTTTGAAACCATAATAATAATCGAATCTAGTTGTGTCTTTATCATCGACTCTATCTGCCAAAGTGAATTTTAAGCAATAAGTTGAATTTGGTCTCCAAATCGGTTGAACTGTATTTTGAATTGCAGCTTCCATTGCTTGATTATCTTCAGCAACAGCATCAGAACCAGGAATAGTTAAATTGTGCATTGCGCTTTCCTTAGTCAACCATCCAATTTCTTGAATAGAAGTAGAGTAGTTTACTTCGTTATCATCATCAGAATCTCCTCCAGCAGAACAAATAAGAGCGTTAATCGTCAATAAATTTGAAGATTTTGTTCCTCTTGTATAAATCACTTTATCGGTGCTTCCTAAGTCTGTTTGAGTCACAGTCGAATCTGTTAGAGCAGATGCAGACGAAACAACTGAAACAGTTTCTTTTGGATTTAAAGAACAGTTATCAAATTGATCATTAAATAAAGAGAAATAAATTCCTCTCTCATTTTGTTTCGAAGAAAGCATTAGAATCTCATTTTCGGAAGGTTCATTTTGAATGTTAATAATAGAGGCCTGATCATTTGCACTTCCTATTTCAATTAATCTTGAAAGGTTCAATGAGGTATTAAATACAAATAAATATTTTTCATTATAAGCAATAACAGAATTGTCAGCCAAAGTCTTATTCGATAAATAAATTGCAGAATCAAAAATTGTATCGTTTTTGACAACCGTAATAGCAGTTCCGTTAATTTGAACTAATCCGAATTTTCCGTTTGCTAATTTAACCGTAAGCAAGACTTTGTCGTTGGCAATTACTGCATCTGTAATTTCAGAAATGGATGTTTCTGAAACTAGTTTTGTATCTGTTACTGTAATTGCTTTAGTGCTAAGATTGATGCTGAAACGAATAACTTTTTTGTTTTTAGTAATCAAACTGAAATCAGTGCTGTTATGCTGAAGAACTTTGATAGCGACTTCGTCAACCTTTAAGCGACGTAAAAGAGAACGATCTGTACCGTTAATCCAGTTAATTTGAGTTCCATCTGACAAAGTATTAATCCAAAGCAATTCATTATTTGACAATGAAATAAGCTTATTGAAACCTTCAGAATACGTATTCATATATTGCATTCCAGAGTTTCTATTTAATTCAGAATCTAGTTCAATAATGGCAGTTGCAGCAGCAGGAGCTACGCAGCCCACAACAAAAGTGTCATCAACAACAGCTTCTCCAATTCCTTTGCATTGCGTTGCATCCAAAGCTTGAGTAATCAATAAATTGTTATTTACAATTTGCATTGATGTTACCAAACCATTCAATAAACGTTCTCTCAACAAATTTCCTTTTGCATCAATTTGTGCGACAACAGTAGTTTTCGGTGTTGGATGAAATGAAATTAAATAGGTGTCATTGTATTTAAAAACTTTATCAAAAGCAAAAAGAGACCTTCCGTTGTATCCGTAAAAACGAGTAAATGTTAATGGCTCAGAAGTTCCAGTTGGATTATCGTTACCTGCTTCAGCTTTTAATTGCTCCAATAGCGCCATTAAACGATCGTATTCTGCGATATCGCTTGGTTCTGATACAATAAATTCTCCATCAGTTGAAGCGTAAGTAGCATTGAATAACGCAGCAATTTTATTTCGAACATCTAAAATAGCGTCAGCATTTGCAGCCACTGGACTGATGACAATTTTATCAATTTTCTTTTTCGATAAAATATCTCCGTTTTCATCAAATAAAGTTATTGGCAATCTCAGTTCAGCTTTTGTGTAAGCGATCTCTTTTAAAGCTGGCGAATTTATAGCCTTACGTATTTTAACTTCTTCATATTTAGCTAGTTTGTCTCCTTCTTCAAAAACCGAAGTATAGGCAGTAATGTTTACCGTTTTGGCTTGAGTTGTAAGTTTTAAAGTCGGTTCAATAGCAGATTCAGGGAAAATGATTTCGACTTTATCATAATTTTTGAATGAAAGCGATCTTCTAAAACCAAAAGGATTGCTTTCTCCAGAAATGCTCATAAAATCTCCGCCAGAAAGCTTGCCATCCACGATTTCAGGAGTTTCACCAACGAGTTTAAAGAACAGACCATTGATTCTATCTGCTTCATATTGAGTAGGTACATAATAACGTTTTCCTATTTTTTTATTTTTAAAGTTGACATATTCTGCTTCAATGCTATCAGAGACACAGAATAGCTTAGAAGGTGTGATTCCGAATTGTTCCGGAACATGCCAGCCAGGCTCTCCCGCGCTTAAGTATGAAAATGGATTAGTTGCCAATACACGAATGCTATCGTACTGATCGATTACTTTTTGCCATTGCGCCCAAGGCAAATCTTTTACAAGTTCTCTAGAGTCTTTATCAACAACAGCTTTAAAAGGATGATAAGCTTCCCAAGAGTTTCCATTTGCAGAAAGTAATTCAATCGATTCAATTGAATATTGGTGTTTCACCTGACGAAGTTTTCTACCTGCTTTTGATGTTCCTTCAGGTGGCATTAAATCAGTATAATTTTTTGCATCAGCTGTGTAGCCACCTATTATTTTAGAAAGACTAGTATTTGGCAATACCCCTTTAGTCATTTTAATATCGATAAAAGTGTCTAGCGGAATCACTTTAGAAATGGAACTAGGACTAGGCATTTGATTAAAATAATCAAGCAAGAAAGCTTCGTTGGTAAGCATGTGGACTCCTTTTACAGAATCAGCAGTTCTGTTGTCATTAGCATCTCCATGTGTGCCTTTAGGAAGCGGACTGTAAGGCGTACGATCGACAATTCTGTTGATATCCCATTGAAGCTCAATCAAGAAGTTTTTACGTACTCTAATGAAACCAAGTTTAACACGTACACTTAATTCTAATTTTGCATAAATCAAGAACGGTTTAAATGATTCTACAGAGAAGATGGTGTCTAAGACAATTTCAACATTAATAATCCAGATTTTAATCTGAATTCCTCCACCAGCGGCAATGTAACCACCCATTTGAGGACGTTTAAATGAAATTTTTCCGCCCATTTCCAAATATGCCCATAATTTGACTTTTGCAGGTCCGAAGCTTTTCTCCAGTTTAAAGTCTAATCGTGCTCCTGCTTCAATTCCTTGTGCCGAAAGCATAAGAAAGGCTTTAGCTGTAAATAAGGTTAAGATTCTAGCCGTAATCGGATCTTTTTTAGAACCAAGATTAATATACCAAGGTTTCTGGTTTTTGAAGAAAAATCCAGCTTCTAATAAAGCATGCAATTGAATTATCTGTCCGCCATCTTTTGGCATTTGAAAATCTGCTCCAGCGGCAAGTTCCAGTGAATTATCTCCGAAAGCAACCATTGCAAAGAATGGGGGAGTGCTTTGATCTTTCTCAATAGGGCCTAATCGATCGCCAAGAACATTTAATCCTGCCTCGATATAAAATAGAGTAGGCAGAGAGAGTAATAACATGGCTCGCATGTTTAAAATAGTTCCCCCTGTTGATTCAAATGTTGCACCCGCTCCAATAGAGAAAGGTGATTTATATTGCATAGAATCTGGTGGCCCACTGAATTTTCTAATGTTGATTCCCGCTTTTGGATGTTTGTAGAATTCGTACCAAGAATTTTCGGTTGTTAAGCCAGCTGCTTTTTTAGTAGCCACATATCTAAATCCTAATAAACCTCTGAAACCTGTGATTGAAAGAAATCCAAGCGGAATACCTGTTGGCAATTCAATACCTGCATCAACTAAGAACGCAGGGTATTTAGGCGCAAAACGCATTCCTACGCTTCCTGTAATTTTAGCTTTAGGCAATTTTAAGGAAACCTCTCCCATGAATTCTTGTGATTCTCCTGGCTGAGGTAACGAAATCATACCATGAATAATAGCCATCGCAGATTCTTCTGAAGCTGTTCCCGGAATCATCAAATCGACTTCGATAGTTTGGATTCTGATGAAAGAATCTTTGAATCCTTCTTCTGTGCTGTAATAGTATTTAATACCCTCACCACGAGCATCTAATCCAAGAGGATTGACACTGATAGCACCATCAAATCCCCAGAAATTATATTTATGTCCATTAATTTGTGTTGAACCAAAGTTGATGTTGCTTACCGCCATCTGAACTGGTCCAAGATTCACAGATAAATTAATCGGAATCGGAATAGAACCTCCCTCAACTTCAATATTTCCATCGCTATAAATACGAAGTTTTTCAACATCAAAACCTTGACCTTTAGCCAATCTGTTCATTAATGTTCCTTCAGGGAAAGAAACGTAGCAAGAAGTTCCTACATAATAATCGTCATCTTGTTTTCCTAGCTCAAAACTGTGGAAATCGAAATCTACAAGTCCGAATAAATTCGCTTTTGGTTCGCTTGCTTTATCAAAAGAAGCAGTTAGGTTAAAATCGCCATCATCATATAAGTGGCCTTCAAGCGTTGCGTGGAAAGAACTTCCGTCAGGATTCTTTAATTTGTTTATAATTAATTGTCCTTTGATATTAGATCCAATAACCTTGTTTTGTTTGAAAGAAATATCAAATTTGTTGAAACCAATTTCAAAACCACGATTAGGATTACCTATTTTCTTCCAAAGCGTATTATCTGGTGCAAGTTTTGATAAAAAAGTTTGATATTCTTTAGCATTCTTAAAAGTATAAATAGTAGCTGGACTAACTTCTGAAGATACTAATGTAGACTTAGTGGTTAATGTTAAAGGATAACTGAAAGGATAAGGTAAAGTACTTGAAGCGCTAAATTCTTGCAAATAATCTAGCAATTCATTGTAATCGGCAATTTGTGTGATTTCAACGACATCTGTTTCTTCATTCCTTTGTAACATTGAAAGAGGATACTGAAAATCGAACTTATCGCCGAAATAGCTAAAAATACCAGTACTTACAGGAACTGTCTCTAGGTATATATCTCCAGAAATTCCGCCTGTTCCAATTAGTAAATCAGATGCCCCAATTCTTAATGTTGTAGCTGTATTTCCTTGTCCTTCTTTCTCATAATCATGAAACCATTTTGAAGGTAAAGTTACAGATACCGCGCGAGCGTAAACTCCCAAGAAATCATTTGGTCTGCCATCTGCGGTAGCTTCTGGAATGTTTGTTTTTTTACTTAAATCGAGTTTTAAATTTTCAATTTGAATAAGCATACCCGTTTTCCCAATTTCGCAATACTTAGGAGACAAAGTTCCTGCTAGCTCCAGATTGTACCCCATTCCAGCTTCTGTATCAGCATATAGCAGAGCTTTTGCAAATTGAAAACGGGCAATATGCGTTTCATCTTCATCTCTTTTAGTACCCTCTTCATTCCAAGGCACTAACATTTTTCTTGGAAATTCAATTGCAGCCGCTAATTCAAGAGTTACTCTTGACTTTGGAGTAATAATTTTTTTAATGTATTCTTCAATATCATTAGGGATGAAAGAAGAGAAAAAGGTCTTGATTTTAGCTTTAGTTTCAGATAAATCTGTTGATAGTAAATACAAAGAGAAGATAGCAGGAGCAACTTTTTTATCTAAAAGATTAATCTGTACAATTAACTCTTGTAATTTATTTTCTGAAGATTCATCAATTGTAATCGCAGTGTTGTATAATCTGTTTATATCTTGCACAAGCTGTCCAAATTTTGAAAGTGCTGGACTGCTTTGAACTACAAAAGTGTTAATAGCTAACTGAATAATTTGTTCTTCAGAAATGTTCAAAACCGTAAGGGCAAGATCATAAAAATCTTCTACGGAAAATGAAAAGCTATTATTGTTGAAATATTTGAGATAGCGCATTACTTCCCATTCCCAAAAAACAGTGACTGGAAACGAAGAGATTTTTGAATCTTCATAATCAGGATTTAAAACGAAGAAAACTCCAGTTCCGGGTAGTTCTAAAGCTAATTTTTTTCTACTGATAATATCCAAACTATAAAAAGCGCTACTTCCTGAAGTACTTTTAGAAGTTTGATAGTCTTTGTAATACATTTTATCAAAGACACTTTGTAGTCCATCTTTTATAAAACTTAAGAAATCGGGAAGATCTTCAGGCTTCATTAAGTCCGACAGGGATGGGTAGTATTTATATTCTGTTGGCGTTGTTGACATAGTTTTAATACTATTTGTGTTGTTATTTGTATTTTTGATTTACCGTTTTGTAGCTTACTTGACGGAGTTTTTGGTAGTTGCCTATAATCTTTGCATCTTTTTATTTCAATTTATTGATGCTTTGGATTTATAGAATGGCATCATGAATAGCACAGATAATTATTTGATCCCAAAACACTTAGTATGTATAAGTTTTCAGTTTTTTTAATCTATACTTTGATGGATTTTTGTTGTTGTTTCAACTTCACAAGGCAAATATGCGGTGGAATTTTTGCTTTAGAAATTAAGTGCAAGGATGCTGAACTCTTGTGTTTGCAGACTGTACAAAGTTGTACAGTCTATAAACACAGAATTACTTGAAAGTTCAAGAAAAGATTTTAAGTATAAGTAGATCTTGAAAATATTTTGTTGCTAGGGAAATACTCAACGAATTATAACAGTTTTTATCTGATCTATCAGATTATGTGTTTTAAAAGAGTTTTTTAAAATTGTAATAATTTGAAGGAAAACTTACGAAAAGAGTATTCTTTATTGAGTAAAGTGATTTTAAATAAAAGAATATAAAGTTTTAGTATAAGTTTTTCGAATTAAAGGTTGTGATCGTTGAGATGATGACAGTTGTATTGGATAGAACATCTTACCGACTTCCTAGCGTTTAGGTTGATTACTTAAGTTTCGAATAAGATTTTTAAGATTTGGAACGACTCTCTATAGTTTTAGGTTTAAAATAAGTATTATCTGAAATGAAATATTAATTTTAATCAATTATTCTTTTTAATTTAGGAGTCAGGTCCATACCCATAAGGTTTTTATGAACTTTTAAATCTTCAGCGCGATTAATTTGAAGAGAAAAAATATTAGGAGAAAACTCAATGTCTAGGACATAATATATATACGGTTTCAAGCTTCCCCCCATGAAAATTATCATCTTTTCACTTTTTAGTTTTTTATTGGTCACTATGATTAAAAGATTATTTTCAATCAAGTTGTCAATAGATTTTATTATTGCAATATTTGCATTTTGATCATGTGTTATGATTTTTAATTTTGAGAACTCACTGGTATCATGTGAATCTTCAGTATAGGAATAGGAATCGATATCATATTTTTCGGTATTTATATTGATAAATAAATTCGTTTGTCCGCCGAGTGGCTGAGCAGTTGTATTATTAATTACTAATATTAAGAAGCTCAACAAAAAATAATATTTTTTATAATCCCAAAATTGCATCTTGTAATATTTTAGTTGTTTCTGATATAAAGCTACTCGCCGAATCATAGTCGTTTACAGTTAAAACTGGAACATGCAAATGCCCAGATTTTAAACTATCGTTCAAATTTAAGTGATTTCTTAATACAGAGACTCTAAAAAATATTTCATTTGAAAGATATGTACCACCAGAACCTTCTTCAGCTATTTCTCCTGGGGAAGGAGCGTTTAATTTTTCAATACCTGAATCTTCTGGTGTATATCCTTGTTCTGATTGGTCACTTACATACCTTTGATTATATACGACACGTTTATTGGTAAGAGAACCTGGTATCATTTGACTCAATGGCAAAGTCGTTTCTAAAAATTCAGGAATATCACTCAAATCTGCCTTTTTTATTTCATTCATATTTGGGAGATAAAATACATGCGTAGCATTTTGAACGTCCAAGTTATCTGTGAGTACTTTACTTCTATATTTGGAAGCAAATCTTTCGATATCAAATCGTCTCCTTCCCTGACTTACAGTTATGATCATATTTACTTTTGAAATGTGAGGATAGATATATTTTTCTACATAACCTTTGTCAAAATCATCATATCTAACTGGAAAAATCATGGTTTGAATAATTGCATTTCCTATTGATTTACCATGTAAAGACAAAATAGCAAGTCCACTTGGATTCCATTGTTGAATATTATCATTTAATTGAAAAGGATCAAATCCTGTAATTAATATTTTTGTCTTATCATTAGGAAAATTAATGCCATTATAATTTCTGCTTCTTTCTTCGAATAGTAGGATAAGATTTTCTAGCTCGTCTGCATTATTTCCTCCATTAAAGTAAGGATGGCTTTTCAGAGCTACTTGCATTTTTATTCTTGCCCAATATAAGGGTCTGTCATCTGGTGTTGTATTAGTATTTGTTTGTAAAGTTGTCACAGCTTGATTCCAGATAGCCAAAGCACTACTCTCTACTAATGTTTTTGCACTATTGTAAAAATTAGAAGTTTTCTTTATTTTATTAAATGCATTGATAAACGCATCTACTTTGTTTTTCATTCCACTATCTTTTTCAATGAACCAGTCTTCATAGGTTTTACCTTCACTTTTAATTGTTAAACCAATTTGTTCTTCATTATTCCTTACGTAATCTGTAGTGGAGTATTCTTGATAATCAGAATATTCTTTCGAGAAAAAATAAAAATTATCAACTGTATAAACAAAAACTTCATTTGCAGTTTCTGGAAACAAAGTTGATATGTTTCCTTCATTGTTTTCAAAACGAAGACCGACTTTAAACTTTTTAGCATTTGAATTATCGAAAGTTAAATCTTCTTTAAGATGAAAAAAAACATTATCAGCGTCATTGGGTAAAAATTGAGGCATTGCTGTTGCGGTAATCTCTGTCGGAATATTATTTTGACCGTAAACTAGTTTGTTGTACTCTTCTTCTGTTATACCCAAATGAAAATAGCTATACTTTTTAGAAAAAATACTTTTGTTACTTAATGATAAAGAGTTTATATCATTTCCAGTAGCAAATTTTCTTTTAGAAACCAAAAAATCAATATTGTTATAAATATTTTGAACGTATTGCTCCGGTTCAGATCCAAATTCAGGTTCAGGTTTAGGCTTTGGAACGTATTTGTAGATTCCAGATGTTACAGTATTAATATTTAAAGGATCATACTTAATCTTTAGACGATCATTATGCTCGCTGTTACGTTTTATGATGGCCATATATAGTCGACGAGCCTTTCTTGATGAAATACCAAGAATTACAGGCCCTTTTCCATTGTCAAAAACCAATTTATTCTGGATTGATGCTCCAGCATTTATAACATAATCAAGATTAACCATCCTGTTTTTGTCGTAAGTTGCCCAAGAACTCAAGTTTTCTGTTTCAGCGATAGGTAATGAAAAATTAGTGCTGAAATTTACAGGGAATAAATCGTTATAATATTTTTTTAAAGGAAATTCCTGTTTTAAGTTTCCATATATAATCAAAAAGTTAGCACATGATTTCGTTTCATTAACTTGAAAAATAACTGAAATAGGAGCAGTTTTACCAACAATAAATCCAGGAATTGTTTCAGGTTGAATTGGCCTGTCAAGTGAAGGATATTTTGAAGTGTTTTTATTAGGAGAAATAACATCTAATGCTACATGTCTTTCGGTTTTTGGAATTCGAACATCTATATTATAATCTAACTTAAAAGAGATTAACTCAGTGGAAGGGACAGTATCAGTGACTGTTAATTCTTTTATAATAATTGGCCATCCCGAAGTATTATGTAATTCTCCCTCCGTAGAGAATCCATAGACTTTGCGGGTAGTATCGTAATAATTATAACTTCGATTATTTTCACCTTGGATATAGATGTATATCTTATTTTTGGTTTGATATTTATTAATAATTTTGGTAAAAATATCATTATTAGATTTTAGAGGTGTTTCGCTATTAATTGTTTTGATGCTTCCACATTGTATGTGTGATCCCCAAAAAGCAGCGGCATCCATAAACTGATGAATGTATTCTCTGTATCTTTTCCTTTTCGTATCGGTAACAGACGGAATATTTCCTGTGTCAAAAACATGTTCTTTTGCGCGGGCAAACTTCAAATCAAATTTAAATAATTCTTCTTGATTTTGTAATTGATAATCACCGTGATCTAAGACAATATCTAGTCCAATTTCTCCAGTAAAGTTTCCTAAATGTTCTCCAGCCTCACATGATGGAATCTGATAAGAAATATTGATTTCCTTCTTTGTAAAATAATTTTCAATAAGTGTTGTGTCTGGCTGATTTTCGTCGTAACCAATCAAAACAGAAGGAAATTCAGTAGGGGCAGGGAAATTCTCTCCAGTACTTGGATCTTTCAAAGAGGTATTAAATGCGATATATTGCTTCCATAACCTCTTTAAAAAAATAGGTTGATTAGCATCATCAGCTACTGATTTAAGGGTGTTATTACCAATTAAATCTGCTTTATTAATTCCTCTGTAAATAAAGTACTTGATTTTTAGCGGAGCATAAGAATCTTCAGGCTTTAAAATTAAATTTACTTTTGTGCTGTCTTCAGTTTGTGGTTGAATTAGCACTTGACCCTTACAAATTGCAAATACTTTTACAGGATCTGTAGCTGTTGCTCTGACTTTTGATGTTGTTCTGTAATCTGTAGCTAAACGAGTGCTTACTGGACCAAAGGCATCTGTGGCGTAATTAGTAGTAATGGGAGCTGTTAGTTTTGATTCATCTACAAAAAAATAAGAAGCTGGAGAATATTCTTTTTTAGCGTTCCCCGCAGCAATATTATTGAGAACTTCATTTTGAGATGCTTCACTAGTTAGTGTATAAGTGAAATTATAATTTGTTGACATGGTTAGGAATTTATGATTTCTAATTTAATTTCTTCTTCCTCTTCGTTTATTGTTAACTTATGTGAGAAGATCACATTTTTATAGCCATTATGGACAGAAATTGATTCTTTTGGCGCTTCAAAAGCAATCCAATCGGAATTTCCACTTTCCAGTGCCCAACTTGTCCCTGTTTTTTGATATATAACTTCTTCAATTTTTTGATTACCTCTATTTTTTTTGGAGGCTTTAATTTTTAATACATCAAATTCTGAAGCCAAAACATTTTCTAAGTTTAAATCAAAAGTTTTTTCTATATCATTAGTTCCTACTGTGATATTTAATTTATTTCCAGGAATATAGGCAGTTCTGTTATTAACACCGTTATGAGTAACTATGATTTCTTTACAAGATAATTGCTTGTTGTGTCTAATATTAGCCAGTGAAAGATTAATAGGATTTGTAGGGTCTGAATTATCCATATCAAATATGCCATCAAATGGAGCAATGTGAGCTAAAATATAAGCTCTTTTTCTTTTTCCGCTTGGAACCAAAACCCCACCTGCTGTTGGTAGAGGATTGTTATCTTCCCAAAAAGCAGCTATATCATTCCATGGTATTTGAATGATAATTTCTGAATTTGGAGCAATTATTGGAATTTCTTTAACGGCCAATAACTTAACACAAGGTTTGCTGTTGGGTGGTGTGGCATCTTGATTAGGATTGTAATCATACCATTGTTCAGGAAATGGAAAAGCGGGATTGTCTTCATCGGTAAATGCTACCAATACTCTTAAATCACATTCTTTAAAACTCTTTCTGTTTCCTGTGTTTCTGACTCTAACACAAATTACTTGATTATCTGTTGTAGTGATAGTGTTAAAAAGCTGTGTTCCGGATGGTGGTAACATAAGATTCGGATCACTTATTGATTTTACCCATATATCTGGACTAATTACAGGGTTGTTTGGAGTAACTTGTTCTATTACGTTAGCATTTAACTTATCAGCAATTTCCATTTTTGGCTTCTGTAAAGTTGCAGATGTATGCCATTTTAATGCTAGGTCAACAGCGGCACCAGCATCAACTAATCCAGTTCCGTAATGAGTATTATGCATATATCCGTCACTGTTTAACGAATAAGCTGGTATACTGTGAGGAGTGCTTAAATTTGAAATTGTTAGGGTAGATGATGCCGTTTCTTTAAGAATATGTTTTACTTCTGCGGCGCTTAAATCTGGATTTGCAGACAGTACTAGTGCAGCGACTCCAGAAACAAATGGAGTAGCGGCAGATGTACCAATAAATTGATCTGTTATATCACCGGTAGCCATATTTTTCACATATTTTGTCCCCGGAGTTTGTCTTGTAAATGACAAAGGTTCTTTTAAAGTAATAATTTTATTGGGTATATCAATAGTTAGAATATTTGAATACGCATCTGATTCGTCTATATCTATAAACCCTCCAGGAAAGAAACCTTCAATATTTTGCACCATAATTTTGTCACTGTTATTTCTATTGCCAGAGATAATTACAGAACTTTTTCGAGGAAAAACAACATAGTCCCCAACATTAACAGTAGTGCCAGATACAAGGGTTATTTCATCATTTATTGAATCTACTCTACTAATATTTCCTGAAATTCCAATTGAACTATCACCTAAAGTGCCTATGTAAATTTTATCTGTTGTAGACGCAAAAGCTCCCTTGCTATATTCAACTTTGAATGTTCTATTTGTGGATATAGATACAATTTTGGTAAACATTGGGGAAAATTCTAAAATGCTTCTATTAACTGTGCCACTTGAATCTATCAAGTTTGTATAAGCTGTTTTCTTCATTTCTTTTATTGAAATCTTATTGCCTGGAATTACTGCATCTACATAATATATTTCATAGTTATTTAAACTACTGAATTCTCCTATAATTATTGCTTGTCCGGCATATACTCCATTCGTGTTATTAAATTCCAATTCAACTGAAGCAAAATAATCAGCATTTGGTGGGGAGAATTCAGTTGTACTAACTTTTGTCTTTAAGGAAAGTTTTAAAGGACTATTTGAACAAATATTACCAGCTCCTTTTACAGTAGTAGAGAAAATTTTGTTTTTATTTTGGAGACCTAATGGAGGTGTGAATGCTGGGTCATCACCTTCTCCTCCTCCTGGCGCACAAATGTCTACTCTTGCTCCAAAATTGCTGTAATTTGATTTTTTTGAATTTGCAGGCGGACTATTTGTCAGCCAATTATATCCATTATCAACCGATACTGCCCCAACAATTATGGGTTTGTTGCTATAAGCAAATTCATTTAAAAATTCATTTGGTCTTGGTTCAATGTCCAGACCATTATTACCTGAACCAATTACTGATAAAGCGCCTCTACCTTTTCTACCAAAAAAACTAATTTCATTAAAAATTATTTTTGAATAATTTTCATTAATTAGGCCCGGAGCATTTAGTGCTTGAATACTTAAACTAAAAATATCAGCATACGAATCGTTTAAGAAAAAATTTAAATTAGAACCAGCATTTGTTGTTCCTCTATCTTTAAATAAATTATATACAGTTATTTTGTCTGTAGTGATATTATAAGCATCATTTAGGACATTCAATTTAGGAGATGTGTATTCTAAACCAGCTAATGCGAACATTGAAAATAACCTGATTCTAGGTATATTATTAGTGCTAATAGAATAGAAAGAGCAATTTGGAGCAACTCCTATAATTCCTTCTCCATTATATGCTGATAAATTGTTTATTTGTGCTTTTGCCATTGCGATGCCACTAACTTCCATTCCATGGGAACCTCCTAAGAAATCTTTAATATCAAAGAATGGTTGCTGTGGATATTCAAAAGCTATATTTTTTAAAAATTTAGGATTACCTACAGTTGTTTGCCCACTAAAACTTTTATGGACAGATAGGTTGTTTTTTGTTTCAACTCCTTGATCGACAATTGCAACATTTATAGTAGGGCTACCAAAAGACTTTTCATTTGAACTACCATTTATTGATTGAGAATTATTTAATAAATCCCAGGCTTTTTCAACGTTTATTAATTTTAATCCCCATTGTTGATTAAAAAATTTGTTATTTACTGTAATCATTTAGTAATATTTTTTTCAATTTTTTGATATATTTTAATTCCTAATAAATTATAATACTCTATTAAGTCCATTGTGCCTGATGGGGAGGCTATATTGTTTTTAAGTTTATAAATTTCTATTCCCTTATTTGTTTTTTTTGACTCGATTAAAAAATCTTCTTTTTTATAGTTATGGTTATCCTCATTGTCATAATTAATTTGATAGCAAAATTCATGGTTTTTATAAGTGATACTAATTAACTCATTACGCAAGATGTCAGAAGTAGCTATATATTGCTTTAGATAATTTTGATCATTAGGCATGCTTGTAATTCCACGTGTTTTTTTGCAATTGACAAACATTGTATCACTATTTTTGAAATTATTTAATAATTCTCCCTTATTAATTCTTATCTGCTCAGAATTGGATAAATTTTCCATTTCTTTTTTATTACGTCTGTAAATATTGTTTTTTATCAAGCCATTTTTTAATTTTTCTTTAAAATCGCTATATATATATGATGGAAAATTTTGAATATCACATTGAGAATATTTAATGTAGTTGGGAATATACAATGGCATACCATCTAAATCAAAATAAGTTTTTTTTTCATCTTTAGTAAGCATAAGTATAGCATATATTGCAAGAATATTTTTATCAGCATTTATCTCTTTAATTAAAGGATCATTAAATCTTTTAAATTTTTTTTTATCTTTTTTTTCTACTATTATAGTACTTAATCCCATAGGACCAAAGTATAATTCATCTTTAACTATAAGACTTTTGTGAAATTTAGCTATGTATTCTTTAGCAAAACATAAAGACTTAGAATCAAAATCTGAACAGGTTTTTAATGCATTCACTATAGTATCACTAAATAAAATGTAAATACGAAAATCGTCTTCTTTATAAAAATTAGTAGAATCGCCTGGTATTTTCAATCTATAAGGAGAATATAATTTAAGATTCAATTCTTTCGGTAACCTTTCCAAATTTTGATAACCCTTCTCATTATATTTTTTATGGTAAGCCATGATTGTATTATACCCAGCAGGTATTTTATCAAAATAATAAAACTTACCTTTTTTGTCATACAGACCAGTAATCGGAGGAATTTCGAAACCTTCAAGAGTTACTTTTGCATCATCAATGTTCTTTCCTGTTTCAGCATCTTCAAGATAGATTTTTATTTGGTGCGTCTCTTTTTGCTGAGCATAGATAAACAATGATAGGAAAGAGAAAACGAATGTAAAGACCTGTTTCATAGTAGTGTGATATTGTTAAGTTGATTTGAGACGAATTTTGTTTTATAACGCGTTCTAGTTTAGCATAGAAGCTTATCAAAGCTAATTTAATAACAATAATCAAAAATCTAACCAATTTATATCATTATACACTTGTTAAAATAAATGATAGAATCTCCTAATGAATCTTACGAAGTAATAAACCAGTACCAACAGAAAAATCCTTCCCAGCCAGATTTGCACCTTTTGCCAGAAATTCAAATAATTGACAAATTTTGTGGTGTTGATGGTTTTTACTTCGGTTTCTTTTACCTGTTGCGATTTCCAGCGGGCGTAGAGTTCCTGCTCTTTAAGTTCGCAGTCAACGTTAAGTTTATTGTTATCAAGACGAACCTTTGGGCTTTTTAATGTACGCCCTGGTTCGGCTTGAGTAACATTCTTAACAACTACTTTTCCGTTTTGGCATTCTAATAATGCTTTGAAAGAACTGCTGTCTTTCTGAATTTTAAAAACAGTATCATGTACCATTTCTTTGATTGTGATCGTTTTGGTTTTTTCTTCGCTTAGAACTGGCTTCGGACTTTTGCACGAAACCAGAACTAAGACTGAAAAAAACAAAAAAACAAGACGTTTTAAATTATTTATCATAAATTATAATTTGTTTATTAAGTGTGTTTTAGAGCCTCAAAAAGCCTTTAATGCTCTTAATTTCTCTTTTTCTTCTGGCCACTTTATAGCCTTCTCGTCCTCCCATGTCGTTTGTATTTCCTTCAATGGTGTAAATAAGACTTCCTGCGACTTTATCAACAATTCCAGCATGACCTGTTCCATTTTTAAAATCGATGATAAAAACATCACCAGGCTGAGGATCTTTTTTTACTAGAGGTTTGCTAGAATTGTATTGGTCTAAAACGCCTCCTGTTTTCTTCAAAGGATTTTTGACACCCAATTGCAATGCGGCTTTTTGAGTACACCAGTAAACAAAAGCCATGCACCAAGGATATCCTTTTGGCAGTCCGACGCTTCTTAAATAAATTTCGACTTCAGGGCCAGCGTTGCTATTTCGAGGCATTTCTTCAACACCAACTTGAGCGTACGAAATTTCTAATGTTTTTTGGGCTAATGTCATTGTTGTTTTCCGTTTAGTTGTTTAAATTTTTGAAGCTCATCTACCAATTGCTGATTTATGAGCATGAGCTCCTTGTGTTGTATTTCCATTTTTTTGATGGTTTCGGTTGCCGTGGTAAGTCGAGCGGTAAGGTCGTCAAGTAAGTCACGATAATATTTTACAGCGCTCACGGCGTTATCAAGTTCAGCAGCTCTATCTTGAGCTAATGATTTTCTCATTGAGAAAAACCAGGTAATAAATGCGGCAAAAAAAGCGGTAAGAGTGGGGTATAGAAACTGTTCCATTTAATGTTTTGAAAATATGTGTTAGGATTAAAATTTGTTTTTGAGAAACTGCTTTAAGTATTGTTTTGTGGAAGAAATCTGGCCTTAATTTTCTGTAGTAATTGCTGTAGCTGTTTCCTTTTGTGGGTACAAAGATTGCCTTAAAAAAGCAGTAAAAAAAACGAATGAAAGGCACTTAAACACTTGTATTCTGGTCCTTTACAGAGTTGTTCAGTCAACGAACAGTCGCTGTTTTTACTGAGAAAAACACCGCATCTTTGCAGAGCGATTCAGATAAAATAACAGTAGTCAATTTGGTTTTACTGTTTTATAAATTCTTGGTCTGATTCGAGAGCAGTTCTTCTATTTTTTTAAGTTCAGAAGTTATCGGAGTACAAAGAATCTCATACAAAGTGGTACGAGAAATAGGGTAGACCGGATAGATGTATTTACGCCAAACTACAGTAGTAGGAATATCTTCAGTTTTGTGTTTTTGATACAATTCTTTGATAAGCTTATAACGTAAGAGTTTATTTTTTTGAATGCCTAGACTTCTGTTAGTAGATATTGCCATAATGAAAGAATAAAATGATTTAAAAAAGAATTGTTTTAGAAAGAAATACAGCCATTCAAGGCTTAAATAAATACATAAATGCATTACAGATAACCAAAACCATTTGATCCTTATATATCAATGGCCTCTCTCCTAATGCCGAAAATCGTCTGGAACTTCGTCCTGAAGTTATTCTTGCATAACACTTAATGATTTAAGTTAGCAGAGTCCGCACGACAATTTGTTCCTGAGTTATAAACTTGGAACATCCTGGGAAAAAGAATGGTTTTGAGTTATTTGATTAGGGCAGAAAGCGCCCGCTTTTCGGTTCCTGATTTTCTTAAAATAAGTTAAGAAAACAGGAACCTTTTTTATTTGCTGCAGTTTTAAAAACAGTCGGGTTTTGAGTGGGAAAAATTCATATCAAACTATTTCTGTTTGATATGAATTTTAATAAGTAATAAGGATGTGAAATTTAATTTACAATTTGTGATTGTCCTTTTTTTTAAGCTCATTTTTGTATTGCTTAAAAGTTGAATTTATTTTGAAATTAATCCATTCGCGAAAATCCAATATCGGTTTTAAATATGTTGCAATTAAAAGAGCTCCTAAAAGAAGAGAAGCATAAATGTCATGGTTTGGTAACATCGATTTATAGGTTTTTGGGTTATGTAGAGAAGTCTTAATGTCAATTTATGTTGACTATTTTTCTTGGTGTTTATTCATGTTTACGCAATTGTAAAATAGTTCTTAATTTTTTCAGATCGTATTCAATTAGGCTTCTTTCAGCACTATTAGGATTTTTAATTAGCCAAGATTCTAGTTCCTGTATTTTTTCGATAATTTGAGAAATAGTCATTTTGATTTAGGATTTAAAATAGGTCGATTTTTTTTTGCATAAATGAGTTTATGGATTTATAGTATTGGGATGTTATTTTTTTGTAAATGATTGTCTTGAATTTACAGATGGAGAAGATTGTTTCAAAAAGTGAAATCAGAAAAAAATGAGACTTTTTTTGATTCACGCTAGAATATAAATTAGAAGCTTTTATAAGATAAAGCTAAGAGGAAGCGGTACGTTTATAAAACGTTTTTAAGATCAAAATCGAGTTTTGATTAGAAGAAAAAGCCTGTAAAATAAATTGTTACAGGCTTTTTCTTTGATTAAAATGTCAAAAGAACGTATTTCAATACTATGATTTTAAATCAATTTAGATGATTTTTGATTCAGATTTTTAAAAATTGAATCTAGTTGAGAGAGCAAAGATCTGAGCTTTATATGCTTAAAAAAAGTCAATGCAAGGTGGTTGAACACCAATGTTCGAAGTTTTTACAGACTTGTACAGAAAAGCAATTTTAGCTGAATTTATTAAGTAATTATGAAGCCATTTTTTGGCTCAATTCTTCGATTTTTTTCAATTCGATTGTAATCGGAGTACACAGAACTTCGTAAAGTGTAGTTCTTGAAATAGGATAAACAGGATAAATATATTTACGCCAAACAACTGTAGTTGGGATATCTTCCGTTTTGTGTTTTTGATATAAATCCTTGATAAGTTTATATCGAAGTAATTTGTTTTTTTGAATTCCGAGGCTTCTTTGACTTGAGATTGGCATGATAAAAAGATTAAAGTGATGAAATAATGAAGTGCAGTAATTTGTGGTATTTGGTTGAACTTAATTGCCTAAAAAAGAATTTTGTGATCTGTTTTTAACTTTGTTTTTGAGTTCATTTCTATATTGTTTGTACGTAGTGCTTATTTTAAAATTTAGCCATTCATTAAATATCAAAATAGGCTTTAGATTGGTTGCAATTAATAAAAGCGCTAAAAGTGCCGATGCGTAAATGTCATTATTAGGCTGCATTGGGATGTTCGTTTTGTTGGTTAAAAAAATTGAAAACATATCCTTGTAAAAAATCAACAGAAGACATAGACAATGGAATATTAGTTCTTGTTCCATTTTCGTTAATTGTGCTTGCTTCAATAAACCAGCTTGAACGAATTGGTCTAAATGATGAAGCAATGATTTCGACGCCATCAGTGAACTCTTCATTGTTGAATTCTTTGGTAAGCTTCTGTAGTTCAAGAACTCTCGATCCTTTCAGATTTCCTTTAGCATCCTTTTTTAAAAGATTGAAAACAATTTTTACCAATGAAGCCGTTTCTTTATTTGTAGAAAGTGATGCTATGTAATTTTGTACTTTTTCAATACCGATCGTTACCGTATCATCCCAGCCTTCGTTAATTCGGTATCCAATTGTGATTTCTTCATTTTCATTAGAAAAGGTATGAGACATTTGTTTTTCCTTAAAACCGTAAACTTGATTTTTTAAATCTAGAATAGTTTCGAAAAGCTGAAACGTTTCTGTTTTTACATTTTGAATCATTTCAGAGGTCTTTTTTAATTTCAATAATGCTTTTGGAATGGTCTCCGCGACTAGTTTTTTATAGGTATCTCTTTCCTGATTTTTTTTGCTTTCAACTCTAATTAAGGCTTCTTTTAATTGTTTGGCTGAAAATTGAGATAGGTCAATTGTCTGGTTGCTGATAATTGTGTTCATAGTCTTTTGGTTTTAAATTTTTATAAAGTCGTATCAATTTCTTCTTTAAGTGGATCTGCATAATAAGGTTTAAAGTTATATTGTAGAGCTAGTTTCGATATGGCTATGATTTTGTTTTCTATAGCAGATGAAACAGGTCTTGGAGCAGCTTCTTCGTTTTCTAAAATATGCATCCACTGAAAACGTTCCTGATTAATACAGATTCTTTCTCCGGCGGTAAAAGTTTTCTTTTTTTCAGAACAGTATTGAAGTGCCAGATATAATGTTGCAATACGTTCTTCGATTTGTGCGTTACTCATGATTTTTTTCTAATTGATTTTTTAATTTTTTAATGTCAGATTCGATTAAACTCCTTTCGGGGCTGTTTGGATTTTCAATAAGCCAATTTTCCATTTCCCGAATTTTTTCTTTGATTTGATTTGTTCCCATTTCGATTTGGATTATAGATTAATGTTATTTTTTGATTCTCGTTAAGTATTATTTTAGATACGTAGTATTTTACATTATTTTTGAATTTTTAGGGTAAAATTTTTACGTATCATGTATTTGTTATTTTGTTTGTTGTAAATCAATTAATTGTGTTTGTTTTTGGGTTTTGCTTATTTATGTTTCAAATATATTTTCTGGCTTAACCCCTTGTTTTTCAATTTTATTTTTCTTTACTTTGCAAATATAATGTAAAATAATACATTAAAACAAATTTTTAACGTAAAATAATACATCTTTTTATGGGGTCAACGGAAAGAGTACGGGAATATCTTGATTATAAAGGGATTACTAAGTATAAGTTTTGTAATGATTTAGGTTTTTCTAATAAGTTTTTAGACAATAGCAGTAATATGGGAACTGATAAAGCGTGTAAAATATTACATCATTATCCAGACCTAAATTCAGAGTGGCTGTTAACAGGAAACGGACCGATGATTAAAGAAGAAAATACTAGCGTAATGATTATGAATAGTGATAGAAAAACAGTCGATTCGCTGCATGCTGCTCAAGAAATACCTTTATATGATCTAGAAGCGGTTGCGGGTTTAAGAGAATTGTTTAGCAGTGGAGAACCGCAAAGAATTTTGGATACGATAAAAATTCCTAATCTTCCAAAATGTGATGGTGCAATTTCCGTTACTGGAGATAGTATGTATCCTTTATTAAAATCGGGAGATATTATTCTGTATAAGGAAACAGAATTTGAAAATATCTTTTTTGGCGAAATGTATCTTTTAAGCGTAAAACTGAACGATTGGGAAGAATACATTACAGTGAAATATGTTCAGAAATCTGATCAAGGTCAGGAATTTGTGAAATTGGTTAGTCAGAATTCGCATCATCAGCCAAAAGATATTCACGTGTCAAAAATATCTGCTTTGGCACTTATAAAAGCAAGTATCCGTATTAATACGATGATGTAGTTGTTTCCGTGAATTTCATGAAACTAAATCTTAAATAAATTATGGACGATTGGTAATTCTTTAGAAATCTTCCATAATTTATTTCCCTTTCAATAAATTAATGCTCACCGTCGCCGTATCAGCATCTGGAAATCTTTTAAAAATCGCTTTATCCGGAAACAAACCAGCCTCTGCCGCAATGGCATTAAAAACGTCGATTTCAACAATATACTGATCCGAAAAACCGTGAGTTGCATCGTAAGCTGTTGCGGGTGTTCGGCCTAAATGGCCGGCAGTCAATTTCGGATTTATGGTATGCAATTCTATTAGCAGCAAACCAAATTTATGCACATAAGGAGACCATTTTTGCAAATGCTCCAAAAGATTATCTTCGACTAGATTGTTGCTAATTCGCTTTCCTCTGTAAGAAAACGCTCCAGTCGAGTTGCTGACTCTGTTTGGATTAATATCTTTTGGCTCCTGCCAGATTCGGTTATGGTCTAAAAAAGTCCTCACATTGAGAAGATCTTTCAGGTCAATATTATAATTTTCTTTCAGATCGTTGGCAAGTAAATCAGGTCGGCCAATATCGCCCCAGATTACTTTTGCCCAAATATCTGCATTTATAAGATTGGCTCTCGTCACTTTCAAAGCAGTCTGATTGTAATCTACTCCGACTATAAATAACGGATATTCATCGAGCATTTTTCCTCGTAAAGTCTGTCTGTCGATTACCTCGAAAATGTGCTGTAGAAAGGCGCCATTTCCGCATCCCATATCCAGGATTCCTTTTGGCTGTTCTTCGATAGGAAGATTGAAAAGTTTGATTAGAATTTCGTCCACGACTTTAAAATAAGTATCGTGAGCGCCGCCGCTTCCCCAAACATTCATTTCGCGATCCACATGAATTTCATTTTCGCCTTCAGCAGTTCGTAAGGCATCCGGATTGCCGAAAATTAATTCTTCAATTTTAGCAAATGTTGGCAGATAAGAAACTGTAACGCCATAAGCACTGGCTCTTTTGGCAAAAAACAAACCTGCTTCTGTAAACTGATAATTTCCATTTTTTTCTAGAAACCAGTCCAAATGCACAAAAAAATCTAAAATCTTTTTAAAGTTTTCTGGTGATTTATGAAATTCTTCGGGTCTGAAAGAAGTTTCCATAAAATATTTATGAAACATTCCGTTCATGGCCAGACGCACGATAGTCGGACCAATTAAATAGCCTTCAACATGTTTTAAAATTTGTTCCTGAATGCTATTGATTAGAGGATCGTTGGAAGGCTCAATTCCGTATCTTTTTTTATATTTTTCAAAAATTACATTAAGTTTTTCAAAAGGCGTATCTTCAAACAAACGCGGATGAAATTGTATCGATAACTGAAGCAGTTTAGCTACATCTTCATAAAGATAAAACAGCGAAAAAGCAGTTTCGGTTTTCTCATTTACAGCAATTGAAATAATCTGTGTTTTATTGTCAACTTCATAATCTAAAAAACCTTGAGAAGCCAAAACTCTTAAAGCGACATTGAGATAGCCTTCATTGGCATTAAAAGCTGTCGTAAGTTCAGATAGTGTTGTCTGCTTTTTGTCTAAGATAAATGGTAATACAGATTTATTTTTTAGGGCAATTGCTACAGGTGCAGTAACCAAGCCGTCAAGATGCCTGAAAATGGAACTTAGAAGTTGTGATTTATCGGTCATAATGCAAAAATGAAGGTTAGTTAAAAATAGTGATTTTTTTCTTACTTACTGCATGTTGTTTTTTTTGTTAGGAAGAGGTTTTTTTTGGATTTTATTCATTCGTTTGATATAAATATTTTTAGCATTTTAGGAATTATTTTTTCACTTAGAATGATTTACTTTTCTGCTAATCCTTGTGAAATTAATTTGTAGGTTTGGGTAAAAGAAAATTCATGTTAAATAAGGAATGGTTATTATGAAAAAAATTGGCATTAAAATAACTGGTGTGATTTCTGTAATTTCTATAATCTCATTTTTTTTATTTTTTCTATTCTTACTTTTTGAGGGGGCACTTATAAGAAAAGACATTAAGTTTAATGGTAAAATTTCTGTTGGGAAATGTATTTTACATCGTAAATACAATAGAGCGCAAATTGATTATTTAATTTACAATATTGATGGAATAAGATATCAAGGAGAAGGAGGTGCTTCGGTTGGCTCTTCGGAAAATGTTGGTAGGTTCTACAAGATTCGTTATTCTGAAAAATTTAAGGGGTCTTTAGAAGTTTATTTTGATCAAGAAGTTACAGACACTTTGGAAATCCTTGAAGCGGGCTTTAAAAAAAGCGAAATTAATACATTAGGAGGTAATTCCATAATTGCCCGTGAAGCATCACTTAAACAAGAAATATTTGCAATACTCAACATTAGAGAATAAATCGGTTTTGGAGAAAATCCATAAATGTTTAAAGGAATCTTTAATTAGTAATTATGATATAATTTGCGTCAAACGATTTTTGATGTATTGGTTTTCTTATTCAACTTTCTGAATTTCTATATTTTTTGTCCTTCTCAGAACTGAAAAAAAACTATTTTTTCGTTTTTTATGGCAATAATAATGTCCAAAATGCAGTTAAAATCAATATCAAAATCATAAAATCTATATTAAAAGTCAGAATGACAATAACGGGGATAAATCCAGCAATTACTGAATATTTTGTTATTTTTTAGCTATAAAAAAACATTTTATTGAAAATAAATTTTACTAAAACGTTTTTGTAAGTTGTACTTACATATATTTGTGATGTACTAAAATATGCAACAATAAAATAATTACCCGATGAAAAAGATTACAATTAGAGATATTGCTAAAAAAGCTGAGGTTTCTATTTCTACTGTGTCTTTTGTGATCAACGGGAAGGGTGAAAAAATGGCTATCAGTCCGGCAGTAATCAAAAAAGTTCAGGACGTAGCACAAAAACTGCAATACAAACCAAGTATGATCGCGAGCAGTTTGCGAACAGGAAAAACAAGATCGATCGGACTTATTGTAGAAGATATATCCAATCAGTTTTTTGCAGATTTGGCGAGAGTGATCGAAGACGAGGCAAAAAATATTAATTATAGAGTTTTTTATTGCAGTACAAACGACGATAATGACCGTTCTGAAGAATTGGTGCAAAGTCTTTTGCAGGCAAATGTGGAAGGTTTTATTATTACGCCAACACGAAATTTGGAAAAAACAATCAGTCAGCTTTTAAAATTGCAGAAACCAGTTGTGCTAATCGACCGATATTTTGCCAATCAAAAGGTAAGTCATGTTGTGATGGACAATTACGAAGGTTCTTACGCTGCTGCTAAATTTTTGATGAGTAAAGGAAGAAAGAATATTGCAGTTGTGAATAATAAGTCTGGAATGATTCAGATGAAATTGAGAGAAAAAGGATATGTTGAAGCCTTAAAGGAAGAAGGAATTTATAACGAAAAATATACGCTTCATTTAGATTATCATGCGAGTGAACAAAGCAGAATTGAAGCCATCATAAATTTCTTTACAGAAAATAAAGAGATAGATGCCGTTCTTTTTCTGGCAAATTATCTTGGACTTGCGGGACTTCAAGCTTTTCGAGATTTGAAATACAAAATTCCAGACGACATTTCGGTTATCAGTTTTGATGATCACGACAGCTTCAAACTGCATACGCCCACAATATCTGTAGTTGCCCAACCGATAGAACAGATAGCGGTCAAATCCATACAATTGCTAATGAGTCAAATGACAAACCTGGACGATTTTAAAATTGAAAAAGTTCTCGAAAAAGGCAATTTAATTATAAGAGAATCAATTTAAAAAAATATAAAATGAAAAGTGAGTTTAGACTTTTTTTTAGTCATTTCACTAAAACGTTTTAGTTAAAAACAAAAACAGCAACCCTAGTAAAAATGGGCGCTGAGACATTGAGACAGAGTACAATTTTTTATTAATTATTTAAAAACAAACAGAGTAGAACAAACACAAAACGAAGTCAAAACCAATAACCAAAAAAGCTTATGAGACAAATATTAGCAGTGTTAGGCGTGATATTGCTTAGCAGTTTAAGTGCTGCCGCGCAAAATCGATTAATAACCGGCATAGTTACAGATGTAGAGAACAAGGGAGTTGTTGCTGCATCAATCGAAGTTCAAGGAAAACCATTTAGTGCAGTTACAGACGCTGAAGGTCGTTTTAAAATGAATGTTCCAGAAGGTAAAGTTACCCTAAATATATCTTCTATAGGGTTTCAATCACAAACCGTTGTGCTTCAGGAAAAAGACACCAGAGTTACTGTTGCGCTGGTTGAATCTACACAAGAATTAAAAGATGTTGTGGTAACTTCATTTGGAGTTAAAAAACAAAAGAAAAGTTTAGGTTACGCCGTTGGAGAGTTAAAAGGCGAAGATCTGACAAAAAATAAAGAAATTAATTTAGGAAATGCTTTACAGGGCAAAATTGCCGGTGTAAATGTTTCGGCGCCAGTTACAGGACCATCTGGTTCTAGCCGTGTGGTTATTCGTGGAGCGACTTCGGCTTCTGGATTGAACCAGCCGCTTTATGTGGTAGACGGAATTCCAATTGACAATACGCAGCAAGGTAATGCAGGAATGTGGGGAGGTGCTGATAAAGGAGATGGAATGTCTTCTTTCAACCCAGATGATATTGCTTCGATGTCGGTTTTGAAAGGTAGTGCCGCTTCTGCGCTTTACGGGTACAGAGGTTCAAATGGTGTTATCTTAATTACGACCAAAAAAGGGAAAAGCGGTACAGGAATAGGAGTAGATTTTAGTACAAATTCTACTTTTAATACGCCTGCAAGCCTTTTAAAATGGCAAGATCAGTATGGCGCTGGAGCTCCAAACGCGAGCGGTGTACCAACAAGATTTACTAATTTACAAGAACTTAGAGATTCGTACTATTTTGCATGGGGAGATAAGTACGACGGAACGCCTTCTTTGTCTCTTGACGGTTCTACAAGACCTTATCAGGCTTACGGAAAAGATAATGTGGAGAATTTCTATAGAACTGGATATTCTTTCAGTAATACTTTAGCGATTTCTGGCGGAAATGAAACTACAAACTTTAGATTATCTTTCGGAAATACCAAAGATGAATCTATTTTGCCAGAAACTACTTTTGGAAGAAATAACGTGGCTTTAAGTTTAAATTCGGCTCCAAATAAAAAAATCAGCGTAGAAACTAATGCGCAGTATATTTCGGAGAAAAGTCATAACCGCCCATACTTAAACGATTCGCCAAGAAACCCGTCTTTCCCAACCACTTTTATGACTCCGGGAACAGATATTAGATGGTTAAGCAATCCGTATGATGCAAACGGCGGCGAAGAAGATTATTTAGGAGCAAACGTATACCATACCAATCCTTATTTTGCTACGAAATCTCCTTTAAACGATGACCTTAGAAAGCGTTTTATCGGATCTGCAAAAGTAAATTATAACATTACAGAAAAAATTTATGCTAAAGCTGTTATTGGTATTGATGATATTAATTATGAATACACTGAAATTGAACCTACTGGAATAAACTACAGCCCAGGAGGATCAATCGAAAACAGAGTGGAGTCACGTTCAGAATGGAATGCTTCTGGTTTCTTAGGTTACAAAGGAGATATTGTTAAAGATCTTTCGCTAGATGCTTTTATTGGTGCAAACCGTCAGCATAACCGATACAGCGGTATTAAAATGAAAGGAAATAATTTTATTGTTCCGTTCAAATATTTCTACGGAAATACACAGCCCGATAAAACAGAAAAATTATTCTCAGAAAGCGAAGTAAACTCACTTTTCTATTCTGCCGATATTGGATACAAAGATTATTTATTTCTTAGCTTAACAGGCCGTGAAGATTGGTTTTCTACTTTAGATCCGTCAAACAATAGTACTTTTTATCCTTCTGTAAGTTCAAGTTTTATTTATTCTGAAGTGATTGGTCTTCCAGAATGGATTTCTTACGGTAAAATTAGAGCGGGTTGGGGTAACGTAGGAGGTGCATTGCCAGATGCTTATGCTTTATCTTTAACGTATATAACTCCAGACGGACAAACAGATTCTTTAGGACAGCCAATTTTGGGTGTAAATGGAGAAACTATTCCAAACAGAACTTTAAAACCATACAACGTAAGTACAATTGAATTTGGTTTTGAAAACACATTTTTCAACAATAGAGTAAGCACAGATTTAACTTTCTACAGCAAAAAAACAACGAATGATATTACGGATGCCGATGTTTCTCAAGCTTCTGGATACAGAACGACGAAAATCAATGTTGGGGAAATCCTAAACAAAGGGGTGGAGTTTGCTATTAATGTAAAAGCAGTAAAAACAGAAAGTTTCACTTGGAACGTAGGTTATAATTTTGCTTATAATGATAGTGAAGTGCTGAATCTTTCTGATAAAATCACAACGAAAACATTAGAAGGAAATAGAGACGGAAGAGCTAATGTAGTTTTAGAAAAAGGACAGCCTTTTGGAGTTATTAAAGCATACGATTATTTAAGAGATACAAACGGAAACATTGTTTTAGATACAAATGGTAAATTTTTGAGAGGAGATTTAATCATTGCAGGACAAGGTGTTGCACCGCTTTCTATGGGATTCTCAAATGATTTCTCTTATAAAAATTTCACTCTTTCTGTTTTTATGGATGCTAAATTTGGAGGAGAAATCTACTCTGCGACAAATCAGTTAGGAACGCGTTACGGCTTAAGTGAAATTACGCTTCCAGGTCGTGAAAACGGAGTTGCAGTAAGCGGAACAGATGTAAATGGAGCTCCTGTTAATACAACAGTTTCTGCTTATGATTACTGGAGAAGTTACAGCGACGTAACCTCAAACTTTGTTTATGATGCCGATTTTGTGAAGTTGAGAGCCATTTCTTTTGCGTATAATTTCCCAAAAGCATATTTGAAAAAAACACCATTTCAGTCTGTTAGCTTAGCCTTTTCAGCACATAATTTATGGACTATTTATGACAAAGTTCCAAACATAGATCCAGAATCCAATTACTCAAACAGTAATGCGCAAGGTATGGAGAGAGCTTCTATGCCATTGACAAGAAACTATGGTTTTGCACTTAATGTCAAATTCTAATACTAAAAAAGATGAAAAATAGATATATCAAAATATTTTGTGTCGCAATTGTTAGTGCTTTGACATTAGCTTCATGCGATAAAGGATTCGAAGAAATGAATACGAATCCAAATGCTTTAACAGATCCAGCTGTAAAATCGATGTTTACACTTGCCGAAATTTATGTTGACGGACAAGATTTTTCTAACACAAGAGGAAATAATATTTACGCAGCGCAGATTGTGCAGCAATTTTCGTCACCGAGTGGCGCAGGTTCGAAATACGCCTATTCTTCTGAATATTCGGCTGCTCTTTTTGGAGAAACGTACGGAAAAGGATTAAATCAGATTTTCCAATTATTATCTGTAGTAGAAGATACGCCAGAAAATACAAATATGATTCAAGCTTGCAGAATCATGAAAGTTTTCTTGTTCCAAAAACTGACCGACACTTATGGTGAAGTTCCTTATTTTGAAGCAGGAAAAGGATATAACGGAAACGTTTTTTCTCCAAAATATGATACGCAAGAAGCCATTTATAATGATCTTTTAAAAGAATTGGACGAAGCTGGAACGGCGCTAGACGCAGGAAAACCTTTTGTTGGAAATGCTGATTTATTTTACCAAAGCGATGTGGCAAGATGGAAAAAACTGGCAAACTCCTTAATGTTAAGAGTGGCTATGCGTTTGTCTAAAGTAAATCCTGCAAAAGCAAAAGAATTTGTAGAAAAAGCATTCGCTAAAGGTGTTTTTACTTCAAATGATGACAGTTTGGTTTTGCGACATGATGCAGGGCCTCCAGGAGTAAAAACAAATCCGATTACTTCTTCATGGGTTAGAAATGATTTGAACGGAGGAGAATCGAATATCAAATTCAGTAAAACTTTCATCGATTTATTGAAAAACACAAACGACCCTCGTTTAAGAATTTATGCAAAATTAGAAGCAACAGGAGATAATAACCCTGCAAATCAGCAAGGTTTGGCAAATGATGCAAAAGAATTTCCAGGCGGAGACAAAAAGCTTTTCTCAGATCCAAATACATCAACCGTATTGCGATATGATGCTCCAACGCTAATTATGTCTTATGCTGAGGTTCAATATTTATTGGCAGAAGCCGCAGTAAAAGGATGGAATGTTGGCGGATCTGCTCAAACGTATTATGAAAACGGAGTAAGAGGAGCGATGAATATTTTAGCCATTTTTGGAGACAAAGTGCCTTTGGTTTCACCAGCAGAATATACCACTTACATTACCACTTATCCGTTCAAATCTGCAGGAACAGAAGCAGAAAAAATCGAACAGATTATCACTCAAAAATGGATTTTGTTATTGTTTAATGGTTTTGAAGCATTTTCAGAATACAGAAGAACAGGTTATCCAGTTTTAGTTCCTGTAAATGATCCAACTGGAGAGACAAAAGGAACAATTCCGAGAAGATTAATTTATGATCAGTCAGAACTAATTACAAACGAGGCTAATTATAAAGAAGCGATTCAACGTCAAGGTTTAGATTTAATGACCACAAGAATCTGGTGGGACAAATAGATTTTTAAATTTGGTTGGTTAGTTAGTTAAATAAGTCGGGTAATGAGCATACCCGGCTTATTTTCAAACCAAATAAAGAATTGATCTCCAAAGTGTAATTGAAAGTTATTTTGCAGATTCAAATGCTTTTTTTTCGCAGAAAAACAAAACTGTATTCTGCTGAAAAAGATGGATTTATTTTCAGCATTTAAAAAAAATATACTTAAAGTTTATTTCATTATTTGAATTTAAACAATACAAATCAAAACCAATATAAAGCATAGGCAGTGGTAAAGAAAATATTTCTAGTTGTATTTTAGAGTTACTAACAAAGAATAAATTCTGCAGAGAAGGAATAACACGGTCAGTTCTTTCCTTCTCTAAACTGCCAAATTAGATGCCTTTTTACTAATTTTAGAAGGTATTAATATAGTATTCCAAAAAATGAATCATCACAAAAAACTTCACTGGCTACTGAGCCTATGTCTGGCAAGCTTTACATCGATTGCTTTTGCACAGCAAATCGATCTAAAAAACAATTGGACATACCGTGAAGAAAAAACTAAAAAATGGTATCCCGCAACAGTTCCGGGAGAAATTCATACCGATTTATTGAACAATAAATTGATTCCTGATCCTTTTTATAGAGACAACGAAAAAAACTTGCAGTGGATAGAACGTAAAAACTGGGAATACAAAACTGTTTTTCAGGTTACAGCAAAAATGCTGAAAAAGAAAAACACAGAGCTAGTTTTTGACGGATTAGACACTTACGCATCCATATATGTAAACAATCAGCTGGTTTTAAAAGCCGATAATATGTTTCGTCAATGGCGTGTTGAGGTTAAAAAGAACTTGAAACCAGGAAATAACGATTTACGAATCGTATTTCAATCGGCGCAAAACGTTGTCGATTCATTGGCTAAAAAAGATCAGCCATTTGTAATTCCAGACAATCCACGTGCTTATGTACGTAAAGCGCAATATCATTTTGGATGGGATTGGGGACCAAAATTTACCACTTGCGGAATATGGAAAACGCCAAGATTAGAAGCTTATGATGAGAAAGAGCCTGAGAAACCTTATGTTTTAAATCGAAAAATTGAATTGATTCAAGAACCTGATAGTTTGGGCAGATCTTTTTATTTTAAAATTGATGAAAAGCCCGTTTATATGAAAGGAGCAAATTATATTCCGTCTGATGCTTTTCTTTCGAGAGTAACCAAAAAAGAATACGAAAAAATAGTTTTATCGGCAAAAGAAGCCAATATGAATATGCTTCGCGTTTGGGGCGGAGGCATTTATGAAGATGATTATTTCTACGATTTATGCGATAAATACGGAATAAATGTTTGGCAGGATTTTATGTTTGCCGGCACAATGGTTCCTGGAGACGATGCTTTTTTTGATAATGTAAAAAAAGAAGTTCAGTATCAGGTAAAGAGATTACGCCATCATCCAAGCATCGTTTTATGGTGCGGCAACAACGAATCTGACGAAGCTTTTAAAAATTGGGGTTGGATGAAAAGCTTCAAAATCTCCAAACAAGATTCTACTCGTTTATGGAAAGATTATACGCGTTTGTTTCACGACAGTATTCCGAAATGGGTAAAAGAAGTTGACGGAAAACGTCCTTATTTAAGTTCATCACCTTTGCATCATTGGTCAAAAGCCAAAAGTATAACCGAAGGAGATAGCCATTATTGGGGTATTTGGTGGGGATTGGAAGATATTGAAGCTGTTCAGAAAAAAACGGGACGATTTGTGAGCGAATACGGAATGTTATCGTTGCCTAATTATTCTTCAATTGAAAATTTCACCTCAGAAGAAGATCGTCATTTATATTCAGATATACTAAAAGTACATTTAAAAGCGGGTAAAGGTTTTGAGAAGTTAGACTCTTATCTCGGCAAATATTTTATCGATGCATCTAAAATAAAAAAGATGAATTTGGAAGATTATGCATACTTGAGTCAGTGCCTGCATTATTATTCTATAAAAAATATTGTCGGTACCCATCGTTCAAAAGCCCCGTATAATATGGGAACTTTGGTCTGGCAATTAAACGACTGTTGGCCAGTTGCCAGTTGGAGCATAACCGATTACGAGAACCGACAGCCTAAAGCAGCTTGGTATGCTATAAGAGAAGCTTATCGAGATGATATCAAACCAGAAATTGATTTCACTCGTCCGATAAATTTAAAACTGGAAGATCCAAAAATAAATTGGCAAATAAAAGGAAATGCAATTATCCTAAAAGCAGAAAAAGTAGCTAAATATGTTTGCATTTCAGCCAAAGGTTATAACGGAAAATGGAGCGATAATTATTTTGATTTACAAGCGGGAGAAGAAAAAACAATTTCGTTTGAAGGAAAAGTCAATAAAGAAAATATTAAGATTTATTCTTTATATGAGGTTTTGAATAGGTACTAAGGTACTGAGATGCTAAGGTTCTAAGTTGCAAAGAGACAAAGAGACAGAGGGACAAAGTTTTTTCCGTAGAGGCGCACCGCAGTGCGTCTCCCTTACGAAGACGATAATTTATCCTTTATTGGGTGTTTTTATAAATTTTTATGTAGAGGCGCACCGCAGTGCGTCTCCTTACGAAGACGATAATTTATCCTTTATTGGGTGTTTTTATAAATTTTTATGTAGAGGCGCACCGCAGTGCGTCTCCTTACGAAGACAAGATTTTATTCTATTACTAGGGTTATATAAAAGAAGAAGGGATTCTTTATGAATTCAAAAAAATAAAAAAATACAAATGATAAACAGCAAACTAATTTTTAGCGGAGTTTTAATTTTTAATCTGTTTTGCGGCGGTATTGCATTTTCTCAAAAAAAGAAAATAGAAAATGCGGCAAATTATACACAATATGTCGATCCAATTATCGGATCTGCTGGTCATGGTCATGTTTTTGTGGGGGCTAATGTTCCTTTTGGTGCGGTTCAGCTAGGTCCGGTAAATATTTTTGAAGGTTGGGATTGGTGCAGTGGTTACAACTACGCAAGTAATACGATTTTAGGCTTTACGCATACACATTTAAGTGGAACCGGAATTGGTGATTTAAATGATATTTTGGTGCTTCCTGTTAGCGGAAAAGTCGGCTTGACGAAAGGCACAAAAGAAGATATGGTAAACGGTTACGGTTCGTATTTTTCTCATAAAAACGAAGTGGTTAAACCTGGATATTACAGCGTTCTTTTAGATAAATATAAAGTGAAAGCCGAATTAACGGCAAGCGAAAGAGTTGGTTTTCATAAATATACTTTCGAAAATACAAACGATTCTCATATTTTAATTGACCTCGCTGACGGAATTGGCTGGGACAGACCTGTAAAAACATTCATTAAAAAAATCAGCGAAAATAAAATAGAAGGATATCGTTATTCGGCAGGCTGGGCTTCAGATCAGCGCATTTATTTTGCAATGGAATTCTCTGAACCAATTACCAATATGGCTGTTTATGATAATACAGCTGTGGTTAAAGGAACAGAAGGTGAAGGCTTAAAAATAAAAGCTGTTTTAGATTTTAAAACCTTAAAAAATAAACAAATTCTAGTAAAAGTTGGGATTTCTCCAGTGAGCACAGAAAATGCATCGGCGAATATAAAAACAGAAATTCCAGATTGGAATTTCGAAGCGATTGTAAAATTAGCAGATTCAAAATGGAATAAAGAACTCAATAAAGTTCAGATCAAAGCCAATGAAAAAACAATGAAAGTTTTCTACACAGCATTGTACCACACGATGTTTGCGCCTTCTATTTTTAATGATGCCAATGGAGATTACAGAGGAACAGATAAAAAAGTGTATGAAAAAGCCAATTTTACCAATTACACCACTTTTTCGCTTTGGGATACTTATAGAGGTTTACATCCTTTATATACTATAGTGCAACCTGAAAAAATTAATGATATTGTAAAATCATTTTTAGCGATTTATCAGCAGCAAGGCAGATTGCCAGTCTGGCATTTAATGGGCAACGAAACCAATACCATGAATGGAAACCATTCTATAGCCGTTATTGTCGATGCGTATTTAAAAGGATATCGTGATTACGATACAGAATTAGCTTACGAAGCAATCAAAAAAACGGCGATGCAAACGCGTGACGGGATGGATTATGTTCAAAAACTCGAATATATTCCTGCTGATAAACATTTGGAATCTGTTGGAAATGCTTTAGAATATGCCATCGATGATTATTGTATTGCTTTGATGGCAAAATCGCTTAACAAAACAGACGATTATAATTACTTCACGAAAAGAGCCAATTTATACAAATTGTATTTCGATAAAGAAACCACTTTTATGCGTGGAAAATTGACTAATGGAAATTGGAGAACACCGTTTAATCCGCTTTCCTCTGCTCATAGAAAAGACGATTATGTAGAAGGAAATGCTTGGCAGTACACTTGGCTGGTGCCGCAAGATCCATATGGATTGATTGAATTGTTTGGAAATGAAGAAAAATTTATCGCAAAATTAGATTCGCTTTTCTTACTAACCGATAAAGTAGAAGGAGAAGATGTTTCACCAGATATCAGCGGTTTAATTGGACAATACGCACACGGAAATGAGCCGAATCACCATATTCCGTATTTGTATGCGTATGTAGGACAACCTTGGAAAACAGCCAAACTAATTCGCGAAATCGACGATAAATTTTATTCTACAAAACCAGACGGATTGTGCGGTAACGAAGATTTAGGGCAAATGTCGGCTTGGTATATTTTATCTTCAATGGGATTCTATTCGGTTAATCCAGCAAACGGAATTTATGTTATGGGAAGTCCGTTGGTAAACAGTGCCGTGATTCATCATACAAAAGAGGTTTCTTTTACAATAAATGCGGTTAATAACAGCGCTTCAAATATCTATATTCAAAAAGTAGAATTCAACGGAAAACCGTATACAAAATCATACATCACACAAGATATGATTGTAAAAGGCGGAGAATTGAAATTGTTTATGGGAAGCAAACCATCGGCGACTTGGGGAGTGAAGAAGGAGGATAGACCTGAATAATTTTAGATTTTTGGATTTTTAGATTTTAGATTACGCGTTCCTGCAAGGTTTCCAAAACCTTGTAGGTATGATTTAAAGTTCAGATTTACCGTCGCTTTAACAAAGTTTAGACAAGTGAGATTTAAATTTCGCAAAAAAATAAACGCCTACAATGTTTTGGAAACCTTGCAGGATAACACATATAATATGAAAATAAAAAGTTTAATTTTTCTTGGATTAGTGCAATGCAGCATCTTTTTAAATGCACAGGTAAAGTCTTTAGATCCTGTAGAATATGTAAATCCTTTAATGGGAACACAATCGCTACATAATCTTTCAAACGGAAATACGTATCCAGCAGTCTGTCGACCGTGGGGAATGAATTTCTGGACGCCTCAAACTGGAAAAATGGGCGATGGCTGGGCATATACTTATACAGCCGAAAAAATCAGAGGATTTAAGCAAACGCATCAGCCTTCACCGTGGATGAACGATTACGGTCAGTTTTCGATTATGCCTGTTACAGGTAAATTGGCTTTCGCCGAAGACGAACGCGCGAGTTGGTTCAGTCATAAAGCTGAGGTTTCAAAACCCTATTATTACAGCGTTTATTTGGCTGATCATGACGTTACCACCGAAATTACCACAACAGAAAGAGCAGCGCATTTTCAGATTACATTTCCAGAAAACGAAAAATCTTCCATTATAATTGATGCATTCGATAAAGGTTCTTATATCAAAATAATTCCTTCAGAAAATAAAATAATTGGTTATACAACACGCAACAGCGGCGGAGTTCCTCAAAATTTTAAAAACTATTTTGTTTTGTTGTTTGATAAAAAGTTTGAAGCGAATTCAACTTGGCTGAATAAAGATTTAGCCGCTGATAAATTAGAATCAGAAGGGAATCATGTCGGTGCAGTTATTGGATTTAAAACCAAAAAAGGAGAGAAAGTCAATGTGAAAGTGGCTTCTTCTTTTATAAGTTTTGAACAGGCCGAATTAAATTTAAAAGAATTAGGAACAGCAACTTTTGAAGAAACAGTTTTACAATCTAAAGCAGAATGGAATAAAGTTCTTGGAAAAATCACTGTTGAAGATACCAATACAGATCAGTTAAAGACTTTTTATTCGTGTTTATACCGAACTGTTTGTTTTCCTCAAAAACAATATGAAATTGATAAAGATGGAAAAATTGTGCACTACAGTCCCTACAACGGAAAAGTGCTGCCGGGATATATGTATGCAGGAACTGGATTTTGGGATACTTTTCGTGCTTTATATCCTTTGCTAAATCTGGTTTATGCTTCGATAAATAAAGAAATGCAGGAAGGATTAATAAACGATTATAAAGAAGGCGGATTCTTGCCAGAATGGTCAAGTCCAGGATTTAGAAATGTAATGGTAGGCAACAATTCTGCTTCTGTAGTTTCTGATGCTTACATAAAAGGATTACGCGGTTATGATATCAATACTTTGTACGAAGCTTTGCTGCACGGAGCTAATAACGAAGGTCCGCTAGAAGCGGTGGGGAGAAAAGGAGTGGAGTATTACAATACTTTAGGATATGTTCCGTATGATGTAAAAATCAACGAAAATGCGGCTCGAACTTTAGAATATGCTTATGATGATTTTACGATTTGGAAATTGGCAAAAGCGTTAAATCGTCCGAACAAAGAAATCAGTTTGTATGAAAAACGAATGCTGAATTATAAAAAACTCTATAATCCAGCAGTAGGATTAATGAGCGGACGAAATAAAGACGGCAGTTTTCCAGCCAACTTTAATCCGTTTAAATGGGGAGATGCTTTTACCGAAGGAAATAGCTGGCATTACAGCTGGAGTGTTTTTCATGATATTCAAGGGTTGATTGATTTAATGGGCGGAGAGAAAAATTTCACAGCAAAATTAGATGCTGTTTTTACGACGCCTCCAATTTTTGATGACAGTTATTATGGAGCTGTTATTCATGAAATTCGCGAAATGCAGATCATGAATATGGGGCAATACGCTCACGGAAACCAGCCCATTCAGCATATGATTTATTTATACAATTATGCTGGAGAACCTTGGAAAACACAATATTGGTCGAGAGAAGTCATGAATCGTTTGTACAAACCAACTCCAGATGGCTATTGCGGAGACGAAGATAACGGACAGACTTCTGCATGGTACATATTCTCAGCCATGGGATTTTATCCAGTTTGTCCGGCGACAGACGAATATGTTTTTGGGGCGCCTTTATTTAAGAAAACGACATTACAGTTAGAAAACGGAAAACAGCTTGTCATCAACGCGCCAAATAATTCGGAAACCAACAAATATGTAAACGAATTGAAATGGAATAATGCTCTTCATATTAAAAATTACATCAATCATTTTGAGGTGTTAAAAGGTGGAGAGTTAAATTTTGATATGACCAATTCGCCTAATTTTAAAAGAGGTACAACAAAAGAAGCATTCCCATATTCTTATTCAAATTCAAAATAAAAAGATATGCAGTCACGTAGAAAATTTATAAAAAACGCTGGCATTTTTTCAGCAGGATTATTAGCCATTCAAACAGAAGCTTTCGGCTTTAATTCCGATACTTTTCAGTTTCCTTTAAAAGATTTTGTTTCGAAAAGACCTCCAGTTGCCGAAAGAAAATTTACAAGTAAAGCCATTGAAGCTGCAATTGTACGCGTTAAAAAACAAATCGGCAATCCAGAATTGGCTTGGATCTTCGAAAACTGTTTTCCAAATACATTAGATACCACGGTCGATTTTGAAATTATAGATGGAAAACCAGATACGTATGTCATTACAGGAGATATCGATGCCATGTGGCTTAGAGACAGTACAGCGCAGATTTGGCCGTATATTCCGTTTGTAAAAGAAGATCCAAAGTTGGCCGAATTAGTAAAAGGAGTAATTAATCGTCAAGCGAAATGTATTCTGCTCGATCCGTATGCCAATGCATTTTATAAAGATTTTACGAAGGAAAGCGAATGGAAAAATGACCTTACCAAAATGCAGCCCGGAATTCATGAAAGAAAATGGGAAATAGACAGTTTATGCTATCCAGTTCGCTTAGCGCACGGGTATTGGAAAGAAACGGGAGATATCAGTTTATTTGATGCCAAATGGAAAGAAGCGATGCTATTAGTTCTGCAAACTTTTAAAGAACAGCAGCGAATGGACGGAAAAGGCGGACCTTATAGTTTTCAGCGTCAGACAGCATGGGCAACAGATGGAGTTCCGTTAGGCGGTTATGGCTATCCAGTAAAACCTTGCGGATTAATTGTGTCGACTTTCAGACCAAGTGACGATTCTACTTTGTTCGGTTATTTGATTCCGAGTAATATGTTCGCCATTGAAATATTAGGCTATCTAATCGAAATTTTCTCTCTTCCAGCTTTAAAAGACAATGATTTGGTTGCAAAAGCCACAGAATTAAGAGATCAAGTTCAAAAAGGTTTGAACGAACACGGAATTATCAATCACCCAAAATTCGGAAAAATTATTGCTTTTGAAGTAAACGGTTATGGCAGTTTCCACATGATGGACGATGCCAATGTGCCTTCGTTATTATCATTACCTTATTTAGGTGCTATTGCTCCAAATGATCCTTTGTATTTGAATACAAGAAAAGTAGTGCTATCAGAAAACAATCCATTTTTCTATAAAGGAAAAGCAGGCGAAGGCATTGGAGGCCCACACACAGGAGTCGATACCATCTGGCCTATGAGTATTGTTTTAAGAGCGATTACAAGTGTAGACGAAAAAGAAATAAAAGCCTGTATTAGCAATTTAATTAAAACCAATGCCGATACTGGATTCATGCACGAATCTTTTCATAAAGACGATGTGAACAAGTTTACTCGTAAATGGTTTGCTTGGGCGAATACCTTATTTGGCGAAATGATTGTGCACACCAGTATTCATTATCCTCAAATTTTAAAAGATAAAAATATCTAGTACTAAAGCTAAAAAAGTAAAAATGAATACATCACATGCCATTGGGCTAGATATAGGAGGAACGCATATTACTGCCGCGGTCATCAATAAAACCGATATGAAAGTTTTGGACTTTTCGCTCTACAAAGAATCTTTTGATTCGAATAAGTCCGTAGCTGAGGTCATGAATATCTGGAAAAAAGTAATCTGCACCGCAATAGAAAATTCTAAAATAAAAGATATTACGGGAATAGCAGTTTGCATGCCGGGGCCATTTGACTATAAAAACGGTATCTGTTGGATTAAAGACCAGTCGAAATACGAACATTTTTACGGATTGAACATTAGAGAACTCCTTTTGCAAACTCTTGGTTTTCCTGCTGATTTTCCAGTTCTTTTTGAAAATGATGCTGTTTGTTTTGGGAAAGGAGAAGTCTTTAAACAACAAGAAAACCTTTCTAAAAAAGTAATGGCAGTTACCTTAGGCACAGGATTGGGAGCTTGTTTTATTGATAAAAGAGTATCAATTAGTTCAGGAAATTCTGTTCCTGCTGATGGAGAAATATATAATTTGCCTTATCAAGAAGGTATGGCAGAAGATTATGTTTCGGTTAGAGGTCTTTTGTCACATTACAAATCTTTAAGCGGTACGGATCTTAATAATGGTTTGGAATTGTATGCTTTAGCGAAAAATGGAGATCAGTCAGCCATTGCAGTTTTTGAAAGAATGGGGGAGGATTTAGCAAAAGTTGTTATTCCATGGATTAAAAACTTCACTGCAGATCACATCATTATTGGCGGAAAAATTGCCAATGCGAGCGATTTGTTTTTATCATCATTTAATAAAATAATCCAAGAATCGGATTTAAAAGTTGAGGTTTCCATTTCAAACGATAATGAAATTGCTGCCTTACTAGGAGCCGTCAGTTTTCTTTGCGATTAAAACAAAAATGGATGAGTAAACCAACTCATCCGTTTTTGTTTATAATACATACGATTGAAGTGCAACTAGCTAAAGCTGGAGGCAATTTATATCGAAAAAATTTGTCAAATTTTTAAACTTCGACAAATTTTCTACATGTAAATTAGTGAATTCGTGGCTACCCCAAAACCATTCTTAATCTCTCCTTAAACCCATAACAAATACTTTTAGATTCAAATTTTAATCCTTACTTTTGAGCCTCATTAATTTTAAACAAAAATCATGGCATCTATCACATTAGGAGGAAATCCAGTTCATACATCAGGCGAATTACCAGCTGTTGGGTCACAATTAGCTGATTTTAAATTAGTCCAAAACGATTTATCAGTTGCGTCTTTGAGCAATTTCGCTGGTAAAAAATTAGTTTTAAACATCTTCCCAAGTGTAGATACAGGAACTTGTGCAACATCGGTTAGAACTTTCAATGCAAGTGCAAGCGGATTAGAAAACACAACTGTTTTATGTATCTCTAGAGATTTGCCTTTTGCTCAAAAACGTTTTTGCGGTGCTGAAGGTTTAGAAAATGTAGTAAACTTATCAGATTTCCAAACTGGTGCTTTTGGTAAAGCAAACGGACTTGAAATTGTTGACGGACCATTAGCAGGTTTACATTCAAGAGTAATCATTGTTGTTGATGAAAACGGAAAAGTTCTTCACACAGAACAAGTTGCTGAAATCGCAAACGAACCAAATTACGAAGCTGCTTTAGCTGTACTATAATATTTTCCCTTAAATGGAGTTTCAAAAAGATAATACCTTTGTTACAGGTCGATTAAAAAGCATGAAATATGCTTTTAATGGAGCTGTAAAATTAATAAAAACCGAACACAGCATTATGGTGCAATTCTCATTGGGAATCATCATGACTATAGCTGGGTTCTATTTTCATATTTCACAAACCGAATGGCTATGTCAGACATTAGCCATTGGTTTTGTTTTAAGCATTGAAGGATTAAATACGGCAGTTGAAAAAATAGCCGATTTTATCCACCCCGATTTTAGCAGACGAATCGGTTTTATAAAAGATATTGCTGCAGGGGCAGTATTTTTTGCTGCAATGACTGCAATAGCAATAGGCTTGATTATTTATATTCCAAAATTTATTTAGGCAAAGGAAAACGCAAGAATGGCAAAAAATAAAAAAGAAACTGTAGATAAAAAAAACGATAAACAAGAAGGAAATAAAAGATCTTTTAAGATGTCTAAACAACAAAAATTTGTTTTAGGATGTCTTTTGGTTCTTTTCTCTATTGCTCTTTTGGTAGCATTTATTTCTTTTTACGTTAACGGACAATGGCAAAACGATCAAAGCGTTGTAAACCAGCTTGGCGATCGCACTGAAGTGGCTGAGAACTGGCTCGGTAAATTCGGAGCTTATCTTGCCGATTTGATTATCTACAGAGGTTTCGGTCTTGCATCTTTCATATTCGTGCGTTTATTTTTCCTTACGGGAATGTTTCTCGCATTGGAACTTTCTACCCAAAAACTCAAAAACACTTGGTTCTGGGATATTTTTGCCATCATTATCGTTTCTGTTTTATTTGGCTTCTTTGCAACTTCTGCACCAGAATTAGGAGGTACAATTGGTTACGAATTAAATATATTCCTTCAAGATTATATCGGAAAAACAGGTACTTTGCTTACGCTGCTTTTTGGTTTAATTGTATACTTGATTTTCAAAATCAAATTATCTCCAGAAAAAATCCAGTCTTATTTTGATTCGACTAAAAAAGAATTAAAATCAGAATTAGACACATTAAAACCAGCTGTTGCACAACCAGAAAGTGCTTATAATCTGGAAGAGTTTTCTATTAAAGAAGAAGAGGAAGAAAACGATCCTGAATTGGATAATATCCATATTAAAACTGTCGATTCTCAATTCGAAATCAATAAAGAAGCTTTAAAACCAACTATTTCTCATTCGTCTGAAATTGAATTAAATCCTATTTTAAAACCAATTCAACCAGCTGTTACGCAAGTTACTGCTACTCCAGATGAAGCTTTTGTTATTGAAAAAGCAGAGGAGGAAGATATAATCGAAGAAAACTTAGCTTCTCGTCTAGTTGCCGATTTTGGACTTTTTGACCCGACTTTGGATTTATCGAATTACAAATTCCCAACAATCGATTTATTGAAAGAATATTCGACTGGCGGAATTACCATTAATCAGGAAGAATTAGAAGAAAATAAAAATAGAATTGTAGACACACTTCGTAATTACAAAATTGAAATTGCACAAATTAAAGCTACCGTTGGTCCATCGGTTACTTTATATGAAATTGTTCCTGAAGCGGGAATTAGAATTTCAAAAATTAAGAGTTTAGAAGATGATATTGCTTTATCATTATCTGCGCTAGGAATTCGTATTATTGCGCCAATTCCAGGAAAAGGTACTATCGGTATTGAGGTTCCGAACAAAAACCCAACTATGGTTTCTATGAAAAGCGTTATTGGAGCAGCAAAATTCCAAGAAGCTGAAATGGAATTGCCAATTGCATTAGGAAAAACCATTTCTAACGAAACTTTTGTAGTCGATTTGGCAAAAATGCCTCACTTATTGATGGCAGGAGCAACGGGACAAGGTAAATCTGTCGGATTAAATGCGGTTTTAACTTCGCTTTTATACAAAAAACATCCTGCAGAAGTAAAATTTGTTTTGGTTGACCCGAAAAAAGTAGAGCTTACACTTTTCAATAAAATTGAAAGACATTATTTAGCGAAGCTTCCAGACACAGAAGATGCTATTATTACAGACAATGCAAAAGTTGTTAATACTTTAAATTCGCTTTGTACAGAAATGGACAATCGTTATTCTTTATTAAAAGATGCGATGGTTCGTAATATTAAAGAATACAACGAAAAATTCAAGTCTAGAAAATTAAATCCAGAAGCAGGTCACCGATTTTTACCTTACATCGTTTTGGTTGTCGATGAGTTTGCCGATTTGATTATGACAGCAGGAAAAGAAGTCGAAGTTCCGATTGCCCGTCTAGCTCAGTTAGCCCGTGCTATTGGTATCCACTTGATTATTGCAACACAAAGACCTTCTGTAAACGTAATTACAGGTTTAATTAAAGCCAATTTCCCTGCTAGAATTGCCTTTAGAGTAACTTCTAAAATCGATTCAAGAACCATTTTGGACACTCAAGGTGCAGATCAGCTTATTGGACGTGGGGATTTATTATACACCAATGGAAATGATGTCGTGCGTGTTCAGTGCGCCTTTATTGACACTCCAGAGGTGGAAAAAATTACAGATTTTATTGGTGGACAAAAAGCTTATCCAAACGCTTATTTGCTTCCAGAGTTCGTTGGAGAAGAAAGTGGCATCAATCTTGATATAGATATTTCCGAAAGAGATACTTTATTTAGAGAAGCGGCAGAGATAATTGTCAATGCACAGCAAGGTTCTGCTTCTTTATTGCAGCGAAAATTAAAATTAGGATACAACAGAGCCGGTCGTTTGATCGATCAACTTGAGGCAGCAGGTATTGTTGGTCCGTTTGAAGGCAGTAAAGCACGCAGTGTAAACATCTTAGATTTAAATGCTCTTGATCAATTTTTTAATAATGAACAAAATTAATCCAATCATGAAAGCAAAAATTCAAGAAATCAACAACAATTCTATCACAAACATGACTAAAAAGTGTTTTCAAATGGCAGTTATATTGCTTTTGAGCTTCACTTCTATTCAAGCTCAAGATAAAAAAGCGAAAGATTTATTGAACGAAGTAACTTCTAAAATTAAAAGCTACAACAATATTGTTATCGATTTTAAATATTCTTTGAATAACGCCAAAGAAAACATCAATCAAGACAGTAAAGGAAACGTTACGATGAAAGGAAATCAATATGTTTTGAATTTTATGGGCGTTACCAAAATTTTTGACGGCCAAAAAACGTACACTATTGTTCCTGAAGATGAAGAAGTTACTATTTCAAAAGTAAACGAAAAGGATGATAACGCTATTACTCCTTCTAAAATGCTTACTTTCTTCAATTCTGGCTACAAATACAACATGGATATCGTTCAGAATGTAAAAGGAAGAAAAATTCAATACATCAAATTAGTTCCTACGAGTGGAAAAGATCAAAGAAAAGAGATTCTTTTAGGTATTGACGTTCAGACAAAACACATCTATAATTTGATTGAAACTGGAAAAAACGGAACAAAAACAACTTTAACCGTTAATTCTTTTAAAACCAATCAGCCATTATCAAAAAATCAATTTACCTTTGTAGCGAGTAAATACCCGAAATACTACATCAATAAATTAGATTAATCAGAAGGTTGAAAATTCTAGACAAATACTTATTAAAAACATTCTTATTTACATTTACTACGGTATTTGTAATCTTATTTTTCATATTCATACTTCAAACAGTATGGCTATTTATATCAGAACTAGCAGGTAAAGATCTCGACTTAATATTGGTCGTGAAATTCCTGCTTTTTTCTATGCCTCGTATTATCCCGCTTGTTCTACCGCTTTCGGTGTTATTGGCTTCGATTATGACTTTTGGAAATCTAGCCGAAAATTATGAGTTTGCAGCCATGAAATCTTCAGGAATATCATTGCAAAGAGCAATGAGGGTTTTGATTATTTTTATTTTCGTTTTAAGTATTGTTGCATTTTGGTTTGCAAACAATGTTATTCCGTATGCCGAATATAAGTTTGTCAACTTTAGAAAAAACATTGCACAAGCAAAACCTGCAATGGCTATTGCCGAAGGTCAGTTTAACGATGTTGGCACTTACAATATTAAGGTTAACAAAAAATCTGGCGAAAACGGAAATCATCTGGCTGGCGTGACAATTCACGAAAAGGCCAATACTATGGGTGAAAACAAAACCGTAATTAAAGCTAAAACCGGCGAATTGGTCAGCAATGAGAAATCCAGCATTTTGAAACTGGTTTTAAATGACGGTTATTACTATCAAGACGTTACTCCGAAAAAATATGAGGATCGTGCAAAATTGCCTTTTATAAAAGGAAAATTTAAAAAACAGATCATCAATATCGATTTGTCTGAACTTAACAAAGTTGACGACAGTAAAGAAAGTATTGCAGGAACAAATGCTATGTTGAATGTTAATGAGCTAGGCTATACTTTAGACTCATTAAACAAAAATTTAGACAGCGAAATTGCTTCTTTTTCTGAAAACATTAATCAGAGAGTTGGAATTAAAAGATTTGCTAAAGATTCTCAGAAAAACATTAAAAAGAAACCGCTTCCAAACGACGTTTTGTCTATTTATTCAAATAAAGATAAAGTAGATATCTTAAAAATGGCTGGAAGCAATATTACGAGTAATATTTATTCGATCGAAACAACTCAGCGAGATCTAAAAGACAAACAGCGAGAAATCAACAAACACTACAATGCATTATACGAGAAATTCGTTATTGCGTTTGCTTGTTTCTTAATGTTCTTTATCGGAGCTCCACTAGGTGCTATTATTAGAAAAGGAGGACTTGGGCTTCCTATTGTATTTGCTGTTTTAATTTTTATTACATTCCATTTCATCAATACATTCGGAAAAAGACTGTCTCAAGAAGGCGGAATGGCTCCATTTTTAGGCTCTTGGATGTCTTCATTCATATTATCGCCGTTAGCTGTATTATTAACCTACCGCGCCACTAACGACAACGGATTGATTAATTTTGATGCGATAACAACGCCGATTTCACTGTTTTTTCAAAAAATTTCTGAGCGGTTTTCACCTGCTCAAAAGCAATAATAATTATGTCAACAATAAAAATACAACTGAATACCATTGAAGAAGCTATAGAAGATATTCGTCAAGGTAAAGTAATCATTGTAGTCGATGATGAAGATCGTGAAAACGAAGGTGATTTTTTGGCTGCTGCCGAAAAAGTAACTCCAGAAATGATCAACTTTATGGCTACTCACGGACGCGGATTAATCTGTACACCACTTACAGAAAGCCGTTGCAAAGAATTGGATCTTCGTGCCATGGTTACCAACAATACAGACCACATGGAAACCGCTTTTACGGTTTCTGTTGATTTAAAAGGACACGGAGTTACGACTGGTATTTCTGCAGCCGACAGATCTAAAACAGTTCAGGCATTAATTGATCCCAATACAAAACCTCACGATTTAGCTCGTCCTGGACATATTTTTCCTTTAATTGCAAAACAAGGCGGTGTTTTAAGAAGAACTGGACACACTGAAGCTGCAATTGATTTTGCACGTCTAGCTGGATTTAAACCTGCTGGAGTAATCTGCGAAATTCTGAACGAAGATGGAACAATGTCTCGTTTGCCAGAATTGATTAAAGTGGCTAAAAAATTCGATTTAAAATTAGTTTCGATCGAAGATTTGGTTGCTTATAGAATGCAGCACGACAGTTTGATTGTGAAAAAAGAAGATTTTGATATCGAAACCCGTTTTGGAACTTTTAGATTAAGAGCTTACGAACAGACTACAAATAAACAGATTCATATTGCCTTAACTAAAGGAACTTGGAGTTCTGGGGAACCTATTTTAACTAGAATTCACTCTTCTCAAGTAAATAATGATTTACTAGGAACACTGACTAATAATGCCGAACAGCAATTAGACGATATGTTTAAAGTAATTAACGAAAACGGAAAAGGAGCTGTAATCTTCATTAATCAAGACATGACAGCTGTTAATCTTTTAAACCGAATTTCTGAGCTTAAAAATTTACAGGCCAACGGAACCTTAAAAGCTCCAAAAGTTATTATTGACAGCAAAGATTATGGTATTGGAGCTCAAATTCTTCATGATATCGATATTTCTAAAATCAGATTGGTTTCAAATACAGAGCAAACAAAACGAGTTGGTATGATTGGATACGGACTTGAAATTACAGAATACGTTAATTATTAATATGGGAACAGTAGAAGAAAGAATTCAAAAATCAGAAACTCGAATTTTTAAAGCAGTTTTCCCTAGCACAACCAATCATTACGACACTTTATTTGGAGGAACAGCATTGCATCTTATGGATGAAGTTGCTTTTATCTGTGCTACGCGTTTCAGCCGTAAGAAAGTAGTAACAATTTCAACAGGTCAGATTGATTTTAAAAAAGCAATTCCTGCGGGAACTTTAATTGAATTAGTGGCAAAAGTAGACAGTGTTGGAAGAACAAGCTGTAAAATTCATGTCGATATTTTTATGGAACAGATGTATTCTGAGCTTCGCGAAACGGTAGTTTCTGGAACTTTTTCGTTTGTTGCCGTTGACGAAAACAAAAAACCAACGCCAATTTTGGATGATTTGGATTAATTTTTGAAAAAATCTCATTTTCGGAAATATTGATAATTAGATACTTGGAAATTATTTTTAAAAAGTTCAAAAATAATTCCAAAAAAAGTTTTGATAACCGAAAAACCGTCTTATATTTGCACCCGCAATCAGACAATGAGAGCGACATACTGGAGAAATGGCAGAGCGGTCGAATGCGGCAGTCTTGAAAACTGTTGACTGTAACAGGTCCGGGGGTTCGAATCCCTCTTTCTCCGCAGACTTTAAAACCCTTAACTTAGTTAAGGGTTTTTTCTTTTTTTAATACTTTCTTAAAATTTTGAGTTTGCATTTAATTTCGAATTTTGGATGAAATTTGCCATCGCAAAATAAAGTTTAGGAAAGGTAGGGAAGTAGTTAGAAGAGATAGCTAAATTATCGATTTCGCATTGCTTTTATCAATTTCTCATTGCGTCTGTCCGCTCTTGAATTCTGAAGTGATATCACAGCCCATATTGCAGCCGGCACCCATCCGATTAAAGTAAGTTGTAAAATTAAACAGAGTAATGCCGTCAAAATTTTACCTCTTAGAACAAAGGAAATACATGGGAAAAATATTGCTATAAGTGTCATCATTTTATTTAGTTTATTTATATGTCGCAGATCTCATAATTTGTTACTTAAAATCTTTCCGCAAAGTAAAATTGCGCTAATCAGAGGAAAGATAGATATTTCATAAAAAAAGTAAGATCTCAATCTTTTTGCTTCTTCCTCAATTTGAAACCTTTAGCTTTATCTAGGATTTTCTTTTTTATATACCTATCATTTTCTTTGCAAATAGTTTCAAAAAAGTTTTCTCAATCGAAAAAACGCATTATATTTGCACTCGCAATCAGATAACGATTGCGACATGCTGGAGAAATGGCAGAGCGGTCGAATGCGGCAGTCTTGAAAACTGTTGACTGTAACAGGTCCGGGGGTTCGAATCCCTCTTTCTCCGCTGAAAATAATTTCAAAGGAAATTAAAAAAACTAAAGCCTTTTAATCTTACGATTAAGAGGCTTTTGCTTTTAAAAGCATAAAAATTCACAATCTTGTCATCCTTCCTTTTCAGGATAACACCGAAAAGAAATAAAAATATCTTTTGAAACCGTCCCGCGAGAGGGATAGGAGTAGTCCGCCGCAGCGGAGCGGATAGCCCGACAGCTTCCCGATAAAAAGGGGTATAAGCGCAAAGAGAATTTCCCTTTTTATCGGGATGGTGGCTCGCCCAAATTATTATTTTAGATTTTAGAAGGTAGATTTTAGAAGGTAGATTTTAGATTTTGGATTGCGGAGCTACTTTGCGCCCTTCGACTTCGCTCAGGGTGACAAAAGCGACTTGCTAAGAACTCTAAGGACTAATAACTAAGGACTAGGCACTAAAAAAAGCGTCCCTAAAATAGAAACGCTTTCTTAGCCTTGTTTTTTGTATTTAATCTTGGAGGGTGTCGATTACTTATCGATAGAACCTAAAACACGTTTCATGAACGTATTTAGAGCTTCTTTTTTGTCGGTTCCTTGAGCTACTAATTTTTGAACTTCAAGGGCGCCGTACATATTGGAGATCAATTCGCCGATTACGTCTAATTCTTCGTCTTTTAGAGAAGGAATTTCGGTCATCGCTTCTAGAACTTCGATAGTTTCAATGATATAATCCTGATCGTTTTCTTCGATGAATTGTGTTAAATGCTTTATTACTGGTAATTTCATGTTGTGGAGTTTATGAATTAAGCAATTGCGTTTACAAGATCGATTAAAACTTCTTGTTTGTTAGTTTGCGTTTCGCCAACCAATTGTCCGTTTACGAAAGTTGCGAAAGTAGGCAGGTTGCTTACGTTTGCTAATTTTCTTGATTCAGGAGAATTTTCTGCATCAACCAAAACAAAAGTGATAGCTTCATTTTCTGTTGCTAATTTTTTGAATTTTGGTTTCATAATACGGCAATTTCCACACCATGAAGCTGAATATTGTACTACTACTTTTTCGTTTTTAGCAACTAAATCTGCTAACGTATCTTCGTTTAAGTCGATTAACATGTTTTTTGTTTTTAAGGTGCTAAGCCGCTGAGGTACTAAGGTTCTAAGTTTTTTAGCCTTAGTCCATAAAATGACTTAACGTTAAAATTATTTTTTGAGATCTAAAGTCATCCAGGTTCTAAGATTCTAAGTGTTAATCTTAGAACCCAATGACTGTATTGTAGAATTGTATTTATTAAGTTTCAAAAGCTTAGCGCCTTAGAGGCTCAGTAGCTTAGAAGCTTAAAAAATTAGTTTGCGCTTAAGTATTCAGCAGTACTAAGTCTGTCAGCAGACATTGCTTCTTTACCAGCTTCCCAGTTTGCAGGACAAACTTCACCTTTAGTTTGGATGTGCGTGTAAGCGTCAACCATTCTTAAGTATTCGTTTACGTTACGTCCTAATGGCATGTCGTTAACACTTTCGTGGAAGATTTTTCCAGTTTCGTCGATTAAGTAAGTAGCTCTGTAAGTTACGTTTGAACCTTCGATGATAACTGAATCTGTATCTTCGCTGTAGCTTGTTGATTCGATATCTAAAATACCTAAAATGTTAGCTAAGTTACGGTTTGTATCTGCTAAGATTGGGTAAGTTACACCTTCGATACCACCATTGTTTTTTGGAGTGTTTAACCAAGCGAAGTGTACTTCGTTAGTATCGCAAGAAGCTCCGATTACGATAGTATTTCTTTTTTCAAATTCTGGTAATGCAGCTTGAAAGGCGTGTAATTCAGTTGGGCAAACAAAAGTAAAATCTTTTGGGTACCAGAACAATAATACTTTTTTGTTGTTGTTTACTGCTTCTTCAAAAATGTTGATTTTTAAATTATCACCCATTTCTGAGATAGCATCTACTGCAATACTTGGGAATTTTTTTCCTACTAAAGACATATTTTTCGTTTTACGTTAAAAATTTATTTCTGGTGCAAAAGTAGGGCAGAAGTACATGTTCTTACAATAAGATGTGATTATAAAAATTTATAAGTTGATAAATTTTGACTATTTAATGTTTTAACTTATTGAATTTCAATGTTTACAGGCAAGCCGCCTTCAAAACTATTTTTTTCTAAAAATTGAATTCCTGCAGTTTTTTGAAATTCTTCAAAATCTTGATACGCTTCTACAAGCCCTGTAGCCTTTTTAAGGTTCGGAATTAAAGGCAAAACGTAAGGATTTCCGAAAACGTAAACAATGCATTTTTTGGTTTGCAATAAGTTTGAAAGCAAATCGAAAACTTCATTGTCGATTTCGAAATTATTTAAGGGTTTCGCTTTTGGCGGAAATAAGGCAATTACTATACTATCGAAATTTTCAAGCTGTTTTTCGATTTCGGAAATGTTAGAATTTTCTAGATTTTCAATAGCAAATTCTGCTGAAGGCAATTGTGTATTTAAAGTTTTGAAAAATGTATTGTCGGTATTTTTATATAAGCTTAGTTTAGCTAATTTGTTGTTTTTTTGAGATTCAAGTGCTAAATCTGAAATTCCGTTATCGATGACTTTTGTAATGGCATTTTGAGCAATTTCAAGATTTAAATCTGATGTTTTTTTGAAGTTTAATTCACCAGAAGCAGCGGTATTTCCAGATAGAATTCCTGCTTTTTCTTTGGCTTTCATGATTCTATTATAGCTTTCGAAAATTCGGTCTGGTGAAGCATTTTTGTAAATAGCCTCAATTCCTTCTGGAACATTTTCAGCGAAACATAAAACGTCGTTTCCTGCGTTGAAAGCTTCCCATTCTAATTGTCCTTTTACATCGTATAATTTCGAAACGCTGTGCATGTTTAAAGCATCTGAAATTACCAAACCGTCATAACCTAATTTATCTCTCAATAAATCCTGAATTACGGCTTTTGATAAAGTTGCAGAAGTATCTTTTCCGTCATTTAAACTCGGAACGGCCAAATGTCCAATCATAATCGAATCGACATTATTTTCAATTCCTTTAATGAACGGAACTAATTCGTTTTCTAATAATTCTTCTAAAGTTTCTTTTAAAACTGGTAATCCTAAATGCGAATCGACATTAGTATTTCCGTGTCCAGGAAAATGTTTCAGACAGCCTAAAACACCAACTTCTGATTGGCCTTTTAAATATTCAACGGCAAAATCGGCTACCTTTTCTTTGTTTTCGCCAAAAGAACGATAACCAATAACAGGATTATTTGGATTGTTATTAATATCTGCCAAAGGCGATAAATTGTACTGAATTCCGGCAGCTTTTAAATCTAAACCAATTTGTTTTCCAACTTCGTAAACTAAATTAGATTTGGTTGAAGGTAAAGCGCCAAGCGTAATTGCATACGGATATTGTGGTGTTTTTTCAATACGCATGGCCAATCCCCATTCGGCATCAATACTGATTAAAAGTGGAGTAGAAGCGGCTTTTTGATAACGAACAATTAAGGCTTTAATTTTTTCGTAGCTGTCATCATTAAAAACGACTTTTTTCTTGCTTTCGTAATTGGTTGCAGCGCTTGCACGGCTGTGGAAAAAAGTTAATCCACCAATATTGTGTTCTTTGATTAAACGTTCGGTTTCTTGAATGTTTTCTTCGGTATCGTTGATGAATACGGCAGGAAAAAAGAATTGTCCTATTTTCTGTTTTAATGCTTCGGCTGTAATTTTCATTATTATAAAGTCTTTTTCATGCAGACACTATTTTCCATCTTTTCGTAAGGCGGATAATTGGGTATGATGGTATAATTTAATTTTTGATATAAGTTGATGGCTTCAGGCTGATTTTTACCTGTTTCTAAAATAGTGTAAGTATAACCAACTTCTTTTGCCCAGATTTCGAGTTCATTTAAAATCGCTGAAGCGATTCCTTTTTTGCGGTGATCGGGATGAACATACATTCGTTTGATCTCCGTTTTGTCTGTTTCTTTTTCGCGGAAAGCGCCACAGCCAACAGGAACATCATTTTCATAATAAACAATCGTGTGTTTTATTTTATCAGTTTTATTAAACTGATTGTAAAACGCATGATCTTCGCCGTCTCTAATCGCTAAATCTTGATCTAATAAAGCAACCAGATTTATAAAATCAATATCGTCGGAATTGGTTCGTTTTATGTTGATCATGAATTAGTGGTTTTAGTTGTTGAGCTTTTAAACACATAGAAACATAGATTATTAAAGCGTAAAAAAGGCGTTTCACTTGCTTAAAAAACATAGCGAGATGTCAATTCTTTACGCAAAGCTTTGTCAAAGTTTAAAACTTTGACAAAGCTACTAACGTTTAGCTATGTGTGGAGAAACGAGTTTCTCTTTTATTTACTCTTTTACACAAAAGAAAATCTATGTTTCTATGTGTTAAAAATGATCTTATTTCAATTTAGCTTTTTTCTGTTTTGCTAATTGCTTTTTAGTTTCAATCGCTTTTTCTAATCGGTTTTTAAAACGGAAAAGTTTTGGCAATCCTTCCAAACGATCTTCAATTGTAATTATTTCGTAAACTACAATTGCTTTTTCTAAAACCCGAATTTCGTTCTCGAGGTCATTTTCGTTTTTGTAAATCGTTGCCAATCGATCGTAAGGATGATTTCCTTTAAAGCCTTCCGCAACATTTTCTTCATACAATTCAATTGCTTTTTCAAGATTTCCATTTTTCTCGAACTCAGCTCCTTTCAGATTTCGTTCGTTCTGCAAATTTTCATTGATTTCCATAGGTTAAAGTTTGATTTGGGGTTTAAACTTCTTCTGATTTCTTCCCAAAATCTTTTGGGAAAGTTAAAAAACGTGATAAAATAAGACCTGGAATTGTAGCTATGAAAACCCAAATAAAGAAGTTCTGATAGCCTAAATATTTTTGTATAAAACCGCTCAACATTCCTGGAAGCATCATTCCTAACGCCATAAAACCAGTTGCAAGTGCATAATGTGCTGTTTTTGATTCTCCTTCGGCAACATGAATTAAATACATCATAAAAGCCGTAAAACCAAAACCATAACCGAATTGCTCTACAATAACAACGGCATAAATATAATAAATTGAGGTTGGATGAAAGAAAGCCAATAATATAAATCCTAAAATAGGAAGGTGCATAGCCAGAAACATAGGAAACATCCATTTCGTAAGTCCTTGTTTTGAGATTGCAATTCCGCCCAAAATACCGCCGATAGTTAAGGCTGCAACACCGCAAGTTCCGTAAATAATTCCAACGGCTTCAGTGTCTAATCCCATTCCGCCAGATGCTTTAGGATCTAATAAAAACGGACTTAACATTTTAAGTAATTGCGATTCTCCTAATCTGAAAATGAGAATAAAAGTCAGAATTAATCCGATTTGTTTTTTCTTGAAGAAACTGATAAAAATTGTTGCAAAATCTTGAGAAGGTTTGGCTTCTTTGTTGGCAACAGTATTAATTTCGTTTTTTGGCGTAAAAATAAAATTATAAGCTGTGATGAAAGCCATCAGAAAACCTACGGAAATCATTGTATAAGACCAAGCTTTGGTATTATCTCCAAATTTATGTTCTAAATAACCAGCAAAAAGTACCACTAATCCGTTTCCTGCAAGCATAGAAAGTCTGTAAAAAGTACTTCTGATACCAATAAAAAAAGATTGTTTGTCTTCTGGTAAAACCAATAAATAAAAACCATCGCTGGCAATATCATTTGAAGCCGAGGCAAAAGCTGCAACCCAAAAAATAGACAAAGTCATGATGAAAAATCCATTTGTCGGAATCGTAAATCCAACCAGCAAAAAGGCAATGGAAATGATTAACTGCATCATTAAAAACCATTTTCTTTTGGTTCCAATTAACTCAATAAGCGGACTCCAAAGCGGTTTAATAACCCATGGCAAGTAAAGTAAACTGGTATAGACACCAATATCTTCATTAGAAATTCCGAGATTTTTATACATAATTACCGAAACGGAGATAATTATTGCATAAGGCAATCCAGAAGCAAAGTTAAGTAGCGGAATCCAAAACCATGGTTTATTATCTATTTTCATTTGGTTGAGCTGGTATATAGGTTTTTAAAGGCTTTTTTAGATCTATTGCAGTTGGCGAACTTTCGTTAGCATAATAATCAATAAAAGTTACAGCGCAGGCTTTGTAAAGATTTAGTTTTCCGGCTGCAATGGCAAAACTGATTTTTCCGTCGACTTCTTTTACCGTTACTTTTTCTACAATTTTTGTAGCATCGTTCGTATCGATTTTCGAAACATGCTCGGCTCCGTAAACTACCATATATCGAACTTTTGTATTAAGCGGACTTTTGAATGTGAAGTTATATTTAATGCTGTCTTTATTGTATTCCAGTACTTGCGGCGTATCGATAATAACGTGTCTTAAATTTGGGACAGCGATTGGAAGTGCAGGATATTTATACTGGTTTTCTTGCAGCAAACGCACCACATCATAGTTTTTACCGATGAACCATTTAGCGCTAAAATAAGCGCTTCCAGATACATTTTTGAAAGTTCTTAAAAAATCTACTTGAGTTGGAATTTCAGTTGCAAAATTCCAGCTTTTGTCGCCATCGCCTCTAATTTTATACGGTGCGTGACCAATATAAATGGCTGTACCGTTAGCGTTTTCAGACCACCATTTTACTAATTTAGAATAAGAAGCTCTTGGATTATTCATACTCCAATACAATTGAGGCATAATATAATCGATCCATTTTTGGTCCATCCATAAAACTGGATCGGCATAAAGATCGTCGTAATTAGAAGTTGACTGTGTTTCTGAACCTTTTGGATCTTGAGATTTATTTCGCCAAACCCCAAACGGACTGATTCCGAATTGAACCCAAGGTTTGCTTTCTTTTATAGTTACAGAAATCGAATGCACAAAGTTGCTCACATTTGCACGGCGCCAATCGGCACGGCTTAAGCCTGAACCATATTTTTGGTAAGAAGCATTGTCGTTAAATGTTTTTCCTGGAACAGCATACGGATAAAAATAATCATCAAAGTGAATCGCATCAATATCATATTTATCAACGACTTCTTTAACAACTTTGGTTAAATGCGCTTGAACTTCTGGTAAAGCCGGATCATAATACCATTTTCCGCCATATTCGATCATCCATTCCGGATGTTTAAAAAGATCGTGATTGGGACTTAAAAGATTTTTATTTAAATCGAAAGTAGCGCGATACGGATTCAGCCAAGCATGAAATTCAAAACCTCTGTTGTGCGCCTGTTCGATCATCCATTCCAAAGCATCATAATAAGGATTGGGTGCCAGACCTTCTTTTCCTGTCAGAAATCGTGACCAAGGCGCAAATTCTGAAGGATAAATAGCATCACCAACGCTTCTAATTTGTACAATTACAGCATTGTAATTCAGTTTTTTATATGCTTCTAGAATTTCAAGATAATCGGCTTTTTCTTTCTCTACATTATCGATGATTGCTTTCGGCCAGTCGATATTGACAACCGTTGCAATCCAAACACCTCTAAATTCATTTTTAGGATGCATATTTTTTTCCTGCGCAGTAGAAATCGAAATAGAGAAAAATGAAAATAAAAGAAAGAATATTACGTGCTGATTTTTATGCATTTCAATGTTTTTTAACAGGAATCAAAAATAGTTTTTTTTCTGCCACGAATTCACGAATTATTTTTAATTAAAGTTTTTTCGCCACGAATTCACGAATTTTTTAATCAAAGTTTTTTGCCGCGAATTGCTTCGCTAGTTTGCTTTCGCTTAATCACGAATTATTTTTTAAATGATTATGTGTTTCCGCCACGAATTCACGAATTTTTATTTTCTCAAAGTATGAAAAAAATTCGTGAATTTGTGGCTATCTTTTTTAATCTGGAAACGAAATTTTCCCCATTGTTACCGATGGAATTCCTTTGCTATTTCCGAAATTGTAATCGCCTCCAGCCATTGTTTCGTTTGCTAAAAGCGCAAATAAAACCGCTTCTTTGGCATCGCTTAAAATACCCAAATCATCGCTGGTATGAAATTGGCAAGGCAATAACTCCTTTAGCCATTTTACCAGTAACGGATTATTTGTTCCGCCTCCCGACATATAAATATGAAAATCCTCTGCCAGAATTGGAGTATTTTTTATGCTGAAATAAATCGCTTCTGCAATCGTTTCAGCACTCAAACGTGTTAAAGTCGCCAGCAAATCTGATGCCGAAATGTTTTCTAAATTGCATTTTACTAAAGCCGATTGTACGAAATCGAAATTAAAAAGTTCTTGACCAATCGATTTTGGGAAGCTTTTCTGAAAGAAATCATCTTTTTTCAGTTCGCTTAAAAGCTCTTGATTTACAGTTCCCTGTTGCGCGATTTCTGCATCTTTATCGTAACTTTTTTCAGGGAAATAATGTTTTGTGAAAATATCGATTAACGTATTTGCTGTTCCCGTATCGGTTACAAAAACTTCCTCGGCGTTTAGAGAGGCTGGGAGATAGGTATAATTCCCGATTCCGCCCATGTTAAGCATAATTCTGTTCTCGCCTTTTTTTCCGAATAACAGATAATCGCCGTAAACAGCCAAAGGTGCGCCTTCGCCACCCGCAGCAACATGTTTTTGTCTGAAATCTGAAAGGGTAATAATTCCCGTTTTTACCGCAATATGATCGCCGTCGCCAATTTGTAAAGTCGCATTCGGAAATTTTTCCTGCCCGTGCAAAAACTTAGGTGCATGCAAAACAGTCTGTCCGTGCGAAGCGATTAAATCTACTTCGCCTGACGAAATATTCCATTTTGCAAGACAATCGTTAATCATGCCGCTGTGCAAAATTCCGATCCATTCGTTTAATAAAGCCAAATGCTGAAAATCGATTGTTCTCTGAGCAAACACTTTTCTGATTTCGGTTTTAATGTCTTCCGAATAAGAAATCGTTTCAAATTCTAAGATTTTAACGTGTGTATTTTCGCCAGATCCAGAAACAGCACAAAGCGCAATATCGAGTCCGTCGAGAGAAGTTCCAGACATTAAACCTAATATTTTTCGGGTTTGTTTTTGAGCTATGGTATAGAGTGCAGTTATATTTTTATTCATTATAAGTGAGGCTTTATAGAAGTCAGTTTATTGATAACGCTAAAATGGGATTAATTTGGATATTAATGGTAAAAAAAAGAAAATTTTGTTGGTTTTAACTTGTGATGTTTTAATCTTTAAATTTGTGTATGAGGTTGTTCGTAAGCGAATAGAAAAAAACTTCATAATATATAAAATTTAGGAAAGTGAGTAGATTTAAAAATCTAGATTCGAAGCTAGTTGACTTAACAGCTAGGCTCCAGGGAAAATTAACTAAAGATAGACCTAGTTATCCTCAATCATTAAGAACATTTGAAGAAAGAAGAATTGATTGGATAGACAATGGCATAATGAAAGCTATTATAATTCAACCTAATTTTGAAGTTAATGGCGTAAATTCAAATGTTTGGAACTTTATTAATGTTGCTATTTTTGATGATGGTTATTCGTTTTTAAGACCAAAATGGATTAATATCTTGGTTGATCAGAAAGATTTTGCTTTTATTGAAAACAATTTTGAAGAATTGCTGTTGAAATCGGAAGAAAATTTATCTAATATTTCAATTACAGATTTAATGTGAATTAAGATTTGATAAAATATTTTAAATTTTTAAAACTCGCAAAGTAAAGTTACAGGATATTTTTCTTCACGAAATATTTTCATATGATTATCAAGATCAGAAAATATGCTTTCAAATCTATCAAATGATGATTCATAACCATAGCTTCCATCTTTTTTGAAACTTTCTTTAATTTTAAGTTTACCAACAACTTCAAATTTATCTTTAAAAGAAATAATATTTCTGTGAGTTACTAAATGATAGGTAAGTCCAAATAAAAAATTATCTTGATTAGTATATTCCCAAATTTCGTCTACATTTGGTTGTTGCTCTAAAATGGTTTTCCAATCATAAGTCGAAGGAATTTTTCTGCCAGAAATGAAACAAGATTTTAAATCTTCAACAGTTGGTTTATTTTTGGCTTTATATGTGGTAGTAGCCAAATCGTATGTACATTGACCTCTTTGTTGTGTAACTTTTGCGCAAATTACCGCATAATAATGATTGTCTGAAAGTTGGAAAGTTAGTAAATCATTTGGCTGAAAATATAGATTTTTAATAATTCTGTATTTTTTTCTTTTTCTAACTTTCAAATTTGGCTGACTTATTTTCTTTAAGAGTCTATCGAGCTCTTTTTGTCTTTTTTTACCTTCATTAGCATCACATTCCTCAGTCCAGATTTTTACTCCAACTTTTAGCTCGATAACACGTTTCGCTTCTTCAAGAATTTCTTCGGTTAATTCACCAATTTCCCAAAAAGCAAGTGCATAAGAAGTTACGAATATTTCGTGATAAAAATCTGTTTCGTCGCCGTAATTTTCTATGATAAAAGGAATTTCGTTTTTAATGGTTTCTATAGTAGCGTCGCTGTCATATAAATCCATTATTGATTCGTAAATATCTCGAGCCAAATCGCCATCGATTATTTTTACGCCGTCTGTTGCCATTGTATTTTTGGAATTATTTTAAAAGAATGTCAGGCTAAATATAAAAAGTTTTGGATATTTGTTCTTAATTATGATCGAAAAAATCTTAACTGACTACATTACATTTATCAGAAGCTTCGAAGCTTTATTAAAAGATAAATACAAACAAGACATAAATCCATGTTCTTTTTCTCATACTTTTTTTGAAAGAGTAGGCTCAATTAACGGAATTGAATATCATTTTCATGGAAGTGGATGCACTGCTAATAAAGATGGGATTATTTATGCTTATGATATTTCAATTTTTGAAAAAGATGTTATCGAGTTTTCGCAATGGAAACTTACAGAATTTATAAGAACACATCCAGAGTATCAGAAATTAAATTATACTGAAGACTATATTGAATATGAATTGTTTCAGTTTATAAACAAAGGCATTTTAGAATGGTTAACAATTGAAGGAATTGAAGGAACTCCTTTTGGTTGCGTTTTTATGTGCTATAAAGTTGTGCAGGAATCGTTCTTTGTTTGAGTAATTAATTCTTCAGTGAATATAAATATGAAACCGATTCTCTTAGCCCAGATGGAAGCGGCATCCTTTTGCGTCTCGTTTTTTAACGAGACACAAAAGATATAGCGGACAGCTGGAAATAGCTCCTGAAAAAACTTATTTAAGAGGCCAGCCAAATTTTAAAATATGCTGTACAAAATCTTCGGCTTCTTTGTTGGTTTCGATTACATAATCATATAAAGAAAAATCTACAGAGGGTTCTTTTGTAACGGTTGCAAATTTGATGTTATCAACAGAAAATTCGATTGCCAGTTTATGTTCGAAATCTTCAGGGAAACAATCAATTTCATAAATCTCGTATTTGTTGAAGGATTCATAAAAGGTTATTTGTGAACTAAATGTGGTTTTTAAATAATCTTGGAAATTTACTACGTTTATTTCTCCTCTATTAGAGTCGTCTTTTATGGTGTTTTTTTGTTTGTTTTCAAATACAAAATCAGAGAAAAGTAATACCGATAATATGATGTTTAGACACCATACAGAATTGATAAATGAAAATCCGTAATAATAAAGATCGAAGTCTTTTTTTATATACGTTATGCTAAAACCTGCAATGAAAATTAGAATAGTTATAAAATTTATACCCGCACTAGGTTTAAGATTAAAACAAAACCTTAAAGTAACTAGTTGAATTGCCAGATAGGCAATTAAAACGACTAGAAAAGCAAAGAATTCAATTCCGAAACTGAATGTGAGCATTACGAAATAAAAGAGGCAAAATACCAGTCCTATGAAAAAGAGTGCAATAGTTATGGTGAGAAAATTGCGCAAATATCTTTTATAAACACAGCAATGAAAAATCCCTAAAAAAGCGCAATAGATTACATAAGAATTAATGAAAGATCTATCGTTTATTTCGTTTTCAAGATAAGAGGTTCCGAAAAATAAAAGTAGGTTTATTAGTACTCCAAACAAAATAAAAAAGGCAATTCTTTTTTTTACTTTGTCTGTTAGAATGCCAAGAATATTATCTTCCATCTATATGTTTTTGAATTTGAAGATAATATTACGAATAAAATAAAGAAGTAAAAAAAACTTTGGTTTTCTAAACGTTTGCATGTCTATTTCAACACAAACTCATTCTCCTTCAGCTTTTTCAAAACCGCAGCAATAATTTTAGAACGGCATTCAGAATTTTCATTATACGGACCAGTTTTAACCCAATATCTTATATTTAAATGAATGACACCAGCGGCTGCAACATCGGTAATTACGGCGGCGTTTTCGTGATCTTTTTCGGTTACATTTTCGTCGTTGCCCAAAACTTCTTTTACGAGTTCGATAGCACGGGTATAGTCAGAACCATATTCTAGTCCGACGGTGAAAGTCTGGAGCAGAAAACCTTCGCTATTATAGTTAATCAGCGTGTTTTTTATGAGAAGCGCGTTCGGAATATAAATAATTTTAGAATCGCTTTTGATTTCGGTGTCTCGCAGGTTAAGGTTGATGACTTCGCCTTTTACACCGTTACTTTCGATAATATCACCAATATTAAAAGGACGTTTGAACGCAAGCAGAATTCCGGCAAGGAAATTTTCGCCAATATCTTTAAGCGCAAAACCAATTACAAAAGCTGAGATTCCGGCACCTGCGAGCATACTGGTAGCAACGCCTTCGAGACCTATAATACGGAACATCATAAGAATTCCGATGATGAGTAAAACCGATTTGATTAAGCGGGCAATAAATGTCGCCAAAAGACGATCGTGCATTCTGGCTTTGAGTCGGTTTCCGGCAAACATACCGACGCGGCTTGCAATGAACCAGGAAACGAGAATGACCAAAATGGCGAGAATGAATTTTGGCGTGAGATCGACAATGCTGTTGTAGTAACCTTCGAGATGGTTGATGACGTCCTGAAAGAAATTTTCCATAATAATTGTGGCATAAAAAAAGTTGTAATTCGTTGGGTTATTTTTTTAACACATAGAAACATAGATTTTTAAAGCTTATAAAAGGCGTTTCACTTGCATAAATTCACATAGTTTGCTATGTGTGAGAAATATGTTTCTCTTGGCAATCTTTCTGCATAAATGAACCTATGTTTCTAGGTGTTTAAATTTTATTCATTTCCAAACGAACTAAAATTTTAAAATTAGCTTTTTAGTAAATGAAATGCTTTACAGGATTCTCTTAGAATTTTATAAAATCTTTCGGAAGTGTTATATAAATTCCCAAAATAGAATCGTTTTGCCCTGCGATATTTTTATCTTTGTGGTCTGAGTTTTTTCAGGAAATATTTTTATAAAAAGCACATTTACATGTTGACCCAATCTCATTTAGAGCAATTAGCCGCTAGTCTCGAAGGCACACTTTTATTCGATGAGCTTCATAAAACGCTTTATTCTACAGATGCTTCGGTGTACCGAATTAAGCCGAATGCCGTGGCAATTCCTAAAACAACTGAAGATATTGCGAAGCTGATCAAATTTGCAACCGAACATAAGCTGTCGATTACACCCAGAACTGCGGGAACTTCGCTGGCAGGACAAGCAGTAGGCGACGGATTGGTGATTGATATATCGAAGCATTTTACTAAAATTATTTCGTACAATGCAGAACAGAAAACCGTAACGGTTCAGCCAGGCGTAATTCGCGATGAGCTGAATTTATTCTTAAAACCTCACGGCGTATTTTTTGCTCCAATTACATCAACCTCAAACCGCGCGATGATTGGCGGAATGGTGGGAAATAATTCATCTGGAACGACTTCGATTCGTTACGGAGTTACAAGAGATAAAATTGCTGAAGTAAAAGCACTTTTAAGTGACGGATCTGAAGTGGTTTTTAAAGACCTGACTTCGGCTGAATTTATTGAAAAAACAAAAGGCGGGACTTTAGAAAATAAAATATACAAAACGATTTACGACGAACTTTCGGTTACAGCTGCTCAGGAAGAAATTGTAAAAGAGTTTCCAAAACCTGAAATCCACAGAAGAAATACAGGTTATGCCGTTGATATTCTGCTGAAATCTGAATTATTTGGCGGAACTGAACCAACCATAAATTTAGGAAAATTGCTTTGCGGAAGTGAAGGAACTTTGGCTTTTACAACCGAAGTGACGCTGAAAGTTGACGATTTGCCGCCGCCTCACAGCATTATGGTTGTTGGACATTATCACACGATTCAGGAATCTTTAGAATCGGTCGTGGTGGCGATGAAACATCATTTGTACACTTGCGAAATGATCGACGACACGATTTTAGATTGCACGAAAACGAGTCGTGAGCACGTTAAAAACCGTTTCTTTTTGGTTGGAGAACCTAAAGCAATTATGTTGTTTGAAGTCGCTTCGCACACTTTAGAAGATGCTGAAAAACAAGCTGATGCTTTAATTGCCGATTTAGAGAAAAACAATTTTGGTTATGCTAAAGTAAAAATTTATGGAAACGATATTGACAAAGCTAACGAACTGAGAAAAGCGGGTCTTGGACTTTTAGGAAGTATTGTAGGCGATGATAAAGCAGCCGATTCTATTGAAGATACTGCGGTTGAATTGAGCGATTTGCCTGCTTATATTGAAGAATTTTCGGCGATGATGCTGCGTCACGGACAGGAAGCGATTTATTACGCACATGCGGGAGCGGGTGAATTGCACCTTCGTCCGGTTTTGAATTTGAAGAAAACATCTGATTTAAAATTATTCAGAACCATTGCTACAGAAGTAGCGCATTTGGTGAAAAAATATAGAGGTTCGCTGAGCGGTGAACACGGTGACGGAATTGTGCGCGGTGAGTTTATTCCGTTTATGATTGGCGAGAAGAATTACGAATTACTGAAAAGAATAAAATTGGCATTCGATCCGAATTCGGTTTTGAATATCGGGAAGATTGTAAATGCTTTGAAAATGGACGAAAATCATCGTGTAGTTTCAGGCAGAATTGAACCAGATATCAAAACATTTCAGGATTTCTCAGACAGTTTAGGGATTTTGCGTGCAGCTGAAAAATGCAACGGTTCGGGAGACTGCCGAAAACTGCCATCAGCAGGAGGAGTGATGTGTCCGAGTTATCGTGCTACTAAAAATGAGAAAGAAACAACTCGCGCGCGAGCTAATGCTTTACGCGAATATTTGACGTATTCGGAGAAAGAAAATAAATTTGACCAGAAAGAATTATACGAAGTTTTTGAGTTGTGTGTAAGCTGTAAAGCCTGCGCCAGCGAATGTCCGAGTAATGTGGACGTCGCAACTTTGAAAGCCGAATTTTTATACCAATACCAAAAAGCAAACGGATTTTCGACCCGAAATAAGATTTTTGCGAACAACGCCAAATTGAACAAAATGGGAAGTAAATTCCCGTCGATTACGAATTTTATTTCGAATCAGTCTTTCGTTAAAAAAAGTATGGGAATTGCACCAGAAAGGCAGGTTCCGCTTTTGGCGAAAAAGACTTTTAGAAAATGGTATGCGAGTAATAAACCTTCAACGACAGATTTCCCGAACGGAAGATTGTATTTGTTTGTAGACGAATTCACGAATTATTATGATGTGAATATCGGAATCGACGCTTTTGAATTATTGACGAAATTGGGTTATCAGGTTTTGGTAATCGATCATGAAGAAAGTGGAAGAACGTATCTTTCAAAAGGATTTTTGGAAGAAGCGAAGCAGATTGCGAATCACAACGTAAATATTTTTAAAGACTTGGTTTTAGCGAACGCACCTTTAATAGGAATCGAACCTTCGGCAATTTTGACTTTTAGAGATGAATATTTGCGTTTGGCGGATGATAAAGAAGCAGCAGAAAAATTATCTCGAGATTGTTTTACAATTGAAGAATTTTTCAAAAAAGAAATCATCGACGGCAAAATCACAGCCGATTCTTTTTCTGAAGAAACTAAAGAAATTAAAATCCACGGGCATTGCCACCAGAAATCTCTAAGTTCTGTTGAAGCAACTTTTGCCATGCTGAATCTTCCTAAAAATAATACGGTTACCATTTATAATACGGGTTGCTGCGGAATGGCAGGTTCTTTTGGTTATGAAAAGGAACATTATAGTGTAAGCATGCAAATGGGAGAGGATACGCTTTTCCCAAAAGTGAGAAACACAGCCGAAAATGTAAAAATCGCTGCAGCAGGAACTTCATGCCGTCATCAAATTTATGACGGAACGAAGAGAGAAGCGCAGCATCCTGTTTCGATTTTGAGAAATTGCTTGAAGTAAAAAGGTTGCCACGAATTACACGAATTAAAAAGATTTTTTGTTTCCCGCAGATTTGGCAGATTGAGCAGATTAATTTTTGTTTCACGCAGATTTTGCTGATTTCAGCAGATTTATAAAGGATTTTTTTACCTCTCGCAGATTTAGCAGATTGTGCAGATTTATTTTTAAGTTTTAATTATCAAAAATCTGCGCAAATCTTTTCAGCGAATCAAAATCTGCACTATCTGCTAAATCTGCGTGAGAAAAAAATATAGCCAACAGATTAAAATGATTAGAAGATTTAGTTTCCTGCAGATTTTGCTGATTTGAGCAGATTCTACAGATTTAATTTTTAAAGATCTGCGGAAATCTTTTCAGCGCAATCAAAATCTGCACTATCTGCTAAATCTGCGTGAGAAAAAATATAGCCACAGATTATAAAAAATAATTCGTGAATTCGTGGCGAAAAAAACTTATTTCAAGCTTACTTTTTTACCTGTTTCAGCGGCTTTATAAATGGCGTTTATGATTCTAACATCTTTAATTCCTTCTTCGCCCGTAATATGATTTGGAAGTTTTTGGTTGGCTAAAATCACTTTACAAATTTCATCCATTTGAGTTTGCTGCTGGTTGATAACCGGAAAATTAAATGGTTTTCCGTCAGATCTTTTACCAACAAAAGGACCATAACTTACGGCAGGACTCATTTCGAAGAAACCTTCATCGGCAGCAGCATGAAATCGGTCGATACCGAAACCATACGAACTACAGCAATTAGCTACAGCGCCACTTGGAAATTCCATTTGCCAGGTAATATTTTCTTCTACCTCTTTAAATCGGTTTTTGTTATTTATAGTCCCAAATTGAGCCGTAACCGCAATTGGTTCTTCGCCCAAAACATAACGCGAAACCTGAATGCAATAAACTCCTAAATTGATTAAAGTTCCGCCTCCTGCAAATTTTTTAGTCAGTCGCCATTCGTTGCGGGCGTTTAAATCAACGGCCTTATTAATGTCATGAATGTCATAAGTGCTATAACCCAGAGCGGCTTCGATATAACGAACCTGTCCTAAAACTTTTTCCTGTCCCAATCGTTTTACTTCGAGATGATTTGGCTCGTAATGCAGACGATAACCCATTGCCAATTGCACATTATTGTCGTTGCAGACTTTAATCATTTCTTCGCAATCTGCAACCGTAATTGCCATTGGTTTTTCGACAATAACATGTTTCCCTGCTTTTGCAGCGCGAACTGTAAACTCTTTGTGCAATGAATTTGGCGTTACCACATATACCAAATCTATATCTTTATTTTTTACGATTTCATCGAAATTTTCGTAGTTGTAAATATTTTTATCTGGAATATTATATTGCTTTTTCCATTTCTCGGCTTTAGAAGGAGTTCCAGTTACAATTCCAGTAAGTTGGCAATATTCAGAAACCTGAAGGCCCTCAGCCAGCAAAGAAGCATAGTTTCCTAAACCGCACAAAGCAATGTTTAATTTTTTTCCGGTATAAGGTATTCGAACCTTTTCTGTTTCGGTTATAAAAGAAGGAAGCGAAGTCATGACAACCGAAGCTCCAACGCCAAGTCCAAATTTATTTACAAAAGAGCGTCTTGTAATTTTTTCCATAAGTGAATCGTTAAAAAATTAAACATTTTACAGATTAGTAGATTAGTTTTTAGAAATGTTACAATTGATTTGCTGGCTATTTTGTTTCACGCAGATTTAAATAGATTAAAGCAGATTGCAAAGGATTTTTTTATCTCTCGCAGATTAGGGAGATTGTGCAGATTTTTTTTTAAATTCCAATTATAAAAAATCTGCGGAAATCTTTTTATCGTAATCAAAATCTGTATTATCTGCCAAATCTGCGTGAGAAAAAATATAGCCACAGATTAAAAGAATTAAAAAGATTTTTGTTTCACGCAGATTTAAATAGATTGAAGCAGATTAAGCAGATTTTTTTAAATTCTAATTATAAAAGATCTGCGGAAATCTTTTTAGCGTAATCAAAATCTGTATTATCTGCCAAATCTGCGTGAGAAAAAATATAGCCACAGATTAAAAGAATTAAAAAGATTTTGTTTCACGCAGATTTAAATAGATTTAAGCAGATTTTTTTAAATTTTAATTATAAAAGATCGGCGCAAATCTTTTTAGTGCAATCAAAATCTGTATTATCTGCCAAATCTGCGTGAGAAAAAATATAGCCACAGATTAAAAGAATTAAAAAGATTTTTGTTTCACGCAGATTTAAATAGATTGAAGCAGATTAAGCAGATTTTTTTAAATTCTAATTATAAAAGATCTGCGCAAATCTTTTTAGCGCAATCAAAATCTCCATTATCTGCTAAATCTGCGTGAAAAATAATTTAGACATAGATTTTAAAAAAATCTGTGTCATCAGTAGCAAAAATAAAAATTAGAGAAAATTCGTGAATTCGTGGCAAAAAAAACTTTACGCCTTAGAGTCTTCGTGGCAGAAAAAAATAGCACCATAAAACAAAATCGTTTTATATATTTGATATAAGGATAATTTTTGCATTATTTGCAAAATAAAAGCATTAAGTCTATATTAAATTAATTTAACCGCAAGGCACTATATGGCATTTTCAAATTTATTCCGAAAAAAGACGGTACAAGATATTTTAAAACAAGTTGCGAAAAATGAAGCAGACGGACATGAGGCGTTGGGAAAGCACTTGACGACTAAAGACTTAACGGCTTTCGGAATCGCGGCTATTGTTGGTGCGGGAATTTTTAGTACTATCGGAAAAGCTAGTGCAGACGGAGGGCCAGCTGTTATTTTTTTGTTTCTTTTTACTGCTTTAGCCTGTAGTTTTGCCGCTTTTGCTTACGCAGAATTTGCTTCTATGGTTCCAGTTTCAGGAAGTGCTTATACCTATTCTTATGTCGCTTTTGGAGAAATTATCGCCTGGATTATCGGTTGGGCTTTAATCATGGAATATGCTGTCGGAAATATAACGGTCGCCATATCGTGGAGTGATTATTTTACAGGACTTCTCCAGAGTGGCGGAATTCATCTCCCGCAATGGATACAAATGGATTATCTAACCGCTTCCAACGGATTTAACGATGCAGAAGCGTTAATGCGAGGCGGAAAATCATTCGAAAATTTAAGTACCGCTTTACAGCAAGCGCACACAGCTTGGACAACAGCACCAACAATAGGATCATTTCACTTTGTAACTGATTTACCTGCATTGTTTATTATTATTCTGATTACGGCTTTGGTTTACAGAGGAATGAAAGAATCTCGTAATGCCAGTAATTTAATGGTTGTAGTAAAACTTTGCGTCGTTCTTTTAGTAATTGCAGTTGGAGTATTTTACGTTGACACTGCCAATTGGGATCCGTTTGCGCCAAATGGAGTTAGCGGGGTTTTAAAAGGAGTTTCTGCCGTATTCTTTGCTTATATTGGTTTTGATGCCATTTCTACAACAGCAGAAGAATGTAAAAATCCGCAAAGAGATTTACCTCGTGGAATGATGTGGGCGATTATCATTTGCACGATTCTTTATATTGCGATTGCTTTGGTTTTAACCGGAATGGTAAAATACCATGAATTAAATGTTGGAGATCCTTTAGCGTTTGTTTTCGATAAATTAGACTTAAAATGGATGTCCGGAATTATAGCGGTAAGTGCAGTTGTAGCTATGGCGAGCGTCTTACTAGTTTTCCAAATGGGACAGCCTCGTATCTGGATGAGTATGAGTCGTGATGGACTGTTGCCAAAGAAATTCTCAACGGTACACCCAAAATTCAAAACACCTTCTTTTGCTACAATTGTAACAGGATTTGTGGTTGCAGTTCCAGCATTATTCTTAAACTTAACGATGGTAACCGATTTATGCAGTATCGGAACTTTATTTGCCTTTGTATTGGTTTGTGCAGGAGTTTTGGTTTTACAAAACAAACCTGAAATTCCAAGAGGAAAATTCAAAACACCTTATATCAATTCAAAATATATTTTACCTGTTTTAATGATTGCAGGCTTGTATTATGCCTTTGCTTTCAACAATAAAGCAACAATGGCATTTATTAATAATGAAGCGCAGACTTTTGATGCCACATCAATTGTAACATCATTAAATAAAGAAGAATCAGCAAAAGTTTTCAATTATTTGAAGAGTATCGATGTCGATAATAAAACTGCCGAAACATCAGATTTAGAGCATTTATTAAGCCAATATCAAGACGATGAGGTAAAATATGCTGAGGTTGTAAAAGGACTTCCAATCAGTGATTCATTGAAATATGAAACTGGTTTCAGTTTATTTAAGCACAAAATTCCAATGTGGATTTTCTTATTCGTGTTGGTTGGGTTAGCAGTTTGGGCATTCAGAAAAAACCTTTCTTTAATTCCGCTTTTAGGACTAATCTGCTGTTTGTATATGATGGCCGAATTAAGCGTTTGGAACTGGATTTATTTCACCGTTTGGTTGATAATCGGACTGCTGATTTATTTTGGCTACAGCCGAAAAAATAGTAAACTGAATACTGAAACTTTAGCGTAAAAGTTTAAAAAATATAATAAAAAGCCGTTCTGGATATCTCTGGAACGGCTTTTTCGTTTCACACAGAGGTCACAGAAGATTTCTAATAAAAAAATCAAATTAATCTGCCCAGATCTGTTTAAATCTGCGTGAAACAAAACATTATATGCGTAACTTATTTACTTCCAATATGTTTTAAAAACCTTACGTTTTTATACAAATAATCTTATGTTTTAAAATAGCTTTTCCTTAAGTTTGTTTTCGGTAAAATTTTAAAATATAGTCGATATACATGGGTTTTCTTGATAAAATATTGGGCAGGGAAGAGGCTCCAATACAATCTTATAATGATTTCTGGAATTGGTTTTTAATGAATGAAAAGAAGTTTTTTAAAACTGTTCAAAATGGAGAAAATATACACCAAGGTTTTTTTGACAGATTAGCTCCAAAGCTGGATGAAGTGCATGAAGGAATTTATTTTCTTACGGGAATGTTTGACGATCAAACAGCCGAATTAGTGCTAACTCCCGACGGTGCAATCAGAAATATTTATGTAATCGAAGAATTAGTTAATACAGCTCCAAAAATCGACGGTTGGAGATTTACAGCTTTAAAACCCGCTTCAGATATCAATAATGTTAGTATTACGTATCAAGGTTTTGAATTTAGAAAAGAAAACTTAAAGTTTTTCCCGCGTATTCACGAAGCATATCCTGACGAAATAGATTTAGTAATTGTTTACGACCATTTTATTGAAGAAAAAAAAGCAAATGTAACTAACGGCGTATATATTTTCCTAGACAATTATTTGGGCGAACTGCACTCTGTAACTTTAATTGATAATCTTGTAGTTATCGGACCTAATGATACTTCTGAAGAATTAATTCCAATCGAAAAATTAAAGGATTATTTAATTTGGAGAGAAAAAGAATTTGTGGAGAAATACGTAGGAACCCGACACAATACAGAAAACGATGGTTATGCCAATTTTGAAGGCAAAAGAGAGGACGGCTCTATTGTGCTGGCTTTAATTAACACCACTATTTTAGAATGGGATAAAAAAGCATCACATCCATGGGTTTTTATAGTGGCAATCCCTTTTGATGACTGTGATAACGGCGGATTGCCAGATGAAAAAACATACAAACTCTTAGACGAGATTGAAGAAGAAATAATCTACAGTTTGCCAGATTCTGAAGGCTATTTAAATATAGGAAGAGAAACTGCAAGTAATAAAAGAGAAATCTTTTTTACCTGTAAAGATTTTAGAAAACCAGCACAAACTGCCGATGAATTGATTAAAAAATACAGCGGTGCTTTTGAAATAAGCTACGAAATTTACAAAGACAAATACTGGCAGTCGTTCAGACATTTTGAGCCGAGATAAATTGCTTTTTTTGTTGAAATTAGAAAAAAAATCCGCTTAGAGAAAATCTCCAGCGGATTCAAACAAACTACTAAAAAAATCTTGCAAATTTATTTATAGAGAAGTGTTTCTGTTTTTAAGACGCCAAGTTCCATCATGCAATCCTTCATCATCTCATAAGTGCGCTCGATGTCATTATCTAATCCGATAGAAAAACGAATTAAACCATCTGTCAAGCCCATTTCTTGTTGTTCGTCTAACGGAATCTCACTCGAAGTCGAAGTTCCCGGCGCACTGAATAATGTTTTATAAAAACCTAAACTCACCGCCAGATAACCCAAATTTCTTTCCTGCATTAACTCCATTAATTCGTTCGCTTTCGCTAAAGTGCCAACGTCAATCGTCAGCATTCCGCCAAAGCCATATTCAGGATTTATCATCGTTTTGTACAATTCATGACTCGGGTGACTTTTCAATCCAGGATAAACCGTTTTTAAGCCGTCTTTCTCAAATTGATCAGCCAAAAAATGCGCATTATGACTGTGCTGTTTAATTCTGATATGCAACGTTCTTAGATTTTTCATCACACTCGCAGAACGCAAACTATCCATAGTGGGCCCCAAAAGCATACTCGCACCAGAATTTACATTTTTTAACGAATTAATAAATTCTTTCGAAGCGCAAGTCACACCGCCAACCGTGTCACTGCTTCCGTTAATATATTTTGTCAAAGAATGAATCACAATGTCAGCGCCCAATTTTGCTGGAGAAACTGATAATGGCGAAAACGTATTATCGACAACCAGCTTTAAATTATGTCTTTTAGCGATTGCTGCCAAACCGCGAATGTCAGCCACTTCCAATAACGGATTACTCACCGTTTCGCAATACAAAACTTTAGTTTTAGAAGTAATTGCGGCTTCCACAACATCCAATTTAGTGATGTCTACAAAACTCGTTTCAATGCCAAATCGGGGCGTAAAATTCTTTAGAAAAGCATACGTTCCACCATAAATCGTTCGGCTCGAAACAATATGATCGCCCGCACCGCACAACTGCAATAGAGTAGGCGTAATCGCGCCCATTCCCGAAGCCGAAACATTTGCCGTTTCCGTTCCTTCCATCGCCGCCAAAGCCTGATCCAAATACAAATTACTGGGCGAAGAATGGCGCGAATACAAATAACAGCCTTCCATATTGCCTTCAAAAGTATCAAACATAGTTTTAGCCGATAAAAAAGTATAAGTCGAAGAATCAGAAATCGACGGATTCACGCCGCCAAATTCGCCAAAGTATTGTAAATCCTGAATTTTATCTGCTGGGTTAAAGTCTTTCATTTTTCTGTCTTTGCGAGGAACGAAGCAATCGCCCTCTAATTAGTTATTTATTTTTTTTAAGGAGCTGTTTCCTGCTGTCCACTTTATCTTTTATGGTGAACCCCACCATAAAAGGATGCCGTTACCATCAGGGCTAGAGCACTCGTTTTCAAAAGAAATCTTTGTCAAAGAAAGAATGGTTTAGATAATTAATCAACCTTTAATCTAATAATTGGATTTTAAAACTATAAAAATTAATTTTAAATGATTTTTAATCTAAATTTGATAGTCAGAATACAATTCTGTAGATTTTCTTTCATTTAAGAACAAACAATAAAATTAACCAGAGGATGAGATTAGCTAACGCTCAGTTCGCTTGCGCTCGAGTGCTTCGTTCCTCGCAATGACATAACCATGACATTAGACGAAATAGATAAAAAACTCCTCCTTTTACTTCAAACCGATAGTAAAAAGACAAATAAAGAACTATCATTGAAATTGAATCTTTCGGTAACAGCAGTTTACGAACGAATCAAAAAATTGGAACGTGAAGGCATTATAAAAAACTACGTTGCTTTAGTAGATAAATCCAAAATTGAAAAAGGATTTGTGGTTTTCTGCCATTTAAAACTCATTCAGCATACCAAAGAATTTCTCACGAAATTTGAAAGTGAAGTCATAAAACTTCCAGAAGTTTTAGAATGTCATCATGTAAGCGGCGATTATGATTATATCCTGAAAGTTCTAGTGAAAGATATGGAAGCATACAGAGAATTTTTAGTAACCAAACTGACTTCGTTACAACACATCGGAAGCACACAAAGCATGTTTATGATTAGTGAGGTGAAGAATTCGACGGTGATTTCTTTCTAAGGAGCTAAGGTACTAAGATGCTGAGGCTCTAAGGTTTTTCTTGTAGTGTTGAACGTATTTTTTGTCATTTCGAGGAACGAGAAATCTCCGCGAGAAACTCTACAAAGATTGGCGATTAAAAAACTTTGCGCCTTTGCGAGCAAAAAAATAAAATTTCTTAACATAATTCAAACTTTAAAAATCTTAAATTTGATTCCAAAATGGACGTAAAATGCAAGTAAAATGGAAGTAAAGGAATTAAGACGTAAGCTTATAAATGATTTTGGGAAGTTCATTGATGATGATTCTAAATTAGAAATTTTAGAGAGCGTTTTTGATGCCATAAAGCAGGATGAAAAACAATCTGTTGTTCCAGATTCGCACTATAATTTAGTTGCCGAAGAAAGAGAAAAATATCTTTCAAGAGATGTTGAAGCAAGTTCGTGGGAAGAAGCTGAAAAGCGTTTGAATGCGAAGTATGGTTTTTAAGGTCAAAATTTTACCATTAGCAGAAAAAGAAATTGACGAAACTATCGAATTTTATGAAAGCAGAAGTAAAAGCTTAGGAAAACAATTTCTAACTTATTTAAGATCTTATCTAAAAGTTTTAAAAACAAATCCAGAATTATTTGCAATAAAAAAAGAGCCAGGTTATAGAGAGATGACGTTGGTTAAATTTCCATTTGTGATTATATATGAGATTATTGAAACAGAAATAATCATTTATTCGGTATTTCACACTTCAAGAAATCCTGAAAGAAAACCGTAATTTTTTTTAGCTTCTAAGCTTCTAAGATGCTGAGCTTCTAAGTTTTTTTAATCGCGCAAAGACGCTAAGGCGCAAAGTTTTTGAATTGCTTCCAGCTTTAGCTGGAGGAATTAAGATTTGAAATATAAGGGCTTTAGCCAAAACTCATAAAGTTTGGCTAAAGCCTTTTTAAGACCACCATAATTTGCATCCAGCTAAAGCTGGATGCAATTATTAACTTTTAAAAAAAACTTTGCGCCTTAGCGTCTTTGCGCGATTAAAAAAGCCTTCATGATCTTTACATCGAAACTAAAATCAAAAAACTTCGCGTCTTAGCGCCTTCGTGGCAAAAAAAAACAGCCCAAGAAAAACAAAACCTTTGTGAAGCTTCGCGTAAAACCTCCGCGAATCTCTGCGCCACAAAACCTCAAAATTTCACACAAAAAACATTGGAATTTAAACTTTAAACAAAACTTTATTCCTTAAATTTGTGACGCTTAAAATAAAATAGATAAACTATGAGTTCATTTGACGTAGTCATTATAGGTTCAGGTCCTGGCGGATATGTATCAGCAATTCGTTGCGCACAATTAGGTTTCAAAACTGCTATTGTAGAAAAATATAATTCATTAGGAGGAACTTGCCTTAACGTAGGTTGTATTCCTTCAAAAGCATTATTATCATCTTCTCATCATTATGCTGAAATTGCTCATTTTGCAGATCACGGAATCGAAGTTTCTGGAGATGTAAAAATCAATTTAGAGAAAATGATCGCGCGTAAGCAAGCAGTTGTAGATCAAACCGTAGGTGGAATCAACTACTTAATGGATAAAAATAAAATCACTGTTTTCAATGGTTTAGGATCTTTCGTAGACGCAACGCACATCGCTGTTGCAAAAGCAGACGGAACATCAGAAACTATCGAAGCAAAATATACTGTAATTGCTACAGGATCAAAACCATCTTCTTTACCATTCATCAAAATTGATAAAGAAAGAATCATTACTTCTACTGAAGCTTTAGCTTTAAAAGAAGTTCCAAAACACTTAGTTATCATCGGAGGAGGAGTTATCGGAATCGAGCTTGGACAAGTTTACTTGCGTTTAGGAGCTCAGGTTTCTGTGGTTGAATTCATGGACAGAATCATTCCAGGAATGGATGGTTCATTGTCTAAAGAATTAACTAAAGTGTTGAAAAAACAAGGAATGAAATTCTACGTTTCTCACAAAGTAAAATCAGTTGAGAGAAACGGCGATGCTGTTGTGGTTCAAGCTGAAAATGCAAAAGGAGAAACAATTACTTTAGAAGGAGATTATTCATTAGTTTCTGTTGGTCGTCGTCCTTACACAGACGGATTAAACGCTGACAAAGCAGGAGTTAAAATCTCAGACAGAGGACAAGTTGAGGTAAACGATCATTTACAAACTAACGTTCCAAACATCTACGCAATTGGTGACGTTGTTCGTGGAGCAATGTTAGCACACAAAGCGGAAGAAGAAGGAGTAATGGTTGCTGAAATCTTAGCAGGTCAAAAACCGCATATCGATTATAACTTAATTCCTGGTGTAGTTTACACTTGGCCAGAAGTTGCAGCTGTTGGACAAACAGAAGAGCAATTGAAAGCTGCAGGAGTGAAATACAAATCTGGAAGTTTCCCATTCAAAGCTTTAGGGCGTGCAAGAGCAAGTGCTGACTTAGATGGATTTGTAAAAATCTTGGCTGACGAAAAAACAGACGAAGTTTTAGGCGTTCACATGATTGGTGCTCGTACAGCAGATTTAATTGCTGAAGCGGTTACTGCAATGGAATTTAAAGCTTCTGCTGAAGATATTTCTCGAATGAGCCATGCGCACCCAACTTTCGCGGAAGCGGTAAAAGAGGCGGCATTGGCAGCTACAGAAAATAGAGCTTTACACGTATAAAATAGCGTTTAAATATATAAACCGTCCCGTCTCGTCAGAATTTGACGAGACGGGACGTTTTTTTTGTGCTTAAAATTTAAGCTTTGGATCATATAATAATCAAAAATAATTTTGTAAATTAGATTTGTAATTCTGGTGCTATCTTTATGACTATTAAAAAGATAGGATTATGAAAAATAGATATATAGTTCCAATTCTAATTGGAGCAGGTATTGGGATCGCATTAAGCTCATGCGGAGGCGGAATTCCAAAAAATGCAAAAGCTGTAACAAACTTTGACAGCGCGAAATATCTCGGAAAATGGTATGAAATTGCCAGATTAGATTACAAATGGGAAAGAGATTTGAACAATGTAACAGCCGAGTATTCTTTGAATGAAGATAAAACTATAAAAGTCGATAATAAGGGCTATAATGTCAAAAAAGACAAATGGGAACAAAGTGTCGGGAAAGCTAGATTTGTCAAAAAAGACAATATTGGTATGCTGAAAGTCTCATTTTTTGGTCCTTTTTATTCTGGTTACAATGTCGTTGCAATCGATCCTGATTACAAATATGCGCTTGTGGCCGGAGAAAGTTTAAAATACATGTGGATACTTTCTAGAGAAAAAACAATTCCAGAAAGTGTAAAAGCAGATTTTCTTATCAAAGCTCAGGAAATTGGGTATAACGTAACCGATTTGGTTTGGGTGAAACACGATAAGGTGAATTAGAAAACAAAAAGTCCGTCTCGTTAATCTATCGGGACGGACTTTTTGTTTTTATTTAAAAATGATTTATGCTGTAAAAACACTTTTATAATTATCCCAGTATCTGTAAATCAAAAATAAATTTCCTAGAAATAAAAGTACGGCAATAGGCAAGCCTTCGGGTGCAAGAAAATAATTGATAAACAAAATATTTACCGTAATAGGTAAGATCAAGACGTTTGCTAAAGTTACATAACGCCCAGTTACAAATGCAATTCCACAAAGCAGCTCAATTGATTTTGCTAAAGGCATCAAATAAGTTGCGGCCATTAAACCTACATTAAAAGCTTTAAAATTTCCTGTAGTTTCAGGTTCAGGCATCAAGTGAAAAAAGTAACTGATAGAGGCAAAAAGCAGCAAAAGGCCAATTAAAACGCGGACAATAATGGTGGCAATTTTCATAATACTTAGGATTTTTTAGGGTTAAAAAATATAATTAAGTTATTGGAAAAGATGCAATCTAAAAGCTCAAAGTAGAATCACAAATTATGTTTTTTGAGGTTCTTTTTTAAGGATTTTACAATCAAATCAAGGCTGTTTTAGAATTAATCTAATTGTATATCAAATATAACGAATTTTTTCTTATAAAAAGTATGTCTTTTTAACAGTTTTGCAATCAGATTCAAATCATTTGATTATTTTTTTTGCTTTCTGGTAATGAAATAATTTTGTCGTAATTTTGACCTTTAAAATTACCATTTTTGAGAGTTTCCATCCATAAAAATATTGCCAATCCGAAACTGTTTAAGGAGCAGCTTTTAAGTTGGGCGCAGCAATTTCGCGAAGTCGTTTTTTTAGACAGCAATTCTTATCCGCAGCAGTATTCGAGTTTTGACTGCATATTGGCAGTAGATGCTTTTACGTCTTTAAAAACCGATTATTACAATGCTTTTGAAGATTTAAAACAATATCAGCAAAATACTAAAGACTGGCTTTTTGGACATCTTTCTTATGATTTAAAGAATGATGTAGAAAAGCTTCAATCCAATAATTTTGATGGTTTGAACTTTCCAGATTTGTTTTTCTTTCAGCCTAAAAAGATTTTTGTTTTGAAAGACAATGAACTTGAAATTCAATATTTAATGCTTTGCGATGATGAGGTTGAAGATGATTTTGAGGAAATCGTAAAAACTCAAACTGAAACGTTTGTCACACTGAGCGGAGTCGAAGTGAAACAACGCATTTCTAAAGAATTGTATATTCAGAAAGTAAATAAAATGCTGGAACATATTCATATTGGAGATATGTACGAAGCTAATTTCTGCATGGAATTTTATGCTGAAAATGCTATTATAAATCCGTTAGAAAAATTTCAGAAACTAAATGAAATTTCACAGCCTCCTTTTTCGGTTTTCTTTAAAAATTACAAACACTATCTGCTTTCGGCTTCACCAGAACGTTATCTGAAAAAGGAAGGAGAGAAGATTATTTCGCAGCCAATTAAAGGAACTTCGAGACGTTTTGCAGATCCGGTTGAAGATGAAAAATCAAAAAATATTTTGGCTTCAGATGCAAAAGAACGAGCTGAAAACATCATGATAACCGATTTAGTTCGAAATGACTTATCACATACTTCGCAAAAAGGTTCTGTAGTGGTTGAAGAACTTTGCGGAATTTATTCGTTTTTGCAGGTACATCAGATGATTTCTACAATTACGTCAAGATTAGATCCGCAATATTCTGCGGTAGATGTTTTAAAAACAACATTCCCAATGGGAAGCATGACAGGTGCGCCGAAGATTTCAGTAATGGAAATTGTCGAAAATATGGAAGAAACCAAAAGAGGTCTTTATAGCGGTGCAGTCGGCTATTTTACACCAGATGGAGATTTTGATTTTAATGTCGTAATCAGGAGTATTTTATACAATCAGGAAAATAAATATGTTTCATTTTCGGTAGGAAGCGCCATTACAGCACAATCTATTCCCGAAAAAGAATATGAAGAATGCCTGCTGAAAGCGAAGGCAATGCATGAAGTTTTGCGATAAAAAAAATAGCCACGAATTCACGAATTATTTTTTTTCGTAGATTGAACATATTTTTTTGCCACAGATTAAAAAGATTTCCACAGATTTTAAATCATTTTAATTCTTTTAATATGTAGCTATTTAGTTGAAGAAATAATTTGTGGGAATTTGTGTAATTTGTGGCAAAAGAAAATATGCGCCATCAGCATAAAAATAATTCGTGAATTCGTGGCTAATAAAAATATCGCGCTTAACATTTCGTTTGAAAAATAAACAAAACTTATTCTTTACTTTTATCAGATGTTTTTAAAATTCCAAAATCATATCGTTTCGAGATTTCCATTTTTAGCCGAAAAAAAACTTTTTCTGGCTGTAAGTGGTGGGCTAGACAGTATGGTTTTATTGCATTTATTGAATAAAATGCCTTATGAAATTGCAGTTCTACATTGCAATTTTCAACTTCGCGGATTGGAAAGTTTTGGCGATCAAGAATTTATTCAGAACTATTGCGAACAAAACAATATTCCGATTTTTACCACTCATTTTGATACTGAAGCTTTCGCTAAAGATTATAAATTATCGACTCAAGTTGCAGCGAGAGAACTTCGTTACAGCTGGTTTTACGAGCTTTTAGAAGAAAAAAACTTCGATTATATTCTGACGGCGCATCATGCAGATGATAATCTGGAAACGTTTATCATCAATTTAACGCGAGGAACGGGATTGGAAGGTTTAACTGGAATTCCAGAACAAAACGATAAAATTATTCGTCCGCTTTTGTCTTTTTCAAGAGAAGAGATTTTGAAATATGCAGAAGAAAATAAAATAGAATGGCGTGAAGATAGCAGTAATGCCTCGACTAAATATCTTCGAAATAAAATTCGCCATAATTTAGTTCCAGTTTTAAAAGAGATCAATCCTAATTTTTTGGATGCTTTTCAGAAAACGCAGTCCTTTCTTCAAGAATCAAAAGAAATGGTTGAAGATGCTTCAATTATGATTTATCAGCAAGTGGCAAAAGAAGCAGGCGATGATATTCATTTCGATTTAAATCAATTAAAAAAACTGCCTAATTATAAATCGTATTTGTACCAATGGCTGAATGAATTTGGATTTTCTGCATGGAATGATATCTACGATTTGGTTGAAGGACAGTCTGGAAAACAAGTTCTTTCTGAGGAATTTAGATTGCTAAAAAATAGAGAAACACTGATTTTGAGTCCGTTTTCTGAAACGTCAGAAAAGGAAGAATATGAAATTGGTGAAAACGATACAGAAGTTAATTTTCCCATAAAAATGAGTCTTTGTAACGTAGGTCACACAACATTCGGATCAAATAAAGTTATATTTGTTGATTCCGACAAAATCCAGTTTCCTCTGACTTTGCGTAAATGGAAAGAAGGAGATGTTTTTCAGCCTTTTGGAATGAATGGAAAATCTAAAAAAGTAAGCAAACTTTTTAAAGATGAAAAATTATCATTGATTGAAAAAGAAAAAACTTGGATTCTATGTTCTGAAAATGAAATAGTCTGGGTTGTCGGAATGAGACAGGACGAACGTTTTAAAATAGAAAAAACCACAAATAAAATACTTAAAATAGAAATACAATAATGAACTTTACTCAAAATCTTCAGACAAGTTTGTCAAAAAACGTTTGGACTAAAACCATTTTACTTTTCTTGTTTTTCTTTGCTTTTGCAAAAGGTAATGCGCAAATTTTAGAGCCAGTGAAATGGACTTCTAAAATTGAGAAAAAAGGAAACAATACCGTTTTGATTTTTGATGGAACAATCGAAAAAGACTGGCACATGTATTCGCAGTTTACACCAGACGGCGGACCTTTGGCATTAGAAATTAGTTTTAAAAATCAAAAAGGAAATTACGAACTGGTTGGGAAAGCGAAAGAAGGCAAAACCAGAACCGCTTTTAATGATGTTTTTGGTGTAGATGAAACTTTCTTTGAAGGAAAAGCACACATCGAGCAAGAAATTAAAATCATTAACCCGAACTTGAAAACGGTCGATGTAGATTTTGATTTTCAGGTTTGTAAAGAAGTTTGTATCAACTCAAGCAAGAAATTCTCTATTGCAGTTCCTTCTACTTTTAAAATGAGTGAAGTTCCAGTAGTTACAGAGGTTAAAGCTGATGAAACTAAAGTAGTTGGTTTGGCTGTTGATACTGCTAAAACAGAAGAAGCAGTTCAGCCAAAAATTGAAAAGACAGCAGAAACAGCAAAAGAAGAAATTCCTGCTCCAGCGCCTGCAAGAAGTTTATGGTCAATCTTTTTTATTGCTTTCTTATCAGGATTTGCGGCATTATTGACACCATGCGTTTTCCCAATGATTCCGATGACAGTAAGTTTCTTTACGAAACAAAGTAAAAGCCGTGCTAAAGGAATTAGAAATGCAATTATTTACGGTTTTTCTATTATTGCTATTTATGTTGTTTTAGGTCTTATTGTGACTAAAATATTTGGTGCCGATGCCTTAAATGCGTTGTCTACAGATGTTTGGTTTAACTTAATATTCTTTGTAATCTTAATCATTTTTGCTACTTCTTTCTTGGGAGCTTTTGAAATTATGCTTCCAAATTCATGGGCAAACAAAGCCGATCAGCAAGCCGACAAAGGCGGTTTAATCGGAATATTATTCATGGCTTTGGCTTTGGCAATTGTATCGTTCTCTTGTACAGGGCCAATTGTTGGAACATTATTAGTTGAAGCAGCTTCAAACGGTGGAATAGCTCCAATTGTTGGAATGTTAGGTTTCTCATTAGCATTAGCGCTTCCATTTATGTTATTTGCGATGTTCCCAGGTTGGTTAAATTCATTGCCAAAATCTGGCGGATGGTTGAATACGGTTAAAGTAGTTTTAGGGTTTTTAGAATTGGCTTTAGCATTCAAATTTTTATCAAATGCCGATTTAGTTTTACAATTGCATTTCTTAGAAAGAGAAGTTTTTATCGCAATCTGGATTGCTATTTTTGGAGCTTTGACTTTATATTTATTCGGAAAAATTACATTGCCTCACGATAGTCCGACAAACCATATTTCTGTTGGAAGACTGTATTTAGGATTACTGACTTTAGTGTTTACATTCTATTTAATTCCAGGACTTTGGGGAGCGCCTTTAAAATTAATTAGTGCTTTTCCTCCTCCGTCTACGTATAGTGAAAGTCCTTTTGGAGTTGGTGGATCAGGAAATGGAGCTGTTTCTGCAGAAACAGGAAAAGGACTTCCAGAAGGAGCAGAATTAGGCCCGCACGGAATTATGGTTTTCCATGATTACGAAGATGGATTAGCTTACGCGAAAGAAATCAATAAGCCCATTATGCTTGATTTTACAGGTTATGCCTGTGTAAATTGCAGAAAAATGGAAAACAATGTTTGGTCTGAACCAGCAATTTTACCAATTCTAAAAAATGATGTGGTTCTGGTTTCGCTTTATGTTGATGATAAACGTGAATTGCCAAAAGAAGAGCAATTTACAACTGAAGCTGGAGACAAAATTATTACAGTTGGTGACAAATGGACTGATTTTATGATTTCTAAATATAAAACTAATACACAACCGTTGTATGTAATTACAGATTTAGAAGGAAATAATATGAATGCTTCTAAACCAACAATTAGCTATGTAAGCGCTGATGAATATTTAAAATGGTTGAAAGAAGGGATTGCTAATTTTAAGTAATTGGGTCAATTAGTCAATTAGAAAATTAGAAAATTAGAAAATTAGAAAATTAGAAAATTAGAAAATTAGAAATAGAATATTAAACCACTCTATAGGCAATCTGAAACCTACAATCTAAAATTTAAAATAATAATAAAAGGTTAATTCAAACAAAAAACGCTCTAAATATTTAGAGCGTTTTTTTATGGGGGACAAAAAAGGAATTAACTGTATTGCTAGAGTTTTTTATTATCGCACTAGTAATACTCTTTAAAACGTTTTAAAGGAATCTATTAAAGCAAAAAGCACTCTAAGTCAAATTTAGAGTGCTTTTTTATTTATCAAGTAATGTGAGAAGGGAATTTATTCTTATAAGAATTCTCCGTGTTGAGAGATGTCTAATCCTAGTTCTTCTTTTTCTTCAGAAACTCTTAGTGGTGTAATTTTGTTAACGATGAAGAATAAAGCATAAGAAGCTACGAAAGCAAAGATTGAAACGATAACCAAAGCAGTTAATTGGTTAATGAATAAAGTTGGAGTTCCGAAGATTAGACCTTGGTTATCTCCAACAGCAGGGTTGATTGCTTTTGAAGCAAAAACTCCAGTTAAAAGCATACCTACCATACCACCAACACCGTGACAAGCAAATACGTCAAGAGCATCGTCGATTTTTCCTTTAGGGAATTTGCTTACTACAATGTTACTCACAATTGCAGAGAATAAACCGATGAAAATAGCGTGAGATATACTTACGAAACCAGCAGCAGGTGTAATAGCAACAAGACCTACAACAGCTCCGATACAAGCTCCAAGAGCAGATAATTTGTGTCCTAAAATTTTGTCAAGGAAAACCCAAGCCATTGCAGCTGCTGCGGCAGCAACAGTTGTAGTTCCTAAAGCTTGAGCAGCAAGACCATTTGCTCCTAAAGCAGATCCAGCGTTGAAACCAAACCATCCGAACCAAAGTAAACCTGTTCCTAATAATACATATGTAATTCTTGCAGGATTTGCTTTTTGAACTTTTCTTTTTCCTAAGAAAATAGCTCCAGCCAATGCAGCCCATCCAGCACTCATGTGTACCACTGTTCCTCCAGCAAAGTCCAAAACTCCCATCTTGAAGAAAACTCCATCAGGATGCCAAGTCATGTGAGCAAGTGGAGTATATATCAATAATATGAATAAAACCATAAATAGCAAATAAGCCCAGAAACGGATACGTTCTGCAAAAGCACCTGTAATTAATGCAGGAGTAATGATGGCGAATTTTGCCTGAAATAATGCGAATAAAATAAATGGAATTGTTGGTGCAAGGCTCCATGCTGTATTGGTTCCAACTCCTTCAAAGAATAAATTATAAGACGGATTTCCGATAATTCCTCCAATTGTTGGTCCAAAAGCCAATCCAAAAGCAACAACTGTCCATAGAATAGTAACAATTACCATTGCCATAAAACTTTGAAGCATAGTACTAATTACGTTCTTCTTACCTACCATACCTCCGTAGAAAAATCCTAATCCAGGTGTCATTAACAATACAAATGCAGTTGCAACGATCATCCAGGCAGTATCTCCCGTATCAAACTTTACAGCTTCTGCAGGAATTGGGTTGTCTGCAATGATAAAGTTCGAAATAAAGGTTAGTACTAAAATCGTGATAAGAATCACACTTAAAATAATTTTTCGCATAGTTATTTAGTTTTAAATTTTTTATAAAAGTATAAAATGATTTGATACCCCATAAAAAAATAGGGGTATGTGTTTAATTTTTGTTAAATTTAAAATTTAACCCCTATCATTTTGCGTAGATTTCTTAAAACAAACTTAAAATTTACAATTTAGCAACATTCTTTTTTCACTTAACGTCATTTTTGATAATTTTTGGGGTAATTGATTGCTATTTTTTGTAGGATAATAGATATTTGTTGTTTAAAAAACGTCTGGAGTTTGTTGTAAAGAATATTTTTTAATCTTTTTAACAATTTTGGTGATTATTATATAAGAATGGAAAATAGAAAAATTAAATGGGGAATTGTAGGACTTGGAAATATTGCAAGTCAGTTTGCATCTGATTTGTTGTTGATTGAAAATGCTGATTTGACGGCAGTTGCGTCCAGAGATTTTTCTAAAGCAGAGCAGTTTGGCGGAAAATTCAATGTTTTAAGAATGTATAATTCCTATGATTTGCTTTTTGAAGATCCAGAGGTAGAAATTGTGTATATCGCAACTCCTCATAATTCTCATGCCGAATTGTCTATAAAAGCAATGGAAAATGGCAAACACGTTTTATGCGAAAAGCCAATGGCATTGTCTTATAACGATGCAGAAAGAATGGTTGAGGCTTCTAAAAAGCACAATACATTTTTTATGGAAGCATTTTGGACACGATTTATACCATCGGTTCAAGATGTTTTGCACAAAATCAATAATGGAGCAATTGGAAACGTCAACTATATAAAAGCCGATTTTGCCTTTCACGGAAGTGAAATAGAAAATAAAAGACTTTTTGATAAAGAATTGGGTGGCGGCGCTTTATTTGATATTGGAGTTTATCCGTTATTTCTCTCCTATATAGTATTAGGAAATCCAAAAGAGATTTTAGCGAGCGCCATCAAACATAAAAACAATATTGATTTGCAGACTTCGATGATTCTGCAATACGAATCGGGACAGTCAATTCTTCACGCTTCTATAGTTTCTGATTCTGACATGAAAGCCTTTATTACTGGAACAGAAGGACGAATAGAATTAAATGCGCCGTGGTTTGTTGCAGACGGTTATTCTCTATTGAAAAATGAAGGAAAAGAAGCTGTTTTTACTTTGCCGACTTTAGGAAAAGGATATTCTCATGAAATTATTGAATGCCAGAATTGTATTTTGAATAATGAAATTGAAAGTGAGTTTTGGTCACATCAGAATTGTTTAGATTTGAGTAGGATTGTGGAGGAGGTTAAGAATCAGATTGAGTTACCATTTTAATAATTAAAATTATATGATTGAGAAAACAGAATATCTTGCAAATAAAATAAATGAGTTTGTTGAAAAATATGGAGAAGTGCCTCCTCAATGGATTTTCAAAGAAGATTCACATCCTTATAGTATTTTTTGGAGAATGGGAAGTGGTGACGAATTTTGCGACTGTCTTTACATTTGGTTTGTAGAGAATCTTAAAACAACTGAACAAAAACTAGATTATTTTAAGAAATATTCTCCTCCGCCAAGATGGCTAGCTACAGTAATTGAAGATACTTGGGAAGTAGAAGGATGGAACGAACCATTTTTTGATTATACTCCTTATTTAAAAAAACTTGAAGAATATGGTTTTGAAGGTACGTCTGATTATGAAAAAGATTTAGAAGATCAAAAATGGCTTGATATAGAAAATGATTTAAATAAAAAGTAATAAAATATTTACAAAAAATGTTTTGTACTCGTATTTAATTAAATACTTTTACTTTTTATAAGAATTTATTTATTTATGTTGACAAAAGTTTACGGAAGTGCCGTATTTGGTGTTGAGGCGACAACGATTACAGTTGAAGTTCATATGGATGCAGGAATTGGATATCATTTAGTTGGTCTTCCAGATAGTGCGATAAAAGAAAGTAGTTTTAGAATTGCGGCGGCGCTCAAAAATAATGGCTATAAGATGCCAGGAAAGCGAATTACTATTAATATGGCTCCGGCAGATCTTCGAAAAGAAGGTTCTTCTTATGATTTGACTTTGACAATGGGAATTCTGGTCGGTTCAGATCAGATAAAAGCTCCTGAAATTGAGCAGTATATCATTATGGGCGAACTTTCTTTAGACGGAAGTCTGCAGCCCATTCGCGGTGCTTTGCCTATTGCCATAAAAGCCAAAGAAGAAGGTTACAAAGGATTTTTTCTTCCGATTCAAAATGTAAAAGAAGCGGCAATTGTAGCTGGTTTAGAGGTTTACGGAGTTTCAAATCTAAAAGAAATCATTGATTTTTTCTCAGGAAGAGGAACGCTCCAGCCAACGGTTATCGATACAAGAGCAGAATTCTACAAAACGCTAGATTTTCCTGAACATGATTTTTCAGATGTTCGCGGACAAGAAAGCATTAAACGCTGTATGGAAATTGCAGCAGCGGGCGGACATAATATTATTTTAATTGGTCCGCCGGGAGCAGGAAAAACGATGCTGGCCAAACGAGTTCCGAGTATTTTACCGCCTATGACTTTGCGTGAAGCTTTGGAAACCACTAAAATACATAGCGTGGCAGGAAAATTAAAAGAAGTCGGATTAATGAACCAACGGCCATTTAGAAGTCCGCACCATACAATTTCTAATGTCGCACTTGTCGGTGGAGGAAGTTATCCGCAGCCAGGAGAAATTTCGATGGCGCATAATGGCGTTTTGTTTTTGGATGAATTGCCAGAATTTAAACGTGATGTTTTAGAAGTAATGCGTCAGCCTTTAGAAGATCGTGAAGTGACCATTTCGAGAGCTAAATTTACGATTACGTATCCTTCGTCTTTTATGCTCGTGGCAAGTATGAACCCAAGTCCAAGCGGATTCTTTAACGATCCGAGTGCGCCAAATACTTCTTCGCCACACGAAATGCAGCGTTATATGAGTAAAATTTCTGGACCGCTTTTGGACAGAATTGATATTCATATCGAAGTTACGCCAGTTCCATTTGAGAAATTAGCCGAAGAGCGAAAGGCAGAAAGCAGTGTAGAAATTCGTAAACGCGTCACGGCTGCGAGAGAAATCCAAACCAAAAGATTTGAAACGGTCGAAAATGTACATTACAACGCTCAAATGAGTAGTAAATTGATTCGAGAGTTTTGCGTTTTAGACGAACCTTCAAAGGCATTATTGAAAACCGCAATGGAACGATTAAATCTTTCTGCAAGAGCTTATGACAGGATTTTGAATAATAAACTTTGTTACATATAGTTCAAATATAAATTGCGTATAAAACTAATCCTTACTCCTTTAAGATTTTCTTAGTATAATAAAACTTCAGTTTCGAGGTTGTATTTTTTGTTAGATTTGAATTTTTTAAATAATTATCTATTGTTTAAAAAATCATATCTTAATTGTTTGCTTGAGTTTTTTAGTTGGTATATTAGATGATCTACATATTCATTCTGATTAACAAGCATTTCTTTTAGTCTTGAAACTTCGTACTCTAAATTATTATACATGTTTACGGCTTCAACAGTTACCATCCATAGATTACCTGTATCTTCATCGAATTCCTTATGCATCGAGTGATAACGGTCTAACAGTTCCAGAGTTGGTTTAAAAAATAATTGGTATTGAGATGGCATGATTTCCACACCTTGATAATTTTTTAAAATTTCTGTTTTTTTGCTAATTTCGAATAAGTCATAAAATAGAGGATCGTCAATCTCTTTTAAATTAACAAGACATTTACCAAAGAGGTCTGCGCATTGTCTTGCACAGTCATGAAATTCTGCCCGCATTTCACGTTCAAATGTATACATGTTCTTTAGATTCTCATTGATTTGTATGAAGATATCATTTATAATTCCGCAAGAATCCACGATAATTTTGAAATCAGTTAGAACTTCTTTTTTTCCTTTTTGTGAATAGTAAGATAGGTAAGAGAGTAAATAATTTTCTTTATCAATTTTTTCTGCTATTATATTTAAGTCGTAAGTAGGATGCTTTTGTAAATTTCTGTTTTGTAATCCTTCATTTGTTATTTCATTAATTAATTCTCTTACTTTAAGATTTTGTCCTTCTGCATTTTCAATTGCATTATCGATTATCATTGCAAAATATGTTAGTTTATTTATCAAAGCCTCCTCTTTAGAATTTTTAGCTATTAGTTTGTCATTTACAATTTGTTTAAGAAATAAAAACCATGCAACAATACCGCTTAAAAATGTTAATAGTAGTGGATAAATAAAGTCTTTAATAATGTTGTATAGTAAGCTATCTTGAATGTTTTTTGTGATTAGTATTGCGAAACCGTTTATAATATGTTCAAGCATATTTTTTTGTAAAATTTAATTTTTTTAAAGTAATGTTATAAGTCTATTGTAATTTGTAAATTCTGGTTTGCACTAGTGATACAAAGTTTTTCTAATATTTTGTATTATAAGAAGCAACTATTTGTGTTTAGCTAATATAAACTTTTATTGCTTTAAATATAAAGTAGACTTGTTAGTTTTTAAATAGAATAATATTTCAACCTTATCTGTACTTAAATTAAAAAAGTGGTTGGGAATGTGTTATACCCAACACAATTCAAGCTAAAAGTTGAAATTATGACATAATCTATAAAATAAATCTTTTCGATCATTTTTAAATATATTAGATAGTTGGTTTTGGTAGTTAAGTTATTGATATATTGTTGTTTATATCTTGTTTATATTTTTTAAATTCACAATAGAATATTAATCTGAATTTTGAAAAATGGAAAAACATACAGTTTACGATCGCGATTTCAAAATGAATGCAGTCAAATTAGCACTTGAAACAAATCGTTTTACAGTGGCAAAGGAGCTTGGTATAAAAACAATGAATATCTATAAATGGTGTGCTGAATTTAAAAAATATGGAAAAGAAAGTTTTTGTGGCGGTGGTAATTTTAGAAACGAAGAAGAAAAAAGTTTATCTGAAATTAAAAGAATTCTTAAACAAAAACTTAAAGATACGGAGCTTGAAATTGAAATCTATAAGGGTGCAAGCAAACATATCCTTGAAGGAAAACCAATGGTTTTTCATTTCATTGAAGACAATTTAGATAAATATGCACTGTATAAAATGTGTAAAGTTTTAGGTACAAGTGTGCTTGCCTATTACAGGTGGAGGGATAAACTACTCTATCCAAGTCAAAGGCAAAAGGGATTGATAAAGAAAGAAATAACGGCAATATTTCACGAGAATAAGGGGCTGTATGGTACTGCAAGAATTTGGGCTGAATTACAAAGCAGAGGTTTTAAATTATCTGTTTCTCAGGTTGGTTATTACAAGAGAAAGTTAGGTCTAATCGGTAAGAATAGTTTAAAGAATAAGGTCAAATCAGAGACACCATTTATTCCTTATAATCCTTTTGTTTTTCCGAATCTTATAGACTGTCATTTAGAAGTTGGAGAACCCTCTCGGGTTTGGGTTTCTGGTATAAACCGAATTGAAACATTGGCTGGGTTTTTGTTTTTTACAGTTGTAATCGATTTGTTTGATCAAAAAATTATTGGATGGAGTCTGAGTGATGGATTAACAACAGAAGAAACGTCAATACCTTCGTGGGAAATGGCAGTTAGTACAAGAGAAATAAAGTTTGGGTTGATATTTCATTCTAACCGATCAACTCAATATGCCAATAGGATGTTTACTTGTAGAGTAAATTCCTTTAAAGGCGTTAGAAGAAGTATGAGCAAAACAGGCAATCACTTAAATGGCATTGTGCCAAAAGGCTATATTGCTTCATTTACATCTGAAATAGTTGATTTGCAAACGCCTTTAACTAAAAAACAAATACAGATAAAAATAATGGAATATATTGAAAATAAGCATTAATGTAGAAAAAAAGTTATTATGAAAAAATATGATCGTGCTTTCAAAGAACATGCAGTAAAATTAAGTTTCCAGAGGGGTAATGGGCAAATACTAATTATTGAAAGAGAGTTGGGGATTACTCCAACTTGCTTAAATAGATGGAGACAAGATTATATAAAATTTGGGAAAGGTAGCTTTTGTGGAACTGGCTATCTAAAACTAACGCCAGAACAACAAGTAATTGCTGATCTTGAAAAAAAGGTACGAGATTCTGAACTTACTTTGAAAATTTTAAAAAGTGGTAGTAAATATGTTGCTCAGGGAAAAATAATGACTAAAGATTTCATCGAGAACAATAAACATAAATTTTCAATTTTAAAGATGTGTAAGGCATTAGGTGTGTCTAGGACTACATATTACAGAAGGAAGAAGGAAGAGCTATCAGGTACTGAGTCTCGGATAATTTTATTAAAAGAAGAAATAGTATCTATATTTTTTGAGTTTAAGAAGACTTATGGAAGCTCCAAAATCGCTAAAGAACTTCAAAATCGCGGATTTAAAATACAAAACCAACAAGTTTTAAATTATATGAAAATGTTGGGACTACGTAGGAGATCTAAAAGAAAATATAGAGTGACGACAGATTCTATTCATAACCATTACATTTATCCAAATGTTTTAAACGGAAGGTTTGATGTAATTGAGCCTTCTAAAGCTTGGGTTTCGGACATAACATATATACAGGTCAAAAGAGGTTTTTTATACCTTACGATTATTATGGATTTATTTGACAGGAAGATAATTGGATGGAGTTTAAGTGACACAATGACCACCAAACAAACTACTTTGAAAGCTTGGGAAATGGCGGTCATCAACAGGAAGGTTTCTAAAGGTTTAATTTTTCATTCTGATCGAGGTGTACAATATGCTAATAAGATTTTTACTAAGACATTAGATTCGTATAAGTGTATTACACGAAGTATGAGTCGTAGACAAAATCATAATGATAATGCTGTTTCCGAAAGTTTTTTTAAGTCTTTTAAATCTGAATTGATTAATGGGAATTGCCTCCTGCCTAGAAAACAAATGAGAATAGATGTCCACGAATATATTGAAAGTTGGTATAATAAGAAGAGGAGGCATTCATTCTTAGGCTTTATGACAATCGAAGAATTTGATAAAGCTCATGATTTACTGTAAAGTTTAATAAGCTGTAAATAATAAGTTTTTTTAATATGCGCTTCAATTTTGATATGCTATAGTTGTTTTAAACGTATTTTAAGCGATTTTTAAGTGTTTTTATTAATTTTTGATTATTAGACAATGTTAAATTGTTTTAGTCTCTTAAAACGGTTTAAATGAGTTTTTGCCTCGTTGCAGTTTGGTTGCTTCTCATAGGACAAAGCTAATCTTCCTCTGTTTTTTCTTTAGAATTCATATAATGCTTATTTATAAGTACTTATGCTTTACTCCACCCAGTAGATAGAAAAGCGGTTTTTCAAGTAGGTTGCTAGATTTAAAAAAAAATCAGCGTGATTCACCGTAAAAGTATTTCATAGAAATACTTACATAATTAAAAAAAAATTTCAATGCAACATTGGTAAGTCCTGCGTAGTACGGTTTAACGAAGGATCAATGAAATGAATCATTGAAAAAAAATTTCAATGGGAGTAAGTATATAAATAATCTTAAAAATAGAAAAAATGAATTTAATTAATGTTAAGCAGGACTTTGAAATTGTTCTGGAAAATATTCTGTTATCAAAAATTCTGAGTAATTCAAATCAGAAAACACTTTTGTTAGTATTACTTTATAATCACAAAAAATTCAATAGAAGGCATTACTCCTTTACATTAAGTGATGAATTGTCTGCGGTCTTAAATGTTTCAAATCCTACTTTTAGAAAAGAACGCGATAAGTTAGAGGCATTAAATCTCATACATATAAAAGTTGAGGTAAATGGAGTAAAGAAAATAGTTGAAAAAGCGCAGAGAAAACATTCAAATCTATACTATTACTTGAATTTTACCAAACTACATCAACTGGGCTTCATCAAGATGGAAAAAGGTCTTGAAGACATATTCAATATTGGGGTAGTACTTGATCTTAAAAAGGCTGAAAAGTTAGCAGATGAAAAGCTTTATAATATTATACGTTATGATTTAACACTTAAAGAAAGAAAGAGTGGTAAAAGATTGGTTTTAACGGGGAGAGAAATAAAAGGGTATCACCGTATTATGAATAGCAATTTTAAACACGGAAGTCCGATAGAAAATGAGTATGAATATCATGGTTTAAATAAAGCGGGACAAGACTTTCTTTTGAAATATGGTTTTTAATAAAAAATGAAAACGGCTGTTTTTTAAGGGTTTATGTGTTTTGCTACTCATTTAGCAAATAGTTCGTTATAAGGTATTAATTGATACATCCGTAATTGAACTTATAACTCTACAGACATGACTTTTACAGATTGTATCTAAATTAGGGTATAGGTTAGTCTTGGTGCAATTTCAATTCAAATTTTAATGATTTTGTTGGGCTTGTGTAGTGTTAAAAATAACCACCCTAAAAATGATACAGTATTATATAATTTATTACATTTACATCATAAAAACAAAGACCATGCAACAGGCAAAATATATAAGAGTTAGTACTAGTGAACAAAATATTGATAGACAGTTAAGTTCTGCTCATAAAGAATACATTGATAGGTGTAGTGGATCAATCCCTTTCTTTGATCGTCCAAGCGCAAAAAGATTGATTGCAGATATTTCGAACAAAAAAATTGATAGCCTAGCAGTGCATTCAATTGATAGGTTAGGGCGAAATGCTTATGATATTCAAACGACATTAAATACATTAAGTACACTTGGTATCAATGTTTTTGTGGAAAATATTGGACTTAATTCGATGGTAGAGAATAAGCCTAATCACATATTTAAAATAATAACAGATGTTTTAAGTAATGTTGCCGAAATGGAAAGACTATCTTTATTAGAAAGACAAAAAGAGGGCATCAAAATAGCTAAGACAAAAGGTGTATATAAAGGGAGGCAATTAAATACTAGTGAAACGCCTCAGCAATTCTTATCAAAATACAATCAATCACATTTAGAATTGATTAGAGATGAAAACTATTCGATTAGAAAACTTGCATCAATTACCAATTTATCAAATAATACTATAGTTAAGATTAAAAAGATAATGAGTCAAACTTAATGAATAAATAGTTCTCATATTCCATAAGTGATATATAAATAAATATAAAGCCACTCTTTTTAGAGTGGCTTTTTTTTGATTGCGAACTTGGCTTTTTATTACTTTGATTGATCATTAAAGAGTTTCTTAGTTTGTTTTTGTGTTAGATACATTCCTAAAGAGACTACGTTGTTTTTTGAGATTGCGATATACAGCGACTTTGTTCCCATCGATTTTTTAAAATTAGCATGTACTGCTGTACCTTCTTTAGTTTGAAAAACAAACCCTTCATTATCTGTATATTCATTTTTATTAAAGCGATTTTTAACTTCATTGTAAAAAGAATCAATTTCTTCTGGAGTCAATATAAATTTAGCTTGGACATCTAAAATTTGATATTTGGCATCTTGAAATGTAAAGGAAGTGTAACTATCATACCAATTAGCTTCTATCAGTGTAGTTCCCATGATTGATGCTTTTGTAACCAATTTTGGTTCTAATGTTTTGTTGTCAATGATTTGAGCATCAACTAATGATGAGCATAATAATGTTAATAACAGTAGTAATGATTTTTTCATTTCTTTGAATTTTAATAATTTATGTTTTTACAATTTTTAGATATAGATATAATTCACAATTGATGTTGACATATATGTTTGCCTATGGGATAAATATATAAACTATTATTGACAATTATGTCAAAAGAGTCAATAAATATAGATTTTTACGTTAAGCAATTCGGAATCAACCTGAAGGAAATTAGAGAATCGAAAAACATGACTCAGCTAGATTTGGCAACTGCTATGAATGAGTTAAGCTCTGAGCCCCTTATTGATAAAACTACCATTTCTCGAATTGAAAACGGACGCACTAATATAACTTTAACTACATCAATAAAACTCTCTTTAGCGCTAAAAATAGATTTAAAGGAGCTTTTTGATTATGATCTTTAAAAAGATTGATTGTTAGTTGTGCGATGGTTTTAGTCTGTAGCATAATTCCTTACATAATCGTCTATCATCATTTGTAAATCGTCATCAGTAAAAGTATGTCTAGGAAGCTTTTCCTCAAGGTATCTCTCGTTTACTGGTTTTCTTGCTTCCCAACCAAGTTTAATTGGGTTTGGTTTAGGGAGATAGTATTCTGACCATCCATAAAGTTTTATGCAGACCTCTTCTTTTTCAATAATAATATAGTTGATAATTTCTTTGATTTCATTTTTAAATAGCTCTAAGTCTTCGCTAAAATGCTCAATATCCTTTGTTAGTGCTTTCTCTGAGCTTTTGATTACTTCATTTAGTCTAATATTAAGTTGATTACATTCTTCTATTTTTGTGGTTATTTCAGATTTGATTTCGTTGTAATCTTCTTTGGTATATTCATAATCAAGATAAAGGTCTCGCGCTCTTTTTCGCCTGTTTTCAAGTTTTTCAATTTCTCTATTGTTTAGATCAATATTAGCTTTATGTGATAGTATTTGCAATTTAAAGTTTTCACGAACTTTTTCGTCTTTTGTTTTTTCTGCGTGCCTATTAACGAGCCTACGTACCATTCTAAATAGCCAAGGTCTATTGATTGAATTTTTACATTTTTCATCCTTGCATGTGAAACTATCATGTCTTCCTTGTGGAATTACTTTCTGATGCATTACACTGCCACATACACAAGTGATTTTTCCTTGTACAATGTTAGTGTTTATATTTGTTCTACTTCCAAATTTATTTCTACTATCAATGGAATCATTTGCTTTTTGCCACAAATCCTTTGAGACAATTGCAGGAACAGTTAAATCTAAATCGATATATTTTCTTTCACCTTTGTGGAATGTGTTTCTAATTATTCCACTAAGTGTTCCAATTGCTATTTTTCGTCCGAACTCTGATTCAATCATTGTAGAGATATTTCTCATCCCAAGATTGTTTGAGGCTAGTTCAAATATCCTTCGAATCATTGGTGCTTCAACCTCATCAATCGTAGGAGTGCCATCTTCTCCTTTCTTATAGCCTATTATTTTACCTCCAAAAGCTAAGTTTTTTTTGGCTCGCGACATTTTCCCCGAGCGTATTCTTGAACCGAGTATACGTGTTTCATTAGATGATATTACACCAAGAACTGAGATAATCATATCTGATGCGTGCAATCGCATGCCGTTATCATCAAGTGTTGTTATATTTAAGTCTTTAATGTGTATATTAATTCCTCTTTCGGAATAAGCATCAACAACATTCTGAATATCACTATTTTTTCGACCAAGTCGAGATATTTCTAAGACTAAAATATTCTTTATATCTTCATTGTTTAGAAGATATTTTTCCATTTCATTAAATCCTAATCTCTGATTCGTTTTTGTCTTCGTAGCACTGATTTTATCTTCAAATATTTTGACTAATGTTAAGTTTTTTTCAGAAGCAAATTTTTCAACATCTTCATACTGTCTCTCTAAAGATTGTTCCTGAGTACTAACTCTGATATACGCTACTGCCTTCATATATTACTATTTTTTGTAAAAGTATAAAAAAATTTCAATGAGCGATATATAATAATTAATGATTAAAGTTTCGAGAACCATCGCCGACTTAGATCATTCAGAAAATATTATTTCGTCTCATATTGCCGAAGCGATTCAATATAGAAGTTTGGATAGAGAAGGGTGGTTGGGGTAAAATAAATAAGCTAATTGACAACACTGTCAATTAGCTTATTTAGTATGACTTATTAAATTATTAAAAGAAAGAATATCCAACAATTAAAGAAGTCGTTTGATATGAAGAGCCCCAATTTGGATTTTCAGCCAAGAGCCCTCTAGGAGTTTGGTATCTTACTTCCGCGCTAAACTTGTCCATAAGTTTCACACCTAACCCTAAACCGAAATTGATGCCCGATTTTATTTCTAATTTATTTAGTTCAGACCCATCATTTCTTGTAACACTTGCTTTAGAATTATTACTGAAATCTATTACGAGTGATCCATTGGCAAATATTTTTGTATTCTTATTAATGAAAAAATAGCGTCTCACACCAATTGGTAATTCAATTGATTTATAATCTACTTTACCAGTAAGAGTACCACCGACCACTTGAGAGCTTGCAATTGTTTGTTCTCCTTTATAATATTGATAAGTAGGTTCAATAATAATTGACCATCTGTCTTTGTTAAAAGGAAGAATAAACTCAGCTTCAATTCCCAGGCTAAAGCTTGATTTTTGACCAAAATCAAAATCTAATCCTTCAAAAATAGAGTTGTCCATAGTTAGTGAACTGTTATTATATCTTGGGCGCACTGTAAGATTGAATAGATCTTTTTTTTCTTTTACTTCAAGGTCAACAAATTCAGAATTAGTGCATTTATTGTATTTAGCGAAAATACGCATTAAAGCATTTTTTGTATAGCTCAGCGTTTCGTATTCGTTTTGCTGAATATTGTCACATTTCAAATCAAGATAAAGCTGTTCTCTAAAATAATTGTTTTTTGCAATTTGGTCTGTGTAGTCTTTAGCACGCTCATTATCTCCACTTGCGAGGTAAGTTTTGTAAACAAGTTGCTTTATTTCAGAATTATTTGTTTTATAAAAGAAACGTCTTACAGTACTGTCATCGTAAAGATATAGAGACGCATTTCCTTCCATAAGCGTTTGAAGGAATAATGTTTCCAAATGAAAAACAGGATTTTTTTCTGTAGTCATGGTTTGAAGATCTTTGGTAGAACGATCAATATTTACTGTAGATCTAATATATTTTTCTTGGCCAGTAACACTAAATTCCTTTACAGTTTTAATATCTGCGTTAATAATTGGAGAACCTTCTGATAATCTATATCTAAAATTGACAGGATTACTTTTCCAGTCCATGTTCTCAATTAAACATTCTGTTTTTTGATTGTTTTCTGTTATGATATAACCTTTTTCGAAAGCTATTTGGGAGATTCCAGTAATAGTAAATAGTAGAGTTAGGGCAGTAAATAAAATTTGTTTTTTCATTAAAAATAATTGAGATTTTAATTTTTTTTTAGTTAATATTTATTTTATGTGGTGCCCAAATATAATGTGTAAATGATCAATTATTTTTACGGGAAACCGTATTTGTTTAATTTTTTGTGATTTTTAAGTAATGATTTTTTAAGTGGTTTTTATTGTTTTTTCTGAATTATAGATAGTTATATCTTTGTTTTGAAGTAAAAAAAATCATAAAAGGAATTTTCCTTTTATGATTTTAGGTTAAACAAAATAGATCGTTTTAAATTTATTAAAATAGCATTTTGATCTCCGTCACAATAAACCTTCTAAATGCTAATATATGTTATTCCTTAACTTGCGGATAAAAGAACTTAAAAGAATTGGCAACAGCAGGATGCAGAATCGTTCCGTGATTTTCTTCAGGAAAATAATCAAAATAGACTTTGATGTTTTTACTTTTGGAAGCCTTTAGTTTTTCTGTCAGTAAGTTAGCGTCAACTTCCATAACACGCGGAATTGCAGTTGGAGCTAAGCCTTCTTTTCCAACAGCAATATAAATTTCAGTTTTTTGACTAAAGTTCTCATTTAGAATTTCAGAATCCAAATCCAATATAGAACCATTATTCCACCACAAACTCGGACTCACAATAACATATTTATTAAAAAGAAATGGCTTTTTAAGTAAGATTTCGGTTTCTAATAATCCGCCAAGAGATTGGCCAATTATGGTTTTAGATTCGTTGGTTTTGTATTTTTTATCCATAAAAGGCAGTAATTCTTTTTCGATAAAAGCAATAAACTGATCAGAATGACCCGTAGTTGGAAAACGACTTTTATCTTTTTCAACAGTAGTCGGAAAAGTAAAATCTCTTCTGCGGTCTACGGTTGCGATTCCCACAACAATAGATTTCGGAACCTGATTGATCCATTCAAAACTATTAAACTGAACCAATCCAGAAATATGAATGAAATCTTCATCAGCAGAACCGTCCAATAAATAAATTACGGGATATTTTGTTGTTTCAGCAGGATTATAACCTTCAGGAAGATAGATGTTTAAAATTCTTTTTTCATTTAATTCTTTCGATCGAATTTCGTCAATAACGCCTAATACAAAAGGTTTTGAAGTTTCTACGGTTTTAGTTTTATTCTTTTGGCTGAATATCGTAGTGTGGCAAATAAGCAAAAAGATCAGAGCAAAAAATCTGTTCATTGATAGTAAATAAATATTTTATCTAACGAAAATACAAATTTAATAGCAGTTCAAATTTTTTGCACTGACCTTTATTTTGATTTCAGAAATAATTATGCTTTCTCTTCAAAAATTTTATCCAAACCTTCCATCGCAATAGTGAAACCTTCTTTAAAGCCCATTTGAAGTATTGCTTCCAGATCAGAAAGTTTTTCGTGTTTGATTACCACATCAACAAAAGTAGAGCCTTCCTTTTCAGAGAACGTAACATCCCAGTCCGAACGCGGCAACTCGTTGTTTAAATTTCCTTCGCTGTCGCAAAAAGCATCCAACCATTTTACATTCGATTTTGCATCAATCGAAGTATAATCGGCAAGTGCCCAATGTTCTTCACCTTCTGGGCCAACCATTGCGTATAATCTTCGTCCACCTTCCTTAAATTCCATGCTTTTTGTTTCCGATTTCCACGGAGCTGGCGCCCACCACAAATCCAGAATTTGAGGTTCTGTCCAAGCCGACCAAACTTGAGGCAGCGATGCATTAAATTCGCGTTTTACATGTACCGTATTCGTTTCTTTGTTTACGGTAAAATCCATTAAAAGATTATTTTTCATATTCTTAAGATTTTAATTCGACGTTAATTTTATTTCTTTCTACTTTCAAAAATAGTATCCAAAGTTTTCATAGTTGCCGTCATGCCTTCTTTAAAGCCCATCTCAACTATTTTAAGTAAATCTTCCAGACTGTCTCTAGTAATGGCGATGTCAACAATAGTTTTTTCTCCTTTTTCAGAAAAATTGATATCCCAATATGAACTTCCAAATTCAGAATTTGGATTTCCTTCAGCGTCACAAAAAGTGGCAGCATATTTAAAGTTTGTTTTTGGCGAGATCGAGCTGTAGTCAAATGTGCTCCAGCGTTTTTGATCTTCTGGTCCAACCATTGCATAAAGTCTTCTGCCGCCTTCTTTAAACTCCATTATTTTGGTTTCAGATTTAAACGGAAGCGGCGCCCACCACTGATCTAATATTTCGGCTTCTGTCCAAGCAGACCATACGTCCGAAAGAGGAGCGTCAAATTCTCGTTTAATATTTACGATTTTGTTTTCCTTGTCAATCGAAAAATTCATTAATAGATTACTTTCCATTTTCTTTAGATTTTAAATTCATTAATACTTGATCCAATTGACTAAAACGCTGTTCCCAAATTGCCTTAAATTGCTCCAGCCATTGATCGATTTCTTTCATTTTATCAATTTTGAGCTGATAATAAATTTCTCGGCCCAATTTCTTTTCTTCCAATAAATCACATTCATTCAATATTTTAATGTGTTTAGAGACAGCCTGTCTTGTAGTTTGAAACTGCTCCGCAATGGCATTTGGCGTCAATGCACTCGAAGAAATCAAAACTAATATTGCCCTTCTCGTCGGATCGGCAATCGCTTGAAAAATATCTCTTTTCATTTTTTTAAACATTAATTAGCAACTAATCAGTTGCAAATATACGCAACTTTTTGGTTGCGCAATTTAAAAATGAGATTTTTTTTTTGCTGAAAAGAACTTAAACAAAAAAAGATGCATCAAAAATGCATCTTTTTCATTATAAGTATGTTATATAATTATCTTCTAAATTTATTTTTTGCAATGATGTCTTTTAGCTTGGTTTTCAGGTCTTCACCTGTATCAAAAACCATCTGTTCGTTATTCGGAAACGCAACAGCGCGTCTGTCAAAATACGCCAGATAATTATCATCGCAAGCACCTCTGTTTCCTTTATAAGTCGAATAAACATTTTCAAAAACATACTCGCTACTAATTGGGAAAGTCTGAACTAACTGATTGCTTTTTAAATCTATATAATCAACTTTTGCCGTTACCAAACAAGATTTAAATTGCCTGAATTCATACACCGTTGCACGAAGCGTTTTATAATTATCTACTTTAATTTCTTTACCCAAACTGTCTTTTACAGGTCTTCCTCGGCTATCCAAAAGTGTTTTTACGCCATCTTTTACCTGTCTTTCCTTGATAAATTCTTTCTCCTTAATCTGTTCTGGCGAAATGGCAATCTGTCTAAAACTCAGAATCAGACTATAATCGTACGTCACGTTTTTTTGTCTAGAACTGTGATAAACTGTCCATTTATCGTTCAATCCGTAGGTTTTAAAATCAAGCAAATCTTCCTGAAGTACTTTCGGAATCACCATGTTTGTTTCGTTTTTAGCATAAACGTCCACAAAATCAGTCCCTTTAAAAAGCGCATCATCCATCAGCTTTTTAGTGTTTTTGTAGCCTGGATTAATACTTTCCAAATAAGCAAAATCATCATAAGCTTTTCTAAAATCCATTTTATTATTCGATTTCAAAAGAGCCGAAGCGTTCTCGTACAAATATTTAGAAAGTGCATTTTTGCTATTTACAATTTCTGTAGAATAATTTTCAAAAGGAAAATTGGCATTTTTCCCCTGTTTCAATAAAGACAAGGGCAGAAGTGGTCTAATTTTTTCCTGACGGTTATTTAGCTGTAAATAAGTGTTATAAATTCGCTCAGCATTTGCAGGATTGTTCTCTTTATTCAGCATTTCCAGATTGCGACTATCACGATCCTTCGCTTTTGCAAAAGCTTCTTCCAGTAAATACACATAATCTTGTTTCCCTTTAGAATCCTTTTTGGTGCGAAGTGCTTCAACAGCACGATCAATTGCTCCATCATAATTTCCGTCGCTAAGCATTGATTGTGTTGTTTTTACCCCGCAAGACGAAAAGGCCAAAAACAATATAGAAAATAGAAAAGTAATTTTTTGCATAGTCTGTTTTTTGAAGGTGTAAATATATCTTTTTTAACTTTCAACAACTATGCCTTTTTCTAATTTATTTAAGGAGCAGAAAAGCTGTTTTTCATAGGAAGCACCTGTCCCGCTGTCCGCTATATCTTTTATGGCGAACCCCGCCATAAAAGGATGCCGCTCCCATCGGGGCTAGATTAGAAGTTTAGTTTTTTATAACAAACATAAAAACGACTTTCGAAAGCTCTAGACTTTTAGCAATAACTTTTTAATCAAAACCACTTGGCCTAAATGATAATAACTGTGTTCAATCATAGCTTCGATATTTCTTCTGTAAGTTCCGTATTTAACAACTACAAAACCTTCATCGAGTTTTTCATCAGGCATTTTTTCTATTAGAGAAGCAAATTCTTCGGCATCATTCCAAAACTGATTCAGAAAAGCATTCCATTGTTCTTGCGAATGAATTGGCGGAAAATCAAAACTAAATTTGTCTTTTATATCCAAAGTTCCGCCTTTAAAAACGTGATTGATCCCGTTGATGTAATAATGAATATGCTGCGCCAAAACCGCAATTGTATTTAAATTCTCAACAGGACTCACCGCAATTTTCCAATCTAGATTCTTGAGCTGATCTTTAAAATTGGTATTTGCAATCCAAGTTCCGTTTAAAATAACTTCTCTAAAACGATTTGCGATTTCTGTTGAGTTTTTCATATTCAAAATAGTTTAAAAGTTTATACTTGCTGAATCCATTTGCATTAAGTTTAAATAAAATTTTATATCGAGATATGAATCTAAACATATTTCAGCCACCAATGTTGATTTTCGGCTTTGTATTTTCCGAACCACAGACAAGGTTTATAAAGTAATGCCACTACAGCTATCCAGATCAAATAAATAGCCAAAAGAGGCAGTCCGCTTTCTAAATTTTTAGGTCTGCCAAAAGTTCCTGAAGCAAATTCAAATTGTGACCAATTGAAACCTTGGGAAAAAAGCATGATTAGCGTGAGAATATGAATGACATAAAAATGAATGACGAAATAAAACAAAGGCACTTTTCCGTAAACCAAAGTCACTTTTTTAATGCTGTTTTGAAATTGTTCTGCAAAAGCCAGAAGTAAAAACATTACGCCTAAAGTGGCGAAGCAAAATAGAAGAGAAGGCGGATATTTGGTAATATTCATAAAAGACAAAAAGGTAAACATCGAATCTTTCTGCGAAGTCCATAAGGCAGGATCGCCATAAACATTAATCAATCTGAGGATAACAAATAGAGTCAATGAACTTAGACCTATTTTGATAAAAAGTCGTTTTCTTTTTTCTGCTTCCAACGCAAAGAATTTTCCTGTTGCAAAACCAATCAGCATAATTCCGAGCCACGGAATCGGAGGATAGCCCATTATAAAAGCTCTTTCTGGAAAAGGAAAAACTACTGGTGCAAAAAAAGGTGATAAAATAGCTTTTACAATCGAGTTTTCGGCAAACGGAATTACAGGCAGAAGGTTATGACAAACAATTATTATTAGGCCAATAATCCCTAATGTTCTGGAACTTATTCTTAATAATAATCCTAGAATTATAAAACCAAAACCTATCGCGGCGATGACTTCAAATAATAGTGTATGAAAACCAATATCAAAGAACAATCCGAAATTGACAACGGTAAATTCGAGGAAAATTAGCCAAAATCCTCTTTTGATTAAATCCTGTCTTTTTTCAGCAAGATTATTTTTATTTTGAAGTGAAAGATAAACGGAAGTTCCCGCTAGAAAGACAAAAATTGGCGCGCACAGATGCGTAATCCATCTTGTGAAAAATAATAATGGAGAAGTTGTCGCCAAATCGGTCGGACTTTGGGTAATCGAATCGACATGCATCAAATCCCGAACATGGTCCAGCGCCATAATAATCATTACAATTCCGCGGACAATGTCTATTGATGGCTGTCGTTTCATGAGTTTGATTTTTAAATACTTAAAGTAAAACTAATGAATTATTTTTTAAGTTTATTTAATTCTAATAGAGCGATAAAGTTGTAAATAAAAAAGTGAATTGCCTCCAGCTTTAGCTGGAGATGTGGTTAGTGAAAAAAGAAAAGGCTTTAGCCAAACTTTTAGAGTTTGGCTAAAGCCTATTTCGTCCTGTATTTTTCCGCCAGCTAAAGCTGTCGGCAATTGAATATATTATTGTTTTCTTACCTTTATCTGATACAAAACTTCCCAAAAAATAATAGAAAAAACAGCATTGGCAAATATGGCCGTTTTTACCTGATACGGATCGTAATCTATAACTAAATGCAAATTGGTAAACTGCAAAGCCAGAAATAAAGCCAAAGCTGCGATTCCGACAGCGCAGATTATATTTAAAATAGGTTTCCATTTCAAACCAAAAAAAGCATAAATAAGATTTAAAACCGCAAAACCACAACCTAAAGTGATGTAAGGATCTGTTTTTATAATTGCACCCAATGATAATATAAATTGAGTTAGAGTTAAATATAAAAAGAATAAAATAGAGTAAAACAGAATTCGTACTTGCAGTTTCATTTTGAATATTTTTTAATGAACAAAATTACTCATTTAAAATGAAGTTGAGATTAGGTATTTATTCTAAAATCGCTTCGACTTTAGCTTCCGATTTCTCTTTTAGCGGACTATCTGGCTGTAAACTCCAAATAACAAGAAATTTTCCTTTTGCCAAATATTCTTCAGGATGTTCAGCTGTTGGTTCACCGGCTTTTCCCCACAATAATCCTTGAAGGAATCTATCGCCTTTAAAAACGTGTTCAAACTCAAAATACATAATAGAACCGCGGTCTGCTTTACTTTTAAAACTCTGAATGGATTTACTTTTTACCGTTCCGACAATGTTTGCATAAGTTTCAATATCATTATAAAAAGTGCAGGCTTGTGGCGTAATGCAGATATTTCCGTCGCTTACCATATAACCGCCTTTCGGAATTTCTTTTGGTTTTAGTTTTAAATCAGCGATGGTTTGGCTGAAAGTATTTATTGTAAATAGTAGGAGTAGGGTTGATAAAGTAATTGTGGATTTCATTTGATTTTGGGGTTTGATTTGGTTTTACAAAAAAAGCACAAAATCATAAGATATTTGTGCTTTGTAAAATTTATTTTGTCGGATTATTTCCCTTTTAGCAATTTTTCTAAATATTCAACTTTGTCTTTTTCGGCCTGAACCAAACGTTCGTAAAGTTCTACAACTTTATCTAAAGGATTGAAAGTGCAATGATTATTGTTATCGCCACTTCCTTGAGCACTAGAGCTATTATCGTAAAAATTATTAAAGAAATTAAAAACAGATTCTTCAGAAAAATTTTCAATTGCTTCAATTGTAACTCCAAGTGCTTTTGCAATTTCAGAAAGTCTTTCTTTATCAACAGTTTCGCTTGCTTCAATAGTAGAAACATATTGCTGGCTAACACCAATTGCTATTGCAAGCGCTTCCTGCTTCATACCTTTTAGCTCTCTAATTCGGCTGATATTTCTGCCAATATGTTTTGGTTTTGTTGCTGTGCTCATAATTCAAAGGTATTTAATTTTTTCTGAAACAAAAATACGGTTTTTCTTATCTAAATAAGTGTGAAGTTCAACTTTCTTAGAATCGTTAGCGCGGATTTGTAATCCGTGCCCACAAAGAGAATCAATGAAGAAGAGTGTGCTCATCTTTACGGGCACGGATTGCAAATCCGCGCTAACGGTGTTTGGTTAAGCAAATCTTTTATAAAACTGTTCACTGTCTTTTGTGTCAACCACAATTGTATTGGCACATAAGTCTCCAAGTCTTTGGTTATATTTGGTGTTTTTTATGAGCAATATTCCTAAAAGCCCGAAAAACCATAAATCAAGAATATCAAATAAATGTCTCAGAAAGGACTGACCGATGGTCAAGCTTGTCGTTTTACTATCTTTTATAGAAATCACACGTAAATCAAATACTTGATTACCAAGTGTTGCTCCAAATTTCACTTCAAATCCAACCATATAGCCAAACCATATTAACCAATTGAGTAATGCAGGAAAATCTTGCAGTTCATAACCAGTTTCGGTTTTTTTGCCAAAGTACAGAAACATAACTAGAGTTACTCCAAGTATTATTGAATAGTCAATTAATCCGGCAAGAATTCTTTTTTTAAGATTTGGTTTTGTAGCAATTTGTTCTGGGGTCATTTTTTGGATTTAAGTTGATACAAACATAATTTATAAAAAATTAATATTTGATATTTTTTTTAAGCGTGAGGGATATAGCCGAAAGCCCGACCCGGAGGGACACACCCAAATTAGTATTAATTCTCAAATTATATAAATTCCAAATTCCAAAAACTTTGCAGAGTTTCTTGCGGAGATTTCTCCCTTCGGTCGAAATGACAAACTTGCGTGGGCTTCGACTTCGCTCAGCCTGACAATCGCAACTCAAAAAATCTAAAATCTAAAATCAGAAATCTACAATAAAAAAAATCCCGCCTCAATTAAGAAACGGGATTGAATATGTTTTTGGAGATTAAAAACTCAACTTAAAATTTAATTTATTTATTTCATCGAGCTTGCCAGATTTAAGTTTAATATCTATTAAATCATTAAGTGCTGGGTCTACAACTACTTTAGGAACTTTGTTAGTAATTCGGGTGGCTTTAACTATTTTTTTTACACTTTTCATCTCTTCTTCCTTTTAATTAGAAATCCATCAAAGTCTTTTTTATAATCAAATGGTTCGTCTACGATTTCATTATTAATTATTCTTGCTCCAAATATATCAAAAGTTTCTGATAATTCTTTTAAGTTTAACATTATGGCTCTTTTGTAAGTTTCTGTTCTTCTACTGTCACTACCTTTAAAGAAAATAGTTATATGTGGATTTTCATTTGTAAATTCATAAGCAGTTTGTGCTACAGTTGCTAAAATGATTCTCATATCTCCATTATCATTTGTAACTTGATCATCTATAATGTACTTTTTTGTTGGAGGATCATATTTTAAATCTCCAAAACCGAGATTGAAGATCATCAGATTTTTAGTAGGAGAGTAGGCAACCGCTTTTCTAAAAATTCCTTTTTTTCCAATACTTATAAAATTAAATATTGTGGATGATTCATTTTTAGAAAAATCATATTTATTATAATTCATTAAATATAAAATTTCTTACAAATATATGATTTTGAATTTAAATGTTTTATTACTTACGAAAACTTTGCTTTTGGCTTCGACTTCGCTCAGCCTGACAATCGCAACTCAAAAAATCTAAAATCAGAAATCTACAATAAAAAATCCCGCCTCAATTAAGAAACGGGACTTCTAGATATTCTCTTTTTTTTATTTTAAACTGTTGCAGCAATTTCTTGTGGCAACGGAATTTGATTTTTAAGTAAATCTTCGAAAGTTTCGTGTGCACGAATCAAGATTCCTTGTCCGTTCATCCAAAGAACTTCGGCTGGTTTATATCTTGAGTTGTAGTTTGAAGACATTGAGAAACAGTATGCTCCAGCGTTACGGAAAGCTAAAATATCGCCTTCTGTAATTTCTGGGATTCTACGGTTGTTTGCAAAAGTATCAGTTTCGCAAATGTATCCTACAACAGAATAGAAACGCTCTTTTCCTTTCGGGTTAGAGATGTTTTCGATATGATGTGAAGATCCATACAACATTGGACGAATTAAGTGGTTGAAACCACTATCTACTCCAGCGAAAACTGTAGAAGTTGTTTGTTTTACTACGTTTACTTTAACTAAGAAATGACCTGCTTCACTCACCAAGAATTTTCCTGGTTCGAAAATTAAAGTTAAATCTCTACCGTATTCTGTACAGAAAGCATTGAATCTTTTAGATAATTTTTTACCTAATTCTTCGATGTCTGTTTCGATATCGTCTTTTTTGTAAGGAACTTTGAATCCGCTTCCGAAATCTAAGAATTGTAAATCTTTGAAATGTTTTGCCGTATCAAACAAGATTTCAGCAGCATACAAGAATACTTCGATATCTAAAATATCAGATCCTGTGTGCATGTGGATTCCAACGATACTCATTTTTGTATTTTCAACAATTCGCAAGATATGCGGAATCTGGTGTACAGAAATTCCGAATTTACTATCGATGTGTCCAACAGAAATATTAGCATTTCCACCCGCCATTACGTGCGGATTGATACGAATACAAACTGGAATATGTGGATGTTTGGTTCCGAATTGCTCCAGAATTGATAAATTGTCAATATTGATTTGTACACCCATTGCGGCAACTTCTTCGATTTCTTCTAGAGAAACGCCGTTTGGTGTAAAGAAAATTTTGTCAGGATCGTAGCCAGCGTGAAGTCCTAACTGAACTTCCTGAATTGATACAGTATCTAAGCCAGACCCCATGTTCTTTAATAACTGTAGAATCGCAACGTTAGACAATGCCTTCATGGCGTAATTAACTCTTAAGTTTTCTACCTTAGAGAAAGCTTTAGTTAATCTGTTGTACTGAGATTGGATTTTTTCAGCATCGTAAACATACAATGGACTTCCAAATTGGTCTGCTAACTGCAGTAAATCTTTTGCTTGCATTTTTATAAACTATTTTGAGCAAATGTATTACACTTTTGTCTATCAGCAAATAATTTGCAGAAAAATAACAAATTATAACAAATTGTTTTATTTTGAACAAAAAGTTGCTGTTTTTGGAATTTTGTAACTGTTTATTAGTAACAAAGGGACAGAGGTTCAAAGTTACAAAGTTTTTCCGCCACGAATTCACGAATTTTTCTAATTATGAATGCTGCTGAAATTGCTTTTGCCACAGATTCCAAAGATTAAATGGATTATTTTTTTAGCCACGAATTCACGAATTTTTATTTTTACTATATGTCACAATAGCTTCGCTATTATTGTTTAACTATAATTAGTGAAATTTTAAGGCGAAGAATAATTTTTTCAACAGCATTAAAATTAGAAAAATTCGTGAATTCGTGGCTAAAAAAACAAAACCCCTGAATAGAAATTCAAGGGTTTGTTATAGTAGTTATGTTGTTATCGGAATAAAGATTTTATATTTTAAGATCTTAAGAGAAAAACTTAGAAGCTTAGCATCTCAGAACCTTAAAATTACAAACTCGGTAAATCTCCTTTTCCTTTAGTAGGCAAGTTGGTAGATCCCATAAGGAATAAATCTACTTCTCTTGCTGCTTCGCGACCTTCTGAAATAGCCCACACGATTAATGATTGTCCACGACGCATATCTCCAGCTGTGAAGATATGAGGAACGTTTGTCTGATAATTATGAGCTTTGTAATTGCTTCTCATATCAGTTTCAATTCCTAATTGCTCGCTTAACGTTTTCTCAGGACCTGTAAATCCAAGTGCTAATAACGCTAAGTCACAAGGCCAGATTTTCTCAGAACCTTCTTTTTCGATTAGTTCTGGTCTGTTTCCTGGAGTCATTTTCCATTGAACTTCAACTGTTTTTAATCCAGTTAATTCGCCTTTTTCGTTAGAAATGAATTCTTTAGTATTGATCAACCAGTTTCTGTCGCAACCTTCTTCGTGAGAAGATGAAGTTTTCAACTGCAACGGCCAGAAAGGCCAAGGAGTTGACTCGCTTCTTCCAACTGGAGGTTTTGGTAAAATCTCAAAGTTAGTTACCGATTTTGCTCCGTGTCTGTTAGATGTTCCGATACAGTCAGAACCAGTATCTCCACCACCAATAACGATTACGTCTTTACCAGTAGCTTTTACTTGGTCTGGAATCGATTCTCCGAAAAGAACTTTAGTCTGTTGTGTCAAGAAATCCATTGCTTGAACAACGCCTTTGCTTTCGATTCCTTTAGTTGGCAAGCTTCTTCTTTCAGTTGCTCCTCCGCATAAAACGATAGAATCGAATTGGTTTAATTCTTCAACGCTGAAATTTACACCAACGTTTACGTTCGTTTTGAAAGTGATTCCTTCTGCTTCTAGAATCGCTACACGACGGTCGATAATTCCTTTTTCTAATTTGAAGTTTGGAATTCCGTAACGTAATAAACCTCCAATTGCGTTGTCTCTTTCAAAAACAGTAACGGTGTGACCCGCTCTGTTTAATTGCTGAGCCGCTGCAAGACCAGCTGGTCCTGAACCAATAACTGCAACTGTTTTTCCAGTTCTAGTTTTTGGTGCTTGTGGTTTAATCCATCCTTCAGCAAAACCTCTTTCTACGATGCTTTTTTCGATGTTTTCGATAGAAACCGGATCTTTGATGATTCCTAATACACATGATTTCTCACATGGAGCAGGGCATAAACGACCTGTAAATTCAGGGAAGTTGTTAGTAGATTGCAAAATCTCTAATGCACTCTGCCATTCTTCCTGATGTACCATGTCGTTGAAATCAGGAATTAAATTTCCTAACGGACATCCACTGTGGCAAAAAGGAATACCACAGTCCATACATCTTGATCCTTGTTCTTTTAATTTATCTTTTGGTACCGGAATAGTAAATTCGTTGTAGTTGGCAACACGTTCTGCAACTGCTAAATTACTTTCGTCGGCTCTATTATATTCTTTAAATCCGCCTATTTTACCCATGACATTTAAATAATTTTCAATTTTAAATTCCAATTTTTAAAATTCCAAATTCCAAAATCCTTCGACTCCGCTCAGGAAGACATAGTGAAGAAATCTAAAATCTGAACTCTAAAATCTAAAATTTAACCTGCTATTAATTCTTCTATTTGTTTTTCTTCTGCAATTCGTTTTAATGCTTTTTTGTAATCTGTCGGCATTACTTTTACGAAGTGCTGTGTTTGATTTTCCCAGTCTGCTAAAATTCTTTTTGCTAATGGACTGCTCGTGTACAATGAATGGTTTTTGATGAGTTTTCTTAGTTTAGTAACGTCCTCTTCTTCCAATGGATCAAATGCAACCATTTCCATGTTACATACCGTTGAGTCGAATTTCTTGTTCGGATCGTAAACATAAGCCACACCACCGCTCATACCAGCTGCGAAGTTTCTTCCTGTTTTTCCTAAAACTACTACTGTACCACCTGTCATGTACTCGCATCCGTGATCTCCAATTCCTTCTACAACTGCTGTTGCTCCAGAGTTTCTCACACAGAAACGCTCTCCTGCGATACCATTAATATAAGCCTCTCCGGTAATAGCTCCGTAAAGGGCAACGTTTCCAATAATGATGTTGTCTTCAGGACTGAAAGTCGCAGTAGGAGGTACTTTTACAATTAGTTTTCCTCCAGAAAGACCTTTTCCTAAATAGTCATTACAGTTTCCGTGAATTTTAAATGACAATCCGTTTGTTGCAAATGCACCAAAACTTTGTCCGGCAGAACCTTCAAAATCAACTAAAATAGTGTCATCTGGTAATCCTTGTGCGCCATAAATTTTTGAGATTTCGTTACTCAAAATCGCACCTACAGAACGGTCTGTATTTTTAATTTTGAAAGTAACTCTCGTTTTCTCTTTTCTATAGATAGACGGAATTGCTTCTTTGATGATGTCGAAATCCAATACGTTTTCAAGAGCGTGATCTTGAGTTGTTGTATTGTGAATTGGAACATGTTTCGCTTTTTCCGGTTTGTATAGAATAGTTGATAAGTCTAAACCATTCGCTTTATAATGTTTGATCGCTTTGTCTACGTTTAATTTTTGAGACTGACCAACCATTTCTTTCAATGTTCTGAAACCTAACTGAGCCATGATTTCTCTTAACTCTTCAGCAATAAAATACATGAAGTTGATTACGTGTTCTGGAGTTCCTTTGAAATTTTTTCTCAATTCTGGATCCTGAGTTGCAATACCAACTGGACAAGTATTTAAGTGACAAGCTCTCATCATGATACATCCAGAAGCCACAAGCGGAGCCGTAGCAAATCCGAATTCTTCTGCACCAAGTAAAGCTGCGATTGCAACGTCACGTCCTGTTTTTAACTGTCCGTCACACTCTAAAACTACACGGCTTCTTAAGTCGTTCAAGATTAAAGTTTGTTGCGCTTCAGCTAAACCAAGTTCCCATGGAATACCTGTGTGCTGTAATGAAGTTAATGGTGCAGCACCCGTTCCTCCATCATAACCAGAGATTAAGATAACGTCAGCTTTTGCTTTTGCAACACCGGCAGCAATTGTTCCAACTCCAACTTCAGAAACTAGTTTTACGTTGATACGAGCTTCACGGTTTGCATTTTTCAAATCGTAAATCAACTGAGATAAATCCTCAATAGAGTAGATATCGTGGTGAGGTGGAGGCGAAATCAAGCCTACATAAGGCGTAGAGTTTCTCGTTTCAGCAATCCAAGGCACTACTTTTTCTCCAGGTAACTGTCCACCTTCTCCAGGTTTTGCTCCCTGAGCCATTTTGATTTGGATTTCTCTTGCGTTTGTCAAATAGTTGATCGAAACCCCGAAACGTCCAGAAGCAACTTGTTTGATTGCAGAGTTTCTAGAATCACCGTTAATTTCTTTCTGGAAACGTCTTGGATCTTCTCCACCTTCTCCAGAGTTACTTTTTCCGCCAATTCTGTTCATTGCAATCGCTAAGTTCTCGTGCGCTTCTTGGCTGATAGAACCGTAAGACATTGCTCCAGTTTTGAATTTCTTAACGATTTCTGTCCATGGTTCTACTTCGTCAATAGAAATTGGATCTAAATTGTTGAATTCAAATAAACCTCTAATAGTCATTAAGTTTGAGCTTTGCTCGTTTACAGCGTTTGCATATTCTTTATAGCTTTCTGGGCTGTTTAAACGAACTGCTTGCTGTAATTTAGAAATTGTTGTCGGGTTAAACATGTGTTTTTCACCACCGCGTCTCCATCTGTAAATACCTCCAATTTCAAGAGAAAGCAAGTTTGCAATTTTTGAATTTGGGAAAGCTTTTTGGAAACGTTTTTTCACTTCTTTCTCCACTTCCATTAAACCGATTCCTTCAATTCTTGATGGAGTGTAAGGGAAATATTTAGATGTAAATGTTTTGTTTAATCCTAAAATCTCGAAAATCTGAGCAGCTCTATATGAATGTAAAGTAGAGATACCGATTTTGTTCATGATTTTTACAATTCCTTTTGCGATTGCTTTGTTGTAGTTTACAACAGCATAATCTGCTTTTACTTTCGTAATGAAACCTTTTTCCACTTGATCGTGAATGATTTCATTTACCATGTAAGGATTGATCGCACTTGCGCCATATCCGAACAATAAAGCAAAATGATGTGGTTCGCGTGGTTCAGCAGATTCGATAATGATTCCGAATTTAGAACGAACTTGTAAAATATTTAAAGAGTGGTGAATGTAAGAACAAGCCAATAACATCGGGATTGGAGCTAATTGCTCGCTAACACCTCTATCAGATAAGATAATGATGTTGCATCCTTCTTCAACCGCTTTAAAAGTAGCTTGAACGCATTTTTCAAGAGCACGCTCCAAACCATTAACTCCTTTTTCTATTTTGTATAAAGTAGAAATGGTAGCCGATTTGAAATCTGCGTGATCGATATTTCTAATTTTATCCAAATCCTCATTAGAAATAACTGGATTTTGGATTTTTAATTTTTTACATTGTTTAGATTCGATTTCGAAAATATTGAAATCTCCTCCAATCGCTAAACTGATATCTGTAATGATTTCTTCACGAATACCATCCAACGGAGGGTTAGTAACCTGAGCAAACAATTGTTTGAAGTAATTGTACAACAATTGAGGCTGATCTGATAAAACCGCCAAAGGTGTATCATTACCCATAGAACTGATTGCTTCAGCTCCGTCGCTTCCCATTGGATTAATGATTGTTTTTAAATCTTCAATTGTATAACCAAACAAACGCTGTCTTGTTAAGAAATCTAATTTTTCAACAGGAGTAGGGTTGTTCGTGTAAGGAACTTTAGCAAGTGGCAATAAGTTTTCGTCAACCCATTGCTGGTACGGACGTTTTGTAACTATCGCTTTCTTCACTTCTTCGTCTTCGATGATACGCCCTTCATTCATATCAACTAAGAACATTTTTCCTGGCTCTAAACGTCCGTGCTGAATTACATCTTCTGGATCGATGTCTAATACACCAATTTCAGATGACATAATTACGAATCCGCTTTTCGTTAAAGTATAACGAGAAGGACGAAGTCCGTTTCTGTCAAGTAAAGCTCCAATTACGTTTCCATCTGTAAACGGAATAGAAGCAGGACCATCCCAAGGCTCCATGATGCAAGCATTGTACTCATAGAAAGCTCTTTTCTCAGCAGACATAGTTTGGTGTTTTTCCCAAGCTTCAGGAACTACCATCATCATTGCCTCTGGAAGAGAACGGCCAGTCATTAATAAAAGTTCAACCACCATATCCATAGAAGCAGAATCTGATTTTCCTTCTAAGATAATTGGGAATAATTTTTTGATATCATCGCCAAAAACTTTGCTTTGCATAAGCTCTTCACGAGCACGCATACGGCTTACGTTTCCGCGAAGTGTGTTAATCTCACCATTATGACACATGTATCTAAACGGTTGAGCTAAGTCCCATGATGGGAATGTATTTGTAGAGAAACGCTGGTGTACAAGTGCAAGACGAGTTACCAGTTCTGGATCTTTCAAATCTATATAATAACGGCTGATGTCTTCTGGCATCAATAGACCTTTATATATTATAGTAGTTGTCGATAAACTAGTAAAATAAAACATGTGGCTTTCAGAAGTTTTAGATCCTCTTACGGCATGTTCGGCAATTTTTCTAGCTGCAAAAAGTTTTGCATTAAATTCTTGTTCTGTTAAATCCTGTCCGTTTTTAGAAACGAAAACTTGTTTAACAGTTGGTTCTTTTTCTGCGGCGATTTCACCTAAATTTTCAACGTCAACTGGCACATCTCTCCAACCTAAAACTTTTAAGTTTTGATCTTTAATTGTTGCCTCAAATGCATTAATACAAAAAGAAACTTGGTTTTTGCTTTTTGGTAAAAAAACCATTCCTACTGCATACTCACGCGCTTCTGGGATTTCAAAGTCACATACTTTCTTAAAAAAATCATGAGGAATGTCGAATAAAATTCCGGCTCCGTCACCAGTTCTTCCATCAGAACTTACGGCACCACGATGTTCCAATTTAATTAAGATGTCTAATGCTTTGTGAATAATATCATTTGACTTAATACCATTCAAATTACAAATAAATCCTGCACCACAATTGTCGTGTTCAAATTCAGGCAGATAAAGCCCTTGTTCTTTAACTCTCATTCTTGATATTTTTTTTACAAAAATAAAGATTTCGTTAAACATAATGTAGTGAATTTATCTATTCGCTTTCATTTTTATAGGAATATTAGAAAAAGGGTTCTTAAATGATAAAATTATCAGATAAAGCATTGCGAATTATCAAAATCATAATTGCGATTAAAATATATTAAGAAAAATCGTCGCTTAGGTATTGATATCAGTGAAGTTTTTGTTAAATCTCAAACGTTTTAGCGTTTTTGTGTTAACTTTTTAGATACAATTGTTTAATGATTTTTTTTCTTTCGATTTAAATAGGTGAAGAATCATTTAAGAGGCAGTTATTAATTTAAAAAAGATTTTACTTTTAAGTTGTATTTTGTTACTTTTGTCGCACTTTTATTCTGAAATAAATTCAGGACCAGACAAATTCTATATTATGAACATACACGAATATCAAGGAAAAGAAATTTTAGCGAGTTACGGAGTACGCGTGCAACGCGGAATCGTGGCTAATAATGCAGTTGAAGCTGTGGCTGCTGCAAAACAATTAACTGCCGAAACTGGAACAGGATGGCATGTAATTAAAGCACAAATTCACGCAGGTGGTCGTGGAAAAGGTGGTGGAGTTAAGCTGGCAAAAAATTTACAACAAGTAGAAGAGTTAGCAGAACAAATCATCGGAATGCAGTTGATTACGCCTCAAACTCCGCCAGAAGGTAAAAAAGTAAACAAAGTATTAGTTGCTGAAGATGTTTACTATCCTGGAGAAAGCGAAACTTCTGAATTTTATGTTTCTGTTTTATTGAATAGAGGTACAGGACGCAACATGATTATGTATTCTACTGAAGGTGGAATGGATATCGAAGAAGTTGCTGAGCACACTCCACACTTAATCTTTACTGAAGAAATTGATCCTTCTGTAGGATTACAAGGTTTCCAAGCTAGAAGAGTTGCTTTCAACTTAGGTCTTTCTGGAAACGCTTTCAAAGAAATGGTGAAATTCATCGACGCATTATACAATGCTTACATTGGTTCTGATGCTTCTATGTTCGAAATCAACCCAGTTCTTAAAACTTCTGATAACAAAATCTTAGCAGTTGATGCTAAAGTAAATATCGACGATAACGCTTTATACAGACAACCTAAATATGCTGAAATGAGAGATATCCGTGAGGAGAATCCAATCGAAGTTGAAGCTAAAGAAGTTGGTCTTAACTACGTTGACCTTGACGGTACTGTAGGATGTATGGTAAACGGAGCTGGTCTTGCTATGGCAACTATGGACTTAATTAAATATGCTGGTTTTGAGCCTGCTAACTTCCTTGACGTAGGAGGAACTGCTGATGCTAAGCGTGTTGAAACAGCTTTCAGAATTATCTTGAAAGATCCAAACGTAAAAGCGATCTTAATTAACATCTTCGGAGGAATCGTTCGTTGTGACCGTGTTGCTCAAGGTGTAGTTGACGCTTACAAAAACATGGGTGACGCTATCAATGTGCCAATCATTGTACGTTTACAAGGAACAAACGCTGAAATTGCAAAAGAATTAATCGATAATTCTGGTATGCCGATCTTATCAGCTGTTCAATTCCAAGAAGCTGCTGACCAAGTTAAAGCTGCACTTTCTTAATTAAAATAAGAAATTCAATTATATAGAAAACCATTTCGAAAGGAATGGTTTTTTTATGTTCAAAGGATACGTAGAGGCGCACCGCAGTGCGTCTAACACAAAGTTGAGCATTGTGGTTACATAACGTAAGACGCACTGCGGTGCGCCTCTACAATAAATTTTGTGTAAAAAATATAGCCACGAATTCACGAATTATTTTTACTCTATATAATAAAAATTCGTGAATTTGTGACTAAAAACCTTTGCGGTTAAAAAAGCTATTTCAAAACAGTAGATAATTCTACAAGTTCAAATGTTGGATCATATTTTATAAATTCTCGAAACATTGCAGCGTGGCTAGCTCCTAATAAAACCATTATTTTATCATCTTCACTTTCGGTTAATTTCTGAACTAAAGAATACATATACAAATTTCTTTTGTACCATTCAGAAACTAAAAAAGCGCCCACAAAATTGTCTGTTTTTCCACCACGATTTGCTGTACCTAAATACCACTGATTATCACTATTAGTAAATGCTTTAGTGTTGAAATCTATTAGTAATTCGGTTAAAGTGTATTTACTGATTTTTTGATTTTGATTTTTTTCAAATGCAGCCATTTGTTCTTCATTCTCTTTGAGTAAATCTAGCTGATTAGCTTCTTTCATTCCTTTAGTTAAACTATCATAAGGAAATCTAGTTTTATTATAATCAATTGCAAAAAGTTTTTTATGCCCCATTTTTTTTGCGGTTCTCAATGCTAATTGAACTCGTTCATCTGCTTTTACACGCAATAAGCTATCTGTATTGCTAGAATATAATTTATCCAATTTGTCTTGTTTGTCATAACCCCATTCAACAAAAATTTTGTCAGGACTGAAGTTTTTAATTTTGTTTGTAATGTTCTCTAATTCCTTTTGACTTTTTTCAGACATTACATTAAATGTATTGATTTTGGCAATATCAAACCCTGGATTGGCAAAATGAAATGTTCCGATTAGTAAGATTTGTTTTTTCTTAGTTTGAGCAGAAGTAAGATTAAATGTAATAAGAGCTAGTAATAAAATGATTTTTTGCATGATGGTTTGTTTTTAAATTCATGTCAAATGTATCGAGTCTTTTGAGCTCTAATTTTTGTTTTTGATGAACACAAGATTTCATTTTATGAACAGCATTAAAATTGACTTGAACAATTTCGTATAACGTTTTGCATAGTTCATCCTCAAAAAAGAATCTTTTAAATAAATATCATTTTCTATTAAAGGCTTAATTGTATTTTTGAATCAATTATCAAAAACTATGAAAGTCAAAATATCCTTTAATTACCATATCTACCTTTTTCTTGTTTTATTTCTAACTTACTTTTGCTGGGATATTGGAGTGAATAACAGAACTTCAGAAATGGTTCTCACGACGCTTTATATTGGTTTAGTAGCGACATTTTTTATCTCTATTTTTTTAGTTTACTTGTTTAATTTTTACATTTTTTGCAATTGGTTTTTCAATAAAAAGAAGTTCCTTATTTACCTGATTACGATTCCTGTTTCGCTGCTTTTATTTGCAGCAATTCGTTATTTTTTTCAGGAAGTTATTCTTTTTCAGATAACCAAAGTTCATAACTATGCGGAGCATAGTAGGGAAATAGGATTTTATATAAAAGATAATTTCTTTTTCGGATTGCCGGCAGTGATTTTGAGTGCTATGAGTTTTTTATTCTGGCAGTTTCAGCAAACACAAAAACAAAATCAGGAATTGCTTTTGGAAAATAAAAAAGCTGAATTTCAGATGCTAAAAGCCCAAGTGAGTCCGCATTTTTTGTTTAATACATTAAATTCTTTTTATAGTCAATTAATTTTGAAAGACGATAAAATGGCCGACGATATTTTGGTGCTTTCTGACTTGCTTCGTTACGTGATTACTGAGACAGATAAAGATGAAGCTATACTTTCAAAAGAGATTCAGTTTATTCAAAACTATATTCATTTACAAAAGAAAAGATTTGAAGATCAGCTGTTTTTAGATTTTTCAGTTGAAGGTGACTATTCAAATGAAAAGATTCTTTCGTCAGCTTTAATTCATTTTGTGGAGAATGTTTTCAAACATGGAAAATTCAATAAAGAACAAGAAAAGGCTAGTATTTCAATTCGAATAAAAGAAGATTTTTTGGAGATTACAACTTTCAATTATTTTAATGAAGGAGAAAATTATTCTTCAACGGGAATTGGTTTTGATAACTTGACCAAAAGATTAGAATACACGTATAAAAATCAGTTTATTCTTGAAAAAACAGAAGAAAATAATACCTTTAAAACTTACTTAAAAATACCGCTAAAGAAGTAATTTATGGCTTTTAAATGCATAATTGTCGACGACGAACCGCCAGCAACACGAATATTAGAAAATTATATCGGGAAAGTGAATTTTCTCGAAAAAGTGGGCATTTTTAATGATTCGCTAAAAGCATTAGAATTTCTAAATTCACATTCTGTAGATGTTATTTTTTTGGATATTCAAATGCCGCAATTAACAGGTTTACAGCTCTCTAAAATTATTTCAAAAAATATAAAAGTCATTTTCACAACGGCTTATCCTGATTTTGCTCTGGAAGGATTTGAATTAAATGCTGTTGATTATTTATTGAAACCGATTTCGTTTGAGCGTTTTTATCAGGCGGTTTCAAAATTGAATTCGGAACCAAAATCAGAAACTGTAATTGCTCCAAATTCTCTCGATTTTATTTTTATAAAAACCGACGGAAAGAATAAATTTCAAAAAGTATTTTTATCTGATATTTTGTATGTAGAAAGTCTACAGAATTATGTTTGCATTCACACTTCTAAACAGCAGATTATAACACATTCGTCATTAAAAAATGTAATTGAATCGCTTCCGTCAACTGATTTTATTCAGATACATAAATCGTATGTTGTTTCTTTGCAGCATATCGAATCAACAGATAATTTTTCTGTTTTCGTAAACGCGAAAGAACTGCCAATTGGAGCAACTTTTAAAGATGCTTTTTTTGATAAGATCGAAGAGAATAAAATATAGTTTTTACCGAAAGATTAAAACGGAATGTATATCGTAGAGACGCACTGCAGTGCGTCTACGCAAAGTTTAGCGATGTGGTTACGTTACGTAAGATGCACTGCGGTGCATCTCTACAATAAATTCTGTGTAAAAAAATATAGCCACAGATTAAAAAGATTAGATGGATTTAAAAATCTATGTTAATCTTTTAATCTGTGGCTAAAAAATATCTTAGCGCGATTGCGGTTAAATCACAAATTAAGATTTTTTCTTATTGCCGTTTTTGAAAACCACTTTTTCTACAACAGATGGTTTTCCATTTCCTTTAGGGAATGATTTCTTTTTAGGTTTTCCAGTTGATGAACCTGCGTTTGATGGTTTTTGATCGCCTCTGTATTTTTCAGAATCTTTAGGAGCAGGTTTAAATTCCTTTCTCTCAGCAGTATTTTCTTTCTTCGGAATTTCAGCTTTATGCTTGGCTAAAACATCTGTTGGGTTTTTCGGATTTTCTTTCGTTCCTCTCAAATGAATTACTAATCCGTTTAGGAAGTTTCTCAAAACCTGATCGCCACATTCCATGTAATTTGGATGGTCTTCGGCTCTAAAAAAAGCACCCAATTCTGATTTAGAGATTCTAAAATCTACTAATTCTAAAATTTCAACTATTTGATCATCACGGAGCATCAAAGCCACGCGAAGTTTTTTAAGTATATCGTTATTTGTCATTGTTTATTTTTTACAAAGGTACGTTTTATTTTTTTGCCACAAATTCCACAAATTTGCACAAATTCCCCAGTTTTATAGAAAATATAATTTGCGAAAATATGTGTAATTTGTGGTTAATAGTTCTAATTATTTAAAACTCTAATCAATTTATCTAAATCTTCTTTTAAGTGATTTGCGGTTATTACAATGCGGTTTAGCGGTTCGGCTTCTTTGGTATATCTAAAACTGGCGATAATGATGTTTTCTTCTTTTAATTTATGAACTAATTCTTTCGATAATAAATAAATTAGCGGATAGCTCTTATCAAACTTAACATTATCATTTTTGGCTAAAATCGAATCGATATAACTTAAATTTTCTAGCAGTTTTTGGTGCTGTTTTTTATAAATTTCTGAAGCATCTGAAAGTGTCTGTACAAAAGCAGGATTCATTCCTGCAGCGCTTGTAAAAGTTTCAATTTCTTTTATTTCTTGAATAAATTCAGCATCTGAAGCAATTACGCCACCAGTTAACCCGAAAGCTTTTCCTAGAGACGAAACGAATATTTTTCGTTTAATTGCAAAGTCAATTGATGAATAAATTCCAGAGCCATTTTTGCTGATAATTCCTAACGAATGCGATTCATCCATAACCAATGTAATTTCCTTTTGATTTGAAATTTCCTTTAAGAAAGACAAATCAACAGGTTTGGTTTGAAACGAAGGAACTCCATCGGTCAGAATTGTTATTCTTTCAGGTTTTGAATCTAATAAACGCTCATTTAGTTTTTCGTTTACAAATACAGGAAGACTGTTTTGAATCTGAATAGCGGAATGAATTTCATTTAAATGAAAGAAACAATCGGTTTGTTTTTTTAATTTTTCTAAAACCAATTTTCCAGCCAGCATTCCAGAAGAAACCGTAACAGCATCTTCTGAACCAATATGTTGGGCCAAGAATTTTTCGCCCGCAGTATAAGCGCTAAGTTTTATATTAGCAGTTCTGGAGCTTCCGTAAGTGGTTCCCCATTTTAAAATGTTCTGAACTACTAAATCCTGAAAAACTTTATTTGTTGGAAGTCCTAAATAGGCAGTTCCGCCAAAATACAAAAAATGTTTTTGGTCAGTTTCAATGATTCGATCTGGAAATTTTTCGACTATCATTTTAAAGCAATGTAACGCCTGTTCCGTTTAAATCTGAATAACTTACAACACCATCTTTTATCGTAACTCCAGTTGCAATATCTTCAGCCAAAAGCAATGCGCCATCCATATCCACATAATCCAATTGCGGAAGCAAATGCGCAATAGCAGAAATTCCGACAGTAGATTCAGTCATACAACCAACCATGGTTTTTAAACCTAGTTTTTTCGCTTCTTCAATCATGCGTTTTCCAGGAGTAAGTCCCCCGCATTTTACGAGCTTCACATTTACGCCATGAAAATGATTAAAGCATTTTGCTACATCTTCTTCAATAATACAGCTTTCGTCGGCAATAACAGGAAGTACAGAATGTTTGAATACTTCCTTGTGGCCTTCCCAATTATCAGCTTTCATAGGCTGTTCTAGAAATTCGACGCCTAGTTTTTTTAATTCAACAGCATTATTTATCGTTTCATCAACGGTCCATCCGCAGTTGGCGTCAATTCTGAAAATGGCGTTCGTATATTTTCTAAGTTCTTTTACGATTGCAATATCTTCCTTTGTTCCGAGTTTAATTTTGTAAATCGGCCAAGGCAGTTCTTTCATTTTAAAAACCATTTTTTCGATAGAATCAATTCCGATCGTATAATCAGTCAGCGGATTATGATCGGTTTTGTAATTCCATAACTCGTATAATTTTTTGCCTTTTTTACGAGCGTACAAATCATTATAAGCCAAATCTAAAGCGCATAATGCAAACATATCATCTTTTAAATACGGATGCATTTTTGCCCAAAAAACTTCTGGAGTTTCATTTTCGGTGCTTTCAATAATTGACCTAATTTTTTCTAAATCCTGAATCATCATTGGAACCGTAATATGATAATACGGGTTTGAAGTGGCTTCTCCAAAACCAGAAAAACCATCGCTTTGCAATTCTACAATTAGAGAAGGCTGTACATCAATAGATTCTCTAGAAATAGTGAAAGTGTGCTTTAGTTTGAGATTATATTCTCGTAAAATAAGTTTCATTTTGGGGTATTTTTTATTTTTTAATTAGTAGCCTAGCCAAAGCAACGCTTCAACAAAGTGATCGCGCCACAGTTTTTCATTATGTTCTCCGCCTTTTACAATTTTTGTTTTATCCAAATGAAGACAATAACAACGTTTGGTATCTAATAAACGTTTCATTTTAGTTAAATCGTTTACCATATCATCACTTTCTTTATCTCCGCATAAAAAATAGATTTTAGTCTTGATTTTGGATTGTTTTTCCGCGAAAGCGTAAATTTCATTAGAAAACCAAAAAGATGGAGAAAAGACGCCCGCTTTACCAAAAACATCAGGATATTTTAGAGCACCATAATACGAAACCAATCCGCCAAGAGAACTTCCGAAAATAATAGTGTTTTTGGCTTTTGTTTTGGTTCTGTAATTTTGGTCAATATGAGGTTTTAATGTTTTGACGATAAATTCTAAATAATTATCTGCATTTCCGCCACCATATTTTTCGTTTTTAAAAGGAGTAAGTTCATCGATACGTTTTTCGTTTCCATGTTCAATTCCCACAACAATTACATGAGCTTTTAAGCTGTCTAATTTTTCGTCAATATTCCATTCGCCAACAAAAGAAGTTTTGGCGTCAAAAAGATTCTGTGCATCGTGCATGTAAATGACGCTGTATTTTTTCTTGAGATCTTTTGAATAATTTTCAGGAAGATAAATCCAGATTTTTTTTGAAGTATGGAGCTGAGGCGCTTCAATTGTAAAAGTAGAAACATTTTTTGAAGCCGTGCTTTGTGCTTTTCCAATAAAAGTAAACAGAAGTAAAACCGCTAAGAAAATCCTCTTCATTATCTGTGTTTTGTATTTTTATTTAAAAGCAATATTTTAGCTAAAAATAATAAATTGATGAATACAGAAGCAGAAAAAAGAAGTTTACTTTTAGAAATGATTATGTTCGCTACAGTTGATGGTCATTTGCACAAACGTGAGCTTGATTTTTTAAGACTTGTAGCTTTAGAGTTAAGTATAAGCGAAGCAGAATTTCAAGATTTGTTTCATCAGGAAACCGAAACAATTCCAATAAAATCAGAAATGCAGCGTATCAATCAGTTTTACCGATTAGCTTTATTAATGCATATAGACGGCATTTTGCACGAAAGAGAATTTAATGCTATTCAGCAGATTGCTTTAGAAATGGGATTAAACCTTTCGGCGGTAAAACGTGTTTTGGAAATGATGAAAAAAGCGCCAAATACAATGATTAATCCAATTACATTGCTGGAGATTTTTCAGGAACAGCATAATTAAGCAAGCTGTTCCTGTAGTTTTTTAATTTCGTCACGAAGTTTAGCAGCTTGCAAGAAATCCAGTTCTTTTGCTGCTTTTTCCATAGTTTTGCGCTTTTCGCGAATCATTTTCTCCAATTCTGATTTAGACAGATAAGCTGTTTCTGGCTCAGCTGCCACAGGAATTGGATGTCCTAATTCGTACTCTACCAAAGGATTTTTGGTGAAAGCACTTTCGATTTTCTTATTTAATGGCTGTGGAACAATATTATTTTCCACATTATAATTCATCTGTTTCGTTCTTCTGTAATTGGTTTCGTCGATTGTTCTCTGCATGCTTTCTGTAATTTTATCTGCATACATAATCGCTTTACCGTTTACATTTCGAGCTGCACGACCAATAGTTTGTGTCAAAGATTTTCGGTTTCGCAAGAAACCTTCTTTGTCCGCATCCAGAATGGCAACAAGAGAAACTTCGGGCAAGTCTAAACCTTCACGAAGTAAATTTACTCCAATCAAAACATCAAAAAGTCCTTTTCGTAAATCTTGCATGATTTCGATACGTTCTAAGGTGTCGACTTCAGAGTGTATATAACGGCATCGAATGCTTACTTTAGTTAAATATTTAGCCAATTCTTCTGCCATTCTTTTGGTTAAAGTCGTGACTAAAACTCTTTCGTCTAACTCGCATCTCACTTGAATTTCTTCAATCAAATCATCAATCTGGTTCAAACTCGGACGGACTTCAATCACAGGATCTAATAATCCAGTTGGACGAATAATCTGTTCGACATAAATACCATCTGACTTTTGCAATTCATAATCGGCTGGAGTTGCAGAAACATAAATCACCTGATTTTGCAATGCTTCGAATTCCTCAAATTTCAACGGTCGGTTGTCCATTGCGGCAGGCAAACGGAAACCGTATTCTACCAAGTTTTCTTTTCTGCTTCGGTCACCTCCGTACATGGCGTGAACTTGCGAAACCGTTACGTGACTTTCGTCAACAACCATTAAAAAATCACTTGGGAAATAATCTAATAAACAGAAAGGTCTCGTTCCAGCTTCACGTCCGTCAAGATATCTTGAGTAGTTTTCAATTCCAGAGCAATATCCTAATTCGCGGATCATTTCAAGATCGAAATTGGTTCTTTCTTCCAAACGTTTCGCTTCGAGATGTTTTCCAATTTCTTTAAAATAATCTACTTGTTTCACCAAATCCTGCTGAATCTGCCAGATGGCGCCTTGCAAGACTTCTGGCGAAGTCACAAACATGTTGGCAGGATAAATCGTTAAACGCTGGAATTTTTCTATTACTTGAGAAGTTTTGGCGTCAAACGCTTCGATTTCTTCGATTTCATCTCCAAAAAAATGGATTCTGTAAGCATCATCAGCATAACTCGGATAGACTTCGACAGTGTCTCCTTTAATTCTGAAAGTTCCTGGATTAAAATCGGCTTCTGTTCTGGCATATAAACTCTGAACCAAACTATGCAATAATTTGGTTCTCGAAATAACCTGATCTCTTTTGATTTCGATTACGTTTTTCTGAAATTCAACAGGGTTTCCGATACCATATAAACAAGAAACAGATGCCACAACCAAAACATCACGTCTTCCTGAAAGTAGAGAAGAAGTAGTACTTAAACGCATTTTCTCCAATTCTTCATTGATAGATAAATCTTTTTCAATGAAAACTCCCGTTACAGGCATAAAAGCTTCTGGCTGATAATAGTCGTAGTAAGAAACGAAGTATTCAACAGCATTATTCGGAAAGAATTGTTTGAACTCTGAATACAATTGCGCCGCCAGAGTTTTGTTGTGAGCCAAAACCAAAGTAGGTCTTTGCACTTCCTGAATTACATTGGCAACGGTAAACGTTTTTCCGGAGCCTGTAACTCCTAATAAAGTTTGATATTTATCTCCGTCAATCACTCCTTGTGCCAGTTTTTGTATGGCTTGCGGCTGATCTCCTTTTGGACTATATTCTGAAGAAACTTGAAATTTCATTTGCGTGTGAAAATTTGGATTGTAAATATACGAAGATTAATTGGTTTTGTTTTTTTGTGTTTTAGCCACGAATTGCACGAATGGCGCGAATTTTTATTGCCACAGATTTCACAGATTAAAAAGGATTTTTTTTGGTTTGTTTCGCTAAGTTTTTTTAGCCACGACCCGAGCGATAGCGAATAGGCGAAGCAATTTCACGAATTACGCTAATTTTTTATTTAATGCTGAATAATGTTTAGCCGCAGATTTCCCAGATTAAAAGGATTTTTTTTAATTCAATTTGGAAAAATCTTTATAATCCTTTAATCTGTGGCAGATAAAATTCAAGAAATTCGAGAATTCGCGGCTAAAAAAAAACATTATTTCAAAAAGTCAACCATAGCATCATTGACTATTTTGGATTGATCTATAGAAAGGAAATGTCCAGCATCTTTTATGACTCTGGTTTCGCTGTTGACTAAATATTTCTTTGCTCTTTCGATGCTTTCTTCGCCATTAATAACATCATGATCGCCAATTAAAATCAAAACCGGATTTTGGATGGATTCTAATTCTTTCTCAGAAAAAGGCATCATTTTCAGCATACTCGAATTTGATTTTGCATATTTATTTGCTAAATAAAATTGCCTTTTGTAAAGCGGACTTATTTTTTCGGGATGTGTGGAAAATGTGGTTAAGGTTTTTCCAAATTTCTTTTCGCTTGGAAAAAGTTTCAGCATCAAAGCCGAACTTGTTTTTCCAATTTTATCAATAAATTTAAAAGTCTGCGCGGGACTCAATAAAACAATTCTATTTATCGAATTTCCTTTTTGAGTGGCTAACAAAGTGGCAACCCATCCTCCGCGTGAAGCGGCTACAATATCAAATTTCTTCAATTTATAATGGTCGAAAATTTCGTTGTACCATTTCACGATTTCGTTAGCAGAAGGAGAGATTCCAGTAAAAATGGAGTTTCTTGTATAAACGGATTTATTGGGTTCCATTAAAAAATCGATAGCATAAACGCGATGATTTTTGGCTAAAGCTTTAATGTTTGGATACCACATTGTCGAGCTGGCATCCATTCCGTGGAGTAAAACCAGTTTTTTTCCGTTTTTAGGACCAGCAATAACAACATGAGCAGTTCCTAAAGTAGTTTTGACATCTTCTTCGGTGTAGGGAACATCCCAAAGTTTAAGCGCTTTGTCGTACGCTTTTGTATAAGAATCTTTGTCTTTTTTGGTTTTAAAGCTGTAATCGCTGAATTTTTGTGTTGAAGAACAACCGACAAATAAAAATAAAACCGCAATTTTTAGAGCAGATTTAAGCATGATAGTGAATTAGATTTATACCTAAAATTACTTCAGATGAAGATTTAAGGTGTCATATAATTTTAGTTTAAACTATCAAAATTTTAAGGTCTATTCCTTTTTCGAAGAGAGATAATAGATCTGCACAAAAGCTAAAATAGCATTCGGAATAATAACTGGCCAAAGCCATTGATTGAAATCTCGATAATCATTTAGAAAAATGCCATAAATGACAAAGCAGATACAGCCAAACATATTAATAAACCGAATTGTTCTAAGGTTTTTGAGCAAGAAACCGCCAACAATAAAAACAGACGCGAGATAACCAATATATTCTGCCATAATCTTGATTTTGAAATGTTTACAATAAATGTAACAAAAGGAAATTATAAAATCAAGGTTTGGGTTCAGAAATCAGATATTTTAAAAGGTTTAGTTTATCAAAATATTTCGCCCCGCTGGGGCTTTGAAAAAGAGGGATAATATTCTTCTATAAATATTTCGTCCCGCTGGGACTATATCAACATTGCTTCATTCATTAATGCTAAGGCTCCAGAGGAGCCAAATATTTATAGCGAAATCTAAGCGCATTGACTAAAGCTCCGGAGGAGCGACACATTTTAAATTATTACAAAAATCAAAATGTTTTTAATTCTTAAAATTTCCAACTCTTTGATTCCTGTTCATTCAAAAAACTCCAAGCGACAATGCGGCTATTTTTTTGCCCTTGTGCCATCTCAATTGTTTTAACAGAAACAGCATTTACTTTCTTCAAGGTTTTATAAATAGCAGGAAGATTTTCTTTTTTTGAGACTAAAGTCGTAAACCAGAGACATTGCGATTTGTAATGTGCACTTTCATAAATCATTTGCGTTATAAAAGCGATTTCACCACCATTGCACCATAATTCGTTGCTTTGTCCTCCAAAATTTAAAACGGGAGCATTGATTTTTTTGTCTTTCGGATTAAGGTTTTTGATTTTTCTTAAAGAGCCTTTAGCCGCTTCTTCTGCAGAGGCATGAAAGGGCGGATTACACATGGTAAAAGAAAATCGGTCTTCTGGAATTATAATATTTTTGAAGATGAATCGAAGTTCTGTTTGTTGCTGTAAACTAATAGAATCTATAAGATGCGGATTTGCTTCAATAATTTTACCGCAATTTTCGATTGCTTTTTTATCTATATCGGTAGCAACAAAGCTCCAATTGTATATTGAGTTTCCTAATATCGGATAGATCATATTTATGCCTGTTCCGATATCTAGACCTAAAACGCTAGAATTATTCGGAATTACACCGTTATTGCTTTCTGCTAATAAATCGGCGATGTAGTGAATATAATCGGCGCGGCCGGGAATAGGAGGGCAGAGATAATGCAAAGGAATATTCCAAAAGCCAATATTATAATAGGTTTTGAGTAAGGCTTTATTAAGGACTTTTACTGCTTTTGGATCGCTAAAATCAATTGTTTCGATCTGGTATTTGTTGATTGAAACATATTCTTTTAACTCAGGACAATTTGAAATAAGAAGCTCAAAATCATAACGGGAACGATGAAGGTTTCTTGGATGTAAATTGCTTTTTTCTAAATTGTCGTTTGCTTTCATTTTCATTGATTTCGATTGCAAAGATAGGTATTCCATTTTTGGAATTAGAATTCCGTAGGAATGATCTATATTTTGTAGCAACAGATTTTAATCCGTTGAATTTGATTGATGATATTCAGATGAGTTGCATAGGATCGATTTATTCTTGAAGATATGTGCCGAACCTTTGGTTCTCAAAATTGTGGATGTATATCATTATACCTCGGATTAAAATCCGAGGCTACAAAATTATTCGAGCCGATGGCTCTTTTTTAATCAAAACACTCCATTAAAAGCAAATCGCCGTCTGAATGAATAATAGAAACAATGCCATCTTTTTCGACAGAATTGCTGCTTCCGGTTCTGTAACCCATTGTTAAAGTATCGTCTTTTAATTGATATTTTAAGTTGGTTGAAGAAATACCTTTTACAACGCCGATTGGAATAAGAGAAATTGGAGTTTTTGCCGTATACCATTTCTCGAATTTTGTTGGCAGAAGGAATATTTTAGAATGATCGTCTAAAATGACGATTTTAAGCAGATTTCGATATCTTACAATATTGGTAAGATTGGTAATCGTATGATCGGCGCGTCTTCCGGTTGCCCAAACTACATTTACGGCTGGAATTTTTCTTTCGATTAAATAATCAAAAGCCTTTTCTAAATCGGTTTTGTCTTGATCGGGAGTATGGACAATTTCTATCGGAAATTGAGAAGTTTTGTAAATTTCGGGATCGAAACCGCGATCAAAATCTCCCAACAAAACGTCGACTTTGATGCCTAATTCGATCACTCTTTCTATAGCCGAATCTAAAACCACAACCAACGGAGACCATTCTAACAATTGTCCTAATAATTCAGGATCGCAGGCGGCGCCGTTTGCAATTATTAAAGCGGGTTCTTGATCGTCGCGGACTATATGATGTGATGACATGTACGTTTTTTTGAATGAAGTGCAAAGTTAATGAGATAATTGGGAAATTAGATCATTAGATAATGTTAGGTAATCTAAAATCTGCATTCTAAAATCAGAAATCTAGAAGTCTTCTGTGGTAATTGATTTGTCCTAAATGATAAGCTAAATGTGTTGAAAGATGAATAAGGAAGAAACCGGTTGTCATTTCTTTTTCAAAAACAATCTGCGGGTAAATCTGTTCTAAATCTTTTTCAGTTAGTAAATCTAAAGCGTTATTGACGACTTCAATTGTGTTTTCGATTTTAGAAATTAATTCCGTTTTTGGGATGTCTTTTAAAGAAAATTCCAGAGGACGATTTCGCACGTAACCCGTTTTTCCTATTTCTGCGCCAATATAGGTGTTTAGATTTCCGATTAAATGCAGACATAGATTTCCCGCCGAATTCGAAATGTTTTTATCAACTGCCCAAATTTGTTTTTCGAATTCGTAAGATTCGATTTCAAATTTTAGTTTGTTTAAATCTCTGTTTAAAAGGGATTTTAAAGTTTCTATGATCATAATTAATTTCTGCTTTTTATCGGAATCCAGATTTCTTCCTCAGAATTTGGATCGTCTTTTTTATATTTTTCGTTCATAACAGCAAAATGCGGTCTATTGTCTACGGTATATTCAGAATTTGGAAGCCATTCGGCAAAAATATAATGATAGGTTTTGTGCGCGTCTGAAGCTGGGCCTAGATGAAGAAAAACGGCATATAAACCATCGGGAACAACTAAGGTTTGCATTGCTTCTGGAATAGTTGAATAATCTGAAACTTCTACGGCAGCCCATTTTTGAAAACTGTCATTAGGATCAAAATTATCAAAATGGTTTTCTTTATATACTTCTAGAGAATACAAATTAGCGCCAATGGCATTTTTTATTTCTTTTCGGTGTGGCATAAAACCGCTCCATAATTGAAAAGTTTTATTTTCAATAAAAGACATTTCTATAAAATGCCCAAGGAGTTTTTTCTCGGTTAAGTTTTTGATTATAGGTCGCATGATTATTCGATTTTGTACTTTTTTGTACTGGTTTCGCTTAAGGAAAAATATCCAAGCGGATAATTATCTTTTGTAGTTACATTGACCATATTTCCTTTTACGGTTGCTGGCGGAGACTGAAAAGGTCCTCCAAAATTGCTTCCGGCAATGCTAACTAAGATACTCATATAATTATAATATTGTTTTGAAATTCCGTAATGCGTTATTTCAATTTCATTTCCGATTTCTAAATCTTCATCGTCTGAAATACTGAAGAATTCATTGCCATTAAAAAATTTATCCTCATCTACATAAAAGATCGATTTGACTTTATTAGGATATAAATATTTATACAAATAGTAATTTTCTGCATCGGCAGGATCATTATAAAACGCTTTTATTTCGATATCTTTTCCAGTAAAACCGCCTTGATTATTTTGGTCTATTCGCGTGATGGGCGCTATTGATTTTAAAGTTTCAGTTCCGATATATCTACTTCCTCTGCTAATTATAGTTAAAGTATATTCTTCGTCAATAACAGGTTTAAAATTGCTGCAGGCATATTGACCAGTCTTTTTAATTTCGATAAAATTAAATCTCTCTTTGTGACTATCTTCTATGTAAATAATGGCGCCAGAAACAGTTGGAATTACGTTTTCAAAATAACTCGTAGTTGTAGTCAGCGTTATGGTCTGCTCATTTCCTTTTGTATCCTTTTCCCAATTGATAGCAGCTTCGATCACCAATTTTGGAGGAGCTGTATCCAAATCAACATCAACAACTTCTTCGCAACTTATGAAGAGTAGCGATGTGAAAAATGCGATTAAAAAAACTAATTTTTTCATATTTATATTTTTAGTTTTTAATTGATTTTTAGAATTTGAAATTATAACTGACCGCGGGAACAATTCCGAAAATGGATGTTTTAATGGCTTCATTTGCACCTGTGTCAACATTTTGACGAAAATTGATTGAGGCAGCATTCATACGATTGTAAAGGTTGTAAATGCTGAAAACCCATTCGCCTTTCCAATTTCTATCTTTATTTTTTGTTGGTGTTAAAGTTGCAGAAATATCCAAATGATGATATGCAGGAAGTCTGTTCTCGTTTCTCAGTCCGTAACTTGGTACCGTAATTCCTAAATATTCGTATTGCCCATTCGGATAAGTAACAGGCTGTCCTGACTGCAAAGCAAAGTTAGCACCAAATGACCATTTTTCATTTAAATTGTATGCCGATGTTATGGCTAAATTATGAGTTTTATCATAAGCCGAAGCGTACCAATTACCGTTATTAATTCCGATTTCTTCTGGAGTTCTGCCAGGAGTCTGCTGTTCTGATTTGGAAATAGTATAAGAAATCCAGCCGTTAAATTTACCTTTGTTTTTCTTAATCATCAGTTCTAAACCATACGCACGCATTTGGCCATTTAAGATGACTTGCTCAATGGCATTATTGGCAATTAAGTCAGCTCCGTCTATATAATCTAATCGGTTTTGTATTTTTTTATAATAGGTTTCGACTTCTAGGGAATAAGCACCGTTATAAATATTTCTAAAATAGCCGATTGCCCCTTGATCTGCAAGCTGAGGTTTGATGTAATTATCGCTCGGCATCCAGACGTCTAAAGGAGTCGGAGATGAAGTATTAGAAATTAATTGAAGATACTGTGCCATTCTATTGTAGCTGGCTTTTATGGCTTGATTTTCATTTAATTGATAAGAAATAGAGAAACGCGGTTCGAAATTATCGTAGCTCTGAATAACTTTGTTTTTGCTAAAATACTGTGTCGAAGTTGGAGTTCCTTTTTCGTAAATCTGCATATTGCTATTATAGACAACTGCTTGATTATTATTATAATAATTAATAGTAGAAGCGCCTAACCTGTAAAATAAGCTGTAGCGCAATCCGTAAGCAATTGTAATTTTTTTAGAAAGTTGACTTTCTGCGTCCAAATAAACAGAAGGTTCAAAAGCATATTTTTTATCCAATTGATCTGGATTAATTCCTGAATCTTCGCTAGAAGGTTTAATCGTTCCGGGATTGAATTGATAATAAATTCCGTTTACTCCATAATTCAGTTTTAATTTATCTGAAAGATAATGCTTGAAATCGTATTTAATATTGTAGTTTTTAATGCCAGAATCCCATTTGAAGCCTACAAAATCAAGATCCAATCCGTAATAATAGTCACTATAAATTAAGGATAGATTGGAAAACAATTTGTCGGAATATAAATGATTCCATCTAAAATTTAAAGTGGAATTTCCGTAAGTATTGGTGAAACTTTTATTTAATCTGAAAACGTCTCGGCCAAAATAACCCGATAAGTAGAGACTATTATTATCGTTGAGTTTATAGCTCAATTTGGTATTTAAATCATAAAAATAGGCGGCATTATTTTTATTGTCTTCAGAGAGTTTCAAAAAAAGATGCGCATAAGAAGCTCTTCCGCCAATTAAGAAAGAACCTTTGTCTTTTACAATCGGTCCTTCGGCAAGCAATCGGCTAGAGATTAATCCAATACCGCCATTCATGTGGAAATCTTTACTGCTGCCGTCTTTTTGATAAATTTCTAAAACAGAAGAAGCTCTTCCGCCGTAGCGCGCCGGAATTCCGCCTTTGTATAGTTTTAGATCTTTAATGGCATCGGGATTAAAAACAGAAAAGAATCCGAAAACGTGAGACGAATTAAAAATTGTGGCTTCATCCAAAAGAATCAAGTTCTGATCTGCACCGCCTCCGCGAACATTGAATCCAGAAGCGCCTTCACCTGCATTGGTAACGCCTGGAAGCAATAAAATGGATTTTATAACATCAACTTCTCCTAAAACGACAGGCATTTTTTTTATGGTCGAAATAGAGAGTTTGTTCACGCTCATTTCTGGCGATTTGATATTTATTTTGCCTTTATTTTCTGTAATGATTACCTCTTGGAGTTCTTCTCCGCCTTCTTTTATCGAGAAATTGTTTTTTGTATTCTGATTTAAAACAATATTTTTTAGAATGGTTTGGTAACCAACATAACTGATTTCAATTTCGTATTCTCCTTTTGGAGCAGAAAGAGAATAAAAACCGTATTCGTTTGTTGTGGTTCCTATTTTTAAAGATGGAATAAAGATATTTACTCCAATTAAAGTTTCGTTGTTTTTGCTATCGCTGATTGTTCCGCTTAGAGTGAATTTTTCCTGAGCAAATGAAGTGAAAATCGTTAAAATAAAAAGAAAAAATGTGCAGGTATTTTTTGTAATCATTATATTGATTTTGATTTACATAGTTAACAAATTCTTACTACATATTCTTACGGAACTTTTGTTAAACATAAGTTAAGATAAAAAAAGGACAACCTTGTGAGTTGTCCTTTTTGTTTATTTAGAAATACAGTTGTATTCTGAATTATTTGATTTTAGCAACAATAGCGTTGAAAGTTTCACTTGGACGCATTGCTTTGCTTACTAACTCAGGAGTTGGCTGGTAGTAACCTCCAATATTCTGAGCTTTTCCTTGAGCAGCAATTAATTCTGCATCAATTTTAGCTTCGTTAGCTTCAAATTCAGCAGCAATAGGCGCGAAGATCGCTTGTAATTCAGCATCTTTAGTTTGAGCAGCTAATGCCTGAGTCCAGTAGAATGCTAAATAGAAGTGAGAACCACGGTTGTCAATCTGACCAACTTTACGAGCAGGAGATTTATCGTTTGCTAAGAATTTGTCGTTAGCCTGATCTAAAGTTTCAGATAAAACAATTGCTTTAGAATTGTCTAAAGTCTGTCCTAAATGCTCTAAAGAAGCACCAAGAGCTAAAAATTCTCCAAGAGAATCCCAACGTAAATATCCTTCTTCTGTAAATTGCTCAACGTGTTTAGGAGCAGAGCCTCCAGCACCAGTTTCGAACAATCCACCACCGTTCATTAAAGGAACGATAGAAAGCATTTTAGCAGAAGTTCCTAATTCTAAAATTGGGAATAAATCTGTTAAGTAGTCACGTAACACGTTTCCTGTTACAGAGATAGTATCTAAACCTTTGATGATTCTGTCTAAAGTAAATTCTGTAGCAGCAATTGGGTTTAAGATTCTGATATCTAAGTTAGTTGTATCGTAATCTTTAAGGTATTTTTGAACTTTTACGATCAATTCTCTATCGTGTGCTCTGTTTTCGTCTAACCAGAAAACAGCAGGAGTACTTGATAAACGAGCTCTGTTTACAGCCAATTTAACCCAGTCCTGGATAGGAGCGTCTTTTGCCTGACACATTCTGAAAATATCGTTAGTTTCTACGTTTTGTTCCATTAAAACAGTTCCGTTTGCATCAACTACACGAACAACTCCGTCTCCTTTAATTTGGAAAGTTTTGTCGTGAGATCCGTATTCTTCTGCTTTTTGAGCCATTAATCCAACGTTAGGAACACTTCCCATTGTTTTAGGATCAAAAGCACCGTGTTTTTTACAGAAGTCAATTGTTGCAGTATAAACTCCAGCGTAAGAACGATCTGGAATAACAGCAAATGTATCTTGAGATTTTCCTTCTTTGTTCCACATTTGTCCAGAAGTACGGATCATTGCAGGCATAGAAGCATCAACAATTACGTCAGATGGAACGTGTAAGTTTGTAATTCCTTTATCAGAATTAACCATCGCTAAAGCAGGTCCGTTTGCAATTGCCTGATCGATAGCCGCTTCAACTTCAGCCTGCTCAGGTCTTCCAGCAATTTTAGCGTAGATATCGCCTAAACCGTTTCTAGTATCAACGTTTAATTCTGCGAATAAAGTTGCATATTTAGTGAAAACATCTGCAAAATATACTTCAACGATAGCGCCAAAGATAATTGGATCAGAAACTTTCATCATTGTAGCTTTCAAGTGTACAGAAAGTAAAACTCCTGCAGCTTTAGCTTCAGCGATTACATCAGCAGCAAAAGCTTTTAATTTGTTTACGCTTAAAACAGAGCTATCAATAATTTCGCCTGCTTTTAGTGGAGTACTTGTTTTAAGAACAGTTGTAGATCCGTCTTTAGCAACAAATTCGATTTTTACATCATTAGCTTCGTTTACAGTCAATGATTTTTCACTTCCGTAAAAATCACCGTTAGACATAGAAGCTACTTTAGTTTTTGAGTCAGCAGACCAAGCACCCATAGAGTGCGGATTTGCTTTTGCGAAGTTTTTAACTGCTCTTGGAGCTCTACGGTCAGAGTTTCCTTCACGTAAAACTGGGTTTACAGCAGAACCTAAAACTTTTGCATATTTTGCTTTAATTTCCTTTTCAGCATCGTTTTGTGGATCTTCTGGGAAATTTGGTACGTTGTATCCGTGCGATTGTAATTCAGCAATAGCCGCTTTTAATTGCGGTACAGATGCAGAAATGTTTGGTAATTTGATAATGTTTGCTTCTGGCTGCGTTGCTAATTGGCCTAATTCTGCCAATGCATCTCCAGTTTTTTGAGCATCAGTCAAAGAATCTGGGAAGTTTGAAAGGATTCTTCCAGCCAGCGAAATATCTCTGGTTTCGATTTCAATTCCAGCTGTTGCTGTAAAAGCTTGAACAATTGGTAACAAAGAGTAAGTTGCCAATAACGGCGCCTCATCAGTTAAGGTGTAAAAAATTTTTGATTTTGTCATTTTCTTTTTTTTTTATAATCGTATCGTCAGGAGTTAACGATGTAAAAGATATATTCGGCTCAAAATGAGCGGAGCAAATATAATAAAATCACAACGAAAACGGTTGAGTTTTGAAGAGAAAAGATGAAATTAACAGATTGTTATTTCGAGCTTGTTAAATTGCTAAATTGATGATTTTGATATTAAAAAATTACGGTTTTCTTAGTGCTGAAATTAGGGCATAAAAAAAACTCGTTTCAAACGGTATGAAACGAGTTTTTTATAACATTTAGATAAATGATTATCTTCTTTTATCTTTAATCTTAGCTTTTTTACCAGTAAGTTGTCTGAAGTAGAAAATTCTAGCTCTACGAACAGCACCTTTCTTGTTGATTTCAATTTTTTGTAAAGCTGGTAAGTTAACTGGGAAGATACGCTCAACTCCAATAGCTCCAGACATTTTACGAATAGTAAAAGTTTCTGTGTTACCAGAACCTCTTCTTTGAATAACAACTCCTTTAAAAAACTGAGTTCTTGTTTTTTCACCCTCTTTAATTTCGTAGAAAACAGTGATTGTGTCTCCAGCTCCGAAATCTGGGAAATCTTTTTTAGCAACGAATTCGTCTTGAACGAATTTTAATAAATCTGCCATGATAATTTAAATTATGGTTTTTATATTAGAACAACATTCACGGATCTCGCCAGAGGTTGGTCAAATTCGGGTGCAAATGTAGGTAAAAAAAAGTAAATTCCAATAAAAATAAATTCCAAATCCCATTTTTTTTACATTTAAAATTCCAAGAAAATAAAAATTCCAAATTCCAATTGATCAGTGCATTACAAATTGGAATTTGGAATTTGAAAGATTGGAATTTAGAAAATTTATTCTAAAAGATCCGGTCTTCTATTTTTAGTATGTTCAAAAGCCATGTCTTCGCGCCATTTATCGATTTTTGCTGCGTGTCCGCTGGTTAAAACTTCTGGCACTTTCCAGCCTTTATAGTCTGCTGGTCTTGTATAGATTGGTCCTGATAATAAATTGTCTTGAAAACTATCTGTCAACGCTGAGGTTTCGTCACTCAAAACACCAGGAATTAATCGGATTAAGGCATCAGACAAAACGATGGCGCCCAATTCTCCTCCAGACAAAACATAATCGCCAATTGAAATTTCTTTTGTAATAAAATGATCTCTCACTCTTTGGTCAACACCTTTATAATGTCCGCATAAAATGATAATGTTTTGGTACATCGACATTTTGTTTGCCATTTTCTGGTTTAAAGTTTCGCCGTCTGGTGACATATAAATCACTTCGTCATATTCACGCTGACTTTTCAAATGCGTGATACAATCATCGATAGGCTGAATTGTCATTACCATTCCGGCACCTCCGCCAAAAGGATAATCGTCTACACTTTTCTGTCTGTTGGTGCTATAATCACGAAGATTGTGAAAATGCACTTCGGCCAAACCTTTATCAATGGCGCGTTTCATAATTGAGGCCTCAAACGGACTTCTTAATAATTCAGGTAAAAGAGTAATAATGTCAATTCGCATTGTATCCGATAATTTTCTTGCGTGCAAAGATACAAATAATGCTAATCAGTCTTTTGGTAATAATTATATAACATACTTAATAAATTATGTAAAATTTAATGTTATAACTTTAGGTATTATTACATTGTTAATTATCAGTAAAATAACAACCAAAACACCAACATAAATTTAAATACTGAGTTATGAAAAAAGCAATATTAATTCCTGCGTTACTCGCGCTCTTTATTTCCTGCGCAAGTACCAGTTCAACCACTGTCGCTGTGGGAGAATCCAAATCTAAAGTGCTTAAAATCTTGGGTAATCCGGTAAGAACATTAGATAATAATCAAAATGGTGAAATTCTAGTTTATGCAGATCAGGTTTTTACCGACGAAGGTTCGTCATCAATAGCAGGATCAAATTATTGGCGCTATAATTTTGTCTATGTAAATAAAGAAGGCAAAGTCACATCAACGCGACAAGAAAAGCAAAATTATCCGCCGCAAGCAATTGATTCATCAAAACAGGCAGGATTATATCTGACTTCTAATTAAATTTTTTTAGATATTTAAACAATTCGTATTTTTAGATTCCATTTAAAAATACGAATTGCTTATTTAATGATTTCACCAAAAATAAAAATCCTCGCTATATCGGGCAGTACAAGAAACAATTCTAGTAACTTCAAAATTCTGAAATACATTTCAAATTGCCTAAACCCTCAATTTCAAGTAGAAATATTTGAAGGTTTAGAAATGCTTCCTCATTTTAATCCAGATTTAGATACTGATAATCCTCCGCAAGAAATTCTTTCCTTTAGAAATAAAATAGTAAATGCTGACGGCGTTATTATTTGTACGCCCGAATATGTGTTCAGTCTTCCGGGAAGTTTGAAAAATGCTTTAGAATGGTGTGTTTCGACAACCATTTTTTCAAACAAAAAAGCAGGTCTAATTACCGCTTCTGCCTCTGGAGAAATGGCTCATGAACAGTTGCTGTTGATTATGAAAACCCTTGAAGCTAAATTTGACGATTCAACACAGCTTCTCATCCAGGGAGTGCGCGGAAAAGTGAATGCAGATGGAGAAATTGTTTCAGAAGAAACGGAAAATGCACTTCAAAATTTTGCTAAAAACTTTAAGAATCAATTTTTATAATATATTTACTTTCTGAAATTTATATCATAAAATGATTAGCAGAAGAAATTTTATCGTAACCACAGGTCTTGCCACGACAGCAGTTTTGGCATCGCCATCATTTGCATTTTCTATGGATAAAAAAGAAATAGGTTTACAGCTGTACACGCTTCGCGACGAACTTCCAAAAGATGTAAAAGGAACTTTAGAAAAAGTTGCCAAAGAAGGATATACCACTGTCGAGACATACGGTTTTTCGACCAAAGATCAGTTTTGGGGTTTAACGCCTCAAGAATTGAAAAAGATTTTGGATGAAAACGGCTTAAAAGCAGTCAGCGGACATTATAATTTGGGAAGCTTTTTGTACGATGGCAACACTACAGAATTAATTGCTTCGATTGAAGCGGCTAAAATTTTAAAAAATGAATTTCTAACAGTTCCGTGGGTTGATGAACCTTTCAGAAGAAATATAGAAGATTATAAAAAGATTGCGGCGCGCGTAAATGAAGCTGCAAAAATGTGTGAGAAAGCGGGTTTGAAACTAGCATATCACAATCATGATTTTGAGTTTCAAAAACACGATGGAGTTACAGGTTTTGAAATTTTATTAAAAGAAACCGACAAAGATTTGGTGTATTTTGAATTGGATTTATACTGGGTGATCCATTCTGGAAATGATCCTTTAAAATTATTTAAAGAAAATCCGGGGCGTTTTAAAATGTGGCACGTAAAAGATAAAGACAAAAAGAATAATGATTTAAATACAGAAGTCGGGGCTGGAACAATAGATTTTAAACCCTTATTCGCAGCCGCAAAACAATCAGGAATGATTCATTTTTTTGTAGAACAGGAAAATAATTTTGCGCTGAATTCTTTTGATTCTATAAAATCAAGCTGTGATTTTATTTCGAAAAATTTAATTTAGTTATTCTTTATGAAGAAACTTCTTTTTTTGTTTTTTGTGATTTTTTGTTCTTGTCAATCAGACAAAAAACAAAAATCGGTAACGAGTTCAAATATAAAGCTCGATTTAACACCTTTACCTTATTTTGAGGATATTAAAGTCAATGATGTAAAGCTAGAAAAACCCGCTTTTGGCGATTGGTTGTTTTCTCATAACGAAGAAGGACAGAGTTTTGAGCAATTCATAAAAACGAAACACATTGTTCCAACTAAAGAAGAGAATATTATTTATTTGCAGCCTATTGGAACTTTTAATTCTTCTCAAATCAAACAGATTGAATTAGTACGCCAGTATTTAGCAATATTCTTTCAGTTAGAAACAAAAGTTTTAGAAGGTGTTTCAAATGATATTATTCCAAATAATGCAAGAAGGATAGGTGATGTAGGGCAGGAACAATTTTTAGCGGGATATATTTTAACTGATGTTCTAAAAAAAGAAAAACCTGAGAAAGGAATTGCTTTAATGGCTATTACAGAAAAAGATTTGTATCCAAAACCAGAATGGAATTATGTTTTTGGTTTGGCATCTTATCGAGATAAAATAGCCGTAAGTTCTATGTACAGAATGCAAAAAGAAGCTGATTTTAATTTAGCTTTAGATCGATTATTGAAAATCTGTTCGCATGAAATAGGACATATGTTTGGCCTGCATCATTGTATTGAAGCCAATTGTGTTATGAACGGCACTAACAGTATGTCTGAGACCGATCGACATTGGATTAGATTGTGTTCTCTTTGCCAGAGAAAATTATATTCAGGATTTAAATTTGATAATGTTAAAAGGTTGAAAGAACTAGAAAATTACTTTGAAAAGAATAATCTTGCAGAAGGTTTGGCATTGATGGAAAAAGACCTTGAAAAAATAAAAAAATAAATAAAAATGGCAACAAGCAAAGAATTTATAAAAGGAGACGAAATTGAGTGGGAAGTAGTAGGAGAAGGAATCAAACGTAAGATTTTGGCTTTTGACGAAAAAGTAATGCTAGTAAATGTGCATTTTGAAAAAGGCGGAATTGGTACTTTACACGATCATTATCATTCGCAAGTAACATATATCGCAAGCGGAAAATTTGATGTAACCATAAGTGGCGTAACGCAGACTTTAAAAGAAGGAGACAGTTTCTACATTCCGCCGCATGCAGTGCATGGAGTTGTTTGTCTAGAAACTGGAATGTTAACCGATGTTTTCAGCCCTGCACGCGAAGACTTTTTGAATTATTAAAAGGTTATAATTTTTAAACCATATAAGTAATATAAGAAAATAGAAGCAGTGTGTCTGCTAATGTTTTAAAATCATATAAGTTTTCGTTCTGTATTTAAATGAACTTAAATTGCTTATATGGTTTACAAAAACATTTAGGTTTTCACGAAAACTATTTTAAATAAACCTATATGACCTATATGGTTCAAAAAACAAAATTTTATATATTTTTTAAAGTTTTGCTAATGATTAGATTGGTACTTTTGCAAAATGAATTTATCAAAAACTAATGTACTGTTTATGGCAGTTTGCACTGGTCTTATAGTTGCAAATCTTTATTACTGCCAGCCTTTGATTGTTTTAATTGCCAACGAATTTAAAATTCCTGAAGCCAGCGCTGGAACCATAACCTACCTAACTCAGGCGGGTTACGCTATCGGACTGTTTTTTATGGTGCCGCTTGGCGATAAAATAGAACGTAAAAGGCAGATTTTAATGACGACTTTCGCTACTGTAATTGCCTTATTGATTGCAGCAACGGCCAAAAGTTTTCTTGTTTTACAAATTGCTTCCCTGCTAATCGGAATCACATCGATTGTACCGCAGCTTATTTTGCCTTTGGCGGCTTCTTTGAGTGCGCCAGAACAGCGTGGAAAAGTTGTCGGAACTATCATGAGCGGACTTCTTGTCGGAATTTTGCTTTCGCGAACGTTAAGCGGTTTTATTGGTCAGGTTTTGGGCTGGAGATCGATGTTTTATATCGCAGCCGGAATTTGTCTTTTGATCTTTTTTGTTATTCAAAGTAAATTCCCGTACAATAAACCACAGTTTCAAGGAACTTATGGGCAGTTAATTCAGTCGCTTTTTACGCTTATAAAAACACAGCCAGTTTTGCGCGAAGCAACAGCAATCAACGTATTCAGTTTTGCTCAATTTGGAGCTTTCTGGACTACAATGGTTTTATTGCTTTCTGGAGAACCGTTTAACTTCAATAGTGCCACAATTGGATTATTTGGAATTGTTGGTGCATCTGGGGCTTTAGCAGCGCCTTTGGTTGGAAAACTGGGAGATAAAGGAAACTCAAGAATTGCAGTTGGTTACGGCTGTTTATTGGTATTAATAAGCTTTTTTGTTTTCTATTTTGCTATAGAAAGCGTAATCGGAATTGCAATCGGAATTGTATTTATTGACATTGGAATTCAAGGCGTTCACATTTCAAACCAAACGCGAGTATATTCCTTATTGCCTGAAGCTAGAAACAGACTAAACACGGTATTTATGTCGCTTACCTTTTTAGGAACGGCTGCAGGATCCGCTTATGGTTTGTTATTATGGAAACTAGGCGGATGGCATGCCGTAACAATTGGCTGTATGGTTTTATCTGCACTGTCATTAACAATTTACGGACTTACATATAAATCAAAATCTAAAAAACAGAAAGCGCAAATTGATTAAAAAATTAATTTGTAAATTTGCTTTCAAATTAAAAATAACAACATGGAAAACGGAATATACGCTAAATTCAATACTAGCAAAGGTTCAATTTTAGTAAAATTGACACACGATTTGACGCCAGGAACTGTAGGAAACTTTGTTGCTCTTGCAGAAGGAAATATGGAAAATAAAGTAAAACCTCAAGGGCAAAAATTCTATGACGGATTAACTTTCCACAGAGTTATCGCAGATTTCATGATTCAAGGTGGTTGCCCAAAAGGAACAGGAACTGGAGATCCAGGTTATAAATTTGATGATGAATTTCACCCAAGTTTAAAACACGATCGTCCAGGAGTTCTTTCTATGGCAAACTCAGGACCTGGAAGTAATGGTTCTCAATTTTTCATCACTCATGTTCCAACTCCATGGTTAGATAATAAACATACTGTTTTTGGACACGTTATAGAAGGTCAGGATATTGTTGATGCTGTTGCTCAAGGCGATAACTTAGAGTCTGTTGAAATTATCAGAGTAGGAGAAGAGGCTCAAAAATGGAATGCAATTGAAGCTTTCATTGGTTTAAAAGGTGCTCGTCTAAAAAGAGAAGCAGCTTTAAAAGCAGAATCTGAAGCAAAAATGGAACAATTGGCTGCTGGTTTTGATAGAACAGAAACAGGTTTACGTTACAAAATGATTCAAAAAGGAGACGGTAAAAAAGCTGAGGCTGGAAAAACAGTTTCTGTTCACTACGAAGGATCTTTAGAAAACGGAAAAGTTTTTGATTCTTCTTACCCACGTAAAAAACCAATCGAATTCAAATTAGGAATTGGACAAGTTATCGAGGGATGGGACGAAGGTATTGCTTTATTGCAAGTTGGAGACAAAGCTCGTTTTGTAATTCCATCTGATTTAGCTTACGGACCAGCTGGTGCAGGAGGAGTAATTCCGCCAAACGCAACTTTGATTTTTGACGTTGAATTAATGGACGTAAAATAAGAATTTAGAACAATTTTAAATTGTCCTTATAAGCAATCCCATGTGCCACGGCATATGGGATTTTTTTATATTTACTAAAAAACCAAAGACAATGAAAAAATATGTAATCCTAACAGGATTGGTTCTAGCTCTAGCTTCTTGCGGAACAAAAAAAACAACAGCAGTTGCAGAAACCAAAGCGACAGCTCCAGTTGAAACAGCACAAGTTACAGCAGCATTAACACCAGAATTAGCAGAAGGAAAAAATCTCTATGAGAATAGTTGTGCAAGATGCCATAAATTGTACGAACCAAAACAGTTCACCAAAGAAGATTGGGCGCCAATTTTAGCAATCATGCAGAAAAAAGCAAAGTTAGATGATGTGAAAATGGCATCAATTACCAATTACATTCATTCCCAATTATAATTGGCTCAAAACAAAAAAAACTGTTCACTCGAACAGTTTTTTTGTTTTCAGATAGATATAAAAAAACACCTTCAAAAAATGAGGTGTTTTAAATTTAAGAATGATGTACAGCTGAATTATCGACAGCTATTACTTTCAAAGTTTTGATACCAGCAGGCATTTCCCAGTCTACCTGATCATTTTCTTTAAAACCAATAATAGCAACACTTAATGGCGCTAGAATTGAAATTTTAGATTGCTTTATATCTGCTTCAGAAGGTAAAACGATCTGAATTTTCATTTGTTTGCCAGCTTTTACATCTTCAATCGTTACAAAAGAATGGACGCGAATCACTGAATTTAAATCGCTTTCTTTGCTTATTACAGCACGATCTAATTCTTGCGAAAGCTGATTGGCTTCTTTTGTATTAGTTTCATTTTTATTTTTTAAAATCAATTCTCTTAAAAATTGATAATCTGCTTTGCAGAAAGTTGGAGTTGGTTTCATATCTATCTGAATTTTATTGTTGTACTAATTATGTGAATGATTTTTTAGAAAAGTTTGTTGTGTAAACTTTTTAAATGTTTGTTTTTGAAATTTATAAAATGAGAAAAAACAAAAAATATCTGACCAATTTGATTTTGTCAAATAATTTTAAGTATTTAAAATCTGGTAAAAATCCTCCGTCAAAAAGAAGAAAAAAGTGAAGTAGACGGAGGCCTAAAAAATAAAGGCCTTATTATGCGAAATAATTACAGCAGCAAGCGGTTCTGCTATGCAAAACGGCTTTATAGAGGCTGTAGATGGTATTGTATTTCTCATAAAGTTGACTAAACCGATTTACAAAAGTACGAAATCTTTTTAAATTAATGCGTAATTACTTCCATTTTATGCCGCAGCCTAAGCTTGGTTTCTGCGGCTCTTTTAAACTTCTGTTGTAAATTAACGCATCAATTGCGCCCCTAAGATCGCTTCCGCTAAGCGGAATCCCGTTGCCAGGTCTTGAATCGTCTAGTTGGCCACGGTAAAACAATTTGTCTTGACTGTCAAATAAATAGAAATCTGGAGTGCAAGCTGCTTGATAGGCTTTTGCCGTTTCTTGGCTTTCATCATATAAGTAAGGGAAATCGATTTTGTTTTCTATAGCAAAATCGGTCATCAATTCTGGACCATCTTGCGGATATTTTACAGCGTCATTGCTCGAAATCGCAATTACGCCAAGTCCTTGCACGCGGTAATCATTGGCGATCATTACAATTTCTGTAATTACATGGTGCACAAACGGACAATGATTGCAGATAAACATCACCAAAGTGCCTTTAGAACCTTTTAAATCTTCAAAAGAAAAAGTATGGTTTGAATTGGTATCTTTTAGATAAAATTCAGGAGCAATTGTTCCTAATGGAAGCATTGTTGATTCTGTTCGTGCCATTTTATTTGAAATTTGATTTTCAAAAATAGCTTTAAAAATCTGTAAATAAAAGAGCACAAGAATAAAAATATCCAAAGAAAGCAGTTAGCTGTATCAGCTTGCTTCTTTGGATACTTTTTATATTTTTTATGAATTTAAGAATTGCAGTAAATCTTCATTCAGTTTTTCTCTGTCGGTATAAAATAAGCCATGTGGCGCTCCTTCGTATTCAATATAAGTATTGTTTGCGATAGATTTTGCTGCCTTTCTGGAAGTAAGATCAATAGGGACAATTTTGTCATCGTCTCCGTGAATGATCAGAACAGGAACTTTTATAAAATCCAATTCGTCTCTAAAATCAGTGTAAGAAAATGATTCTGCACATTTTAAAGTAGCACGCGGAGAAGCTACCGAACATAAAGCTCTATAGTATTCCAGCAAAGGTGTGCTTAAAGGTTTATTGATAATATTAACGCCGAAAAATGTTTTTCCAAAATTATCTATAAACCCGATTCGGTCTTCTTTAAGAGCTGCCGCTGTATTGTCGCTTTTCTCTTTTGGATGCCCATCAGGATTGTCGTGAGTTTTTAAAAGGAATGGAATAATAGAAGAAATCAAAGCAATTTTAGAAACGTTTTTCCCGCCATGACGGCTAAAATAGCGAACAACTTCTCCGCCACCCATTGAGAATCCGACAAGTGTTACGTCTGTTAATTCCAACTGTTCTATAATTTCTTGAAGATCATCTGTTAAAGTGTCATAATCGTAACCGTCCCAAGGCTGAGAAGATTTTCCAAATCCGCGTCGGTCGTAGGCAATTACTCTAAAATTATTTTGTACTAAATGATCAATCTGATATTCCCACATTTCATTAGAAAGAGGCCAGCCGTGAATCAAAATTACCGGTTTTCCCTGACCGTAATCTTTAACATAAAGCCTTACATTTTGTGCGACTTCTATGTATTTATCGGTATGAACCTGTTTTAAATTAGATTCAAAATCTTTAATTGACATGCATGCATTTGGTTCAGTATGTTCCATGTTATATGTTATTTACGTTTAAGCTACTAGTTTCTATAGTAAAATTAGCCCGTTAGTAAAAGAAATGGGTTATAGAATTAGGCGCATTAATTACAAAATTTATAGGTTTGTAATAAAAGCATAAATATGGATTTGACTTGGAATGAATTTGAACGAACCGACATGCGTGTCGGAACCATTGTAGAAGTAAACGATTTTCCTGAAGCCAGAAAACCAGCCTATCAGCTGACAATTGATTTTGGATCAGAAATAGGCATCAGAAAATCATCGGCACAAATAACCAAAAGATATCAAAAAGAAGATTTAGTAAATCGTCAGATTGTGGCTGTTGTCAATTTTCCGAAAAAACAAATCGGAAAATTTATGAGCGAATGTTTGGTTCTTGGTGCTGTAGGCGAGGAGGGAGATGTAATTTTACTGGCTCCCGATTTTAAAATAGAAAATGGACTGAGGATTGGGTAGTTTTTAGTATTCAGTGTTCAGATTTTTAGTGTTCAGTTCTTGGATCCTTAATATTTTAATTGAATTGTCACCCTGAGGGAAGTCGAAGGGCGTTCCTATTGGCACGGGCTTCGACTCCGCTCAGCCTGACAACTGAGCACTAAAAAACTGACCACTGAATACTCTTAATTTATTTTAGAAAGAAACTCACGTAAAATCTCCTGTCCTTCTTCCCAATATTTTAAATCAGAATCGGAGTTAATGTGACCTTGTTTTCCAACGTTTACAAAATCGCTTCCCCATTTTTCTGCAAAGTATTTTTTTCTTTCGAAAAGAGAATAAGGGTCGTTTTCGCTTGCTACCAAAACAGATGGAAAGGGTAATTTGTAAAGTGGCATTGGTGAAAAGTTTCTAGTGCATTCTGGTGTATGTTCCGGTGAATCTACATCTGCTGGAGCGACTAAAAATGCGCCAATAATGTTTGGATTACTATATTTTTCTGCCCAATGCAAAACCAATGAAACGGCTAAGCTGTGCGCAACTAAAATGGTTGGTTTGTCCAGTTTCAAGATATTCTCGTTTAGTCTTTCAAGCCATTCTTCTCGAATAGGCTCGTCCCAATTATCTTGTATAACTCGAATTGAATTTTCGAATTTTCGATGCCAAAAAGTTTGCCAGTGTTTTTCGCCAGAATCTCCAAGTCCTGGTATAATTAATAGTTGTGTCTCCATTGCCGTGGAATTTTTATTTAGTGATTATTTTTTACGTTCTTTTAAAATTCGGTTTACTTCATTAACCAAAAGCGGAAAAGCAGGTTCTGTCATTCCGTGGCCATAACCGTCTAATTCGTATAATTTAGTTTGCGTATGCCCAACCAATTTCATCATTCTGGCCATATAGGCGTTTTCTTCATAACGGCCAAGCATTTCCAATTCACGATCTCCCGTAATTAATAATAATGGCGGAGCATCGGCGCGAACGAAATATAAAGGAGCAAATTCGTCAATTGTTGGCTGTTTCTCTGGAATTCCATTTTCTCTTCTAATCTCAAAATGCGTAATACATTGACTGCTAAACGGGATAAGTCCTGCAATCGAATTAGCATCGATATTTTCTTTTTGAAGCCATTTTTTATCTAAACCAATCATTAAACTTAAATACGCTCCAGCAGAATGTCCGGAAACAAAAATCTGAGATTTATCACCGCCATAATTCGTGATGTTATTAAAAGCCCATGCAACTGCAGCGGCAGCATCTTCAATACATTTGGCAGCTTTTACTTTAGGAGAAAGTCTGTAGTTTACACCAATAATAGCAAAACCTTTATTTTTTAAAGCTTCAGGAATTTCTTTGTTTCCTCCAGTTAATCCGCCGCCGTGAAACCACACAATTGTCGCAAATCCAGTTTTATTTTTTGGATAATAAAGATCTAAAACGCATCTTTCACTGATGTATTTGTCTGCTTTATTTGCTGATGCATTATAATATTGAATGTTATTTTTCGTTTCATATTCTATATGCTGTGCAGAAAGAGAAATTACGAAGAAGAAGAAACTTAAAAGAAGAATTAATTTTTTCATTTTTTGTGAGTTAATAGTAAAATGTTAGAAGTAAAATGTAATCTGTGAAAATGTTGGAGTTGAAAGATGTATGAATTGTACGTCTCACATTTTACAATTCACATCTCAAACATAAATATATAAAAAAAGTCCAAAATGCAGAACAAATTGGACTCTTATATATGTAGATGATTTTGATTAAATATCGTCAAAATCAATATCTGTAAAACTAGATCTTTGGCTTTCAGCCTTTTCAGAGCTATATTCTTTTTTAAAATCTTTTTGGTGTCTTTCAGAAATTACTTCTTCTCCTTTGTGGTTTAAAACATAAGAAGTCATTTCTTCTAAGATTTCAGCAAAAGCACTAAAATCTTCTTTATATAAATAGATTTTGTGTTTTTTGAAGTGAAAAGAACCATCTTCCTCAGTAAATTTTTTGCTTTCGGTAATAGTAATGTAATAATCATCAGCTTTGGTAGCTCTCACATCAAAGAAATAAGTTCTTCTTCCTGCTCGTAATACTTTAGAAAAAATCTCTTCTTTTTCTAACATGTCATTTTCTCTCATAATACGTTCTATCATTTTTGGAATTAATAGTACTCAAAAATCATAAAAATTTATCTATTACGCAACAATTAAAGTAATTCTTTTTCCGAAAGTTGTTTTAAATATAACGCTGCATAATAACCTTCTTGATTTATTAATTGATTATGAGAGCCTTGTTGAATTATACGACCATCTTCGAGGATAATAATTTTGTCTGCATTCTTGGCAGATGATACTCGGTGACTTACAATTATTGTCGTTTTATCTTTAGAAATTTCAAATAAATTATTCAGAATCATTTCTTCGGTTTCGGTGTCAACTGCAGACAAACAATCGTCAAAAAGCAGAATAGCAGGATTTTTAATAATCGCCCTTGCAATCGAAACACGTTGTTTTTGCCCTCCTGAAAGTGTGATTCCTCTTTCTCCTAAAACGGTATCATACTGTTTGTTAAACGCAATAATGTTGTCATGAACTACGGCATTTTTTGCAGCTTCAAAAACCTCTTCATCTGTAGCATTTTGATTTCCGAATTTGATATTGTTTTTAATTGTATCCGAAAAAAGGAAGGCATCTTGAGGCACGATTCCTATATTGTTTCGAAGGTCATTTAAGTTTAAAGAGCTGATTTCGTTTTCATCAATTTTAACTTCACCATCGGTTACATCATATAATCTCGAAATCAAAGAAAGAATGGTTGATTTCCCAGAACCTGTTTTTCCTAAAATAGCTAATGTTTCTCCTTTTTTTACTGTAAAAGAAACATTTTTCAACGCTTCAATATTGGTATCTTGATAAGTAAAAGAAACATTGTCGAAAGTAATATTTCCTTCAATTTCTGATGAGTTTTCGTTGTTATTCTTGATTTCTGGTTCGATTTTCAAAAATTCGTTCAAACGTTTTTGAGAAGCTTCTGCCTCCTGAACCATTGAAGAAACCCAGCCCAAAGAAGCAACTGGCCAAGTCAGCATGTTTACATATAATATGAACTCGGCAATGGTTCCGATATTCGGAATGCTTCCGTTAATATACATCACACCTCCAAAATAAATGACAACCAAATTGCTGATTCCGATAAGGGCAATCATCAGCGGACCAAACAAAGACTGAACTCTTGCCAGACTTAAACTCTTGCGTTTGCTTTCTTCTGCCAGATCCACCATATTATTCTGATGCTGGTTTTCTAAAGAATAGGCTTTGATAACTCGAATTCCAGAAAATATTTCTTGGGTAAAACTCGAAACTTTAGAAAGGTATTGTTGAAAAGTGGTGCTTCGCTTGTTGATTTCTGAACTCAATTTGAAAATACAGTACGATAATATAGGTAAAGGAAGAATTGTGTAAAGTGTAAGCAGTGGCGATACATTATACATATATAATATAACGATCGCAAAACGAATAAATGTATTTATAGTATACATTACCGCTGGCCCCACATACATACGGACTTTGGATACGTCTTCGCTAATTCGATTCATTAAGTCTCCAGTTCTGTTTTGTTTGTAGAAATTCTGAGAAAGATTTTCGTATTGTCTGAAAACTTCATTTTTCAAGTCAAACTCAATATGGCGGGACATTACAATTAAAGTTTGGCGCATTAAAAACGTTAGAAACCCAGCAACAATGGTTGTTCCGATGATAAGCAACACATTATGAATAAGATCCTGACGAAACGCGGCAATAACAACTTCGGACTTTTGATCGGTTGGAGATAGCTTATCAAAATTTTCAATAGCGTTTAAAGACTTACTGATAAGCTTTGGAGTGAAAAGAGAAAATATTTGTGCGATTATAGTGATTAAAATACCTAGTGAAAAACTATATTTATATTTAACGAAATATTTATTTAAATAGCTTAATTCTTTCATTTTTTTAAGAAATCTGATATTGAATTGATTTGTATTTAAGAATTATTATTAAATAAATTTATAATAATTTGCGATTTAATCAAAACAATTATATTGTAAAATTGTTATTTTAAAGATAAAAAATTAGCACATGTGTATTTTTTAATTATGTTTGAGAAGTCTTTTTGACGAATTCATAATTTTAACTAATTTATACTAGCGCTATGGATGCAACTTTCGCAACTGGAAAGGAACTTCAAAAAATGGATCCTGTTTTTGGTCAGTTATCTTTTGACGATCACGAACAAATTGTATTTTGCAATGACAAAGATACAGGTTTAAAAGCAATTATTGGTATTCATAATTCGGTTATGGGGCCAGCTTTGGGAGGAACCAGAATGTGGAATTACAACACAGAATGGGAGGCTTTAAATGATGTTTTACGTCTTTCGAGAGGTATGACCTTTAAATCGGCTATTACTGGACTGAATATTGGTGGAGGTAAAGCGGTTATTATTGGTGATGCTAAAACGCAGAAAACACCTGAGTTAATGCGTAAGTTTGGTGAGTTTGTTCACTCATTAAGCGGAAGATATATTACTGCAGAAGATGTCGGAATGGAAACAAAAGACATGGATACGGTAAGAGATGTAACGCCTTATGTTACGGGTATTTCTGAAGAAAGAGGTGGTTCTGGAAACCCTTCTCCGGTAACTGCTTACGGTGTTTATTTAGGTATGAAAGCTGCTGCTAAAAGTCAGTTTGGAACTGATGTTTTAGATGGAAAAAAAGTTTTGGTACAAGGAATCGGACACGTTGGAGAAACTTTGGTTGAATATTTAACTAAAGAAGGAGCACAGGTTACTATTTCTGATATTAACGAAGAAAAATTATATCAGGTTGCTTCAAAATACAACGCAACAATTTATACTGGTGAAGATTTATATACTGCAGATGTTGATATCTATGCGCCATGTGCGATGGGAGCAACTATCAACGATAATACAATCGAAAAAATTAAAGCTAAAGTGATCGCTGGTGCTGCAAACAACCAGTTGGCAGACGAGAATGTTCACGGAGCTAGATTGACAGAAAGAGGTATTTTATATGCTCCAGATTTCTTAATCAACGCGGGTGGAATTATCAATGTTTATGCGGAATTGGCAAACTACGGTAAAGCTGAAATCATGAGCAAAACAGAGAATATTTATAATACTACTTTAGAAATTATTGATTTCGCTGCTAAAAACAATATTACAACGCACAAAGCGGCGCTTACAATTGCTCAAAACCGTATCGATCAAAGAAGAATCGAGAATGCGGTTAAGTAATTAAGTGTTCAGTTTTTGAGTGTTCAGTTTAATGCTCAATTTTACATGAAATAATAAAAATCTCAGTCTTCAGTTTTTCTGAAAGCTGAGATTTTTTATTTCTACAACTAAGTAAGACTAAGTTCAATACTCAAAACTGACCGCTCAAAAACTGATCACTGACCACTTTTCACATAACTTTTCTCAAAATAAACGTTTTTTTAATGTGTAAATTTTAAAATACGCATCAAAAGTTATACTTTTGCAGACTAATTTTTAAATGTTCTTACACGGTGGTAAATAGAAGACACATACGCGTTAAAGTAATGCAATCCATTTATGCAATGCATCAAAGCGGTTCTGAAAACATGGAAAAAGAAGAGAAATTTCTTTTCTACAGCATTGATAATATTCAGGACTTATACCTTATAATGCTTTCTTCATTGATAGAAATTTGTAAAAAAGAATCTGTTTTTTTACATCTGTCAAGTAAAAAACACCTTGCTACTGCAGCAGAACGTAACCCAAATGAAAAATTTGTAAAGAACAAAATTTTTCAACTTCTTGCAGAAAGCAATTCTCTTAGTATCGCTTTAGAAAATCGTAAAATCAATAACTGGTCTTTAAACGACGATTATATTATTTTGCTTTTAAATGACGTTAAAGCAAGCGATATCTACAAAAAATACATGAGCAATAATGTAAATACATTTGAAGAAGACAGACAATTTATCATTGATTTGTTTGAAAATGTTATTGTTCCAAATGAAAAATTATACGAGTATTTAGAAGATGATAAATTGACTTGGGTTGATGATATTCCGGTTGTAAATACTCATATTGTTAAACAATTAAAAGCAATCAAAACAGAAGATCCAGACGATTTTAGAGTGCCGAAATTGTACAAAGATGTTGAAGATAAAGATTTTGCAAAAGATCTTTTTAGAAGAACAGTTTTAAACGAAACTGCTTTTGCTAAAGAATACGAAGACAAAACGCCAAATTGGGACAGTGATCGTATTGCCGAAATTGATACGATTATCTTGAAAATGGCAATTTGCGAGTTTATTAAATTTCCGTCGATTCCAGTAAAAGTAACTCTTAACGAATATTTAGAAATTGCGAAAGAGTATTCTACACCAAAAAGTAGTATTTTTATCAACGGAATTTTAGATAATTTGGTTAAAGAACTTACTGCCAATAAAAAAATGGTAAAAGTAGGAAGAGGGTTGATGTAGAATTTTAAAATTCCAAAAAATAAATTCCAAATTCCAATACTTTGTCACTCTGAGCGAAGTCGAAGAGCAAAAAGAAAAATATTAAATATAAATCAAAAACAAATTTAAATTATGGGACAATTATCTCAATTTGCGCCATTCCTTTTAATGTTCGTGGTAATCTATTTCTTCATGATCAGACCACAGCAAAAAAGAGCGAAAAACGAAAAAGAATTTGAAAGCAACCTAAAAGTAGGTGATAAAATAGTTACAAAAAGTGGTTTTCACGGTAGAATCGCTGAATTAGCAGAAACTACTGTTGTTATCGAAACCATGTCAGGAAAATTAAAATTAGAGCGTTCTGCTATTTCTTTAGAATTAAGCGCTGCTCTGAATAAAAAAGCTTAAGCTTTTTTTAAATTCCAATAAAATTTAAAAATCCCAAATTCCAATTTTGAAGTGGAATTTGGGATTTTTTGTTTTGTTCAAATAATCGCATTGTATGTCTTTGCGAGGAACTAAGCAATCTCATTTCGGATGTTTTTGACGGACTTGATTAGTGTGGTTGCTTCGTTCCTCGCAATGACAATACTTTGTGTAGAAAAAAAACCTTTGTCAAAGTTTAAAACTTTGACAAAGGTTTACTGTTTAAATTCATTATGGAATTTCTAGTGTGATCCTTCCTTCGTCAGGATGACAAACTACATCGAAATATTTTGCGTTAGACGCACTGCGGTGCGTCTCTACGTAAATCTTTGCGGACATTGCTTTCTCAAAATCTTCGCGTTCTCTGCGAAAAAACCTTTGCGCTCTTTGCGTTAAAACTCTTCAACAGCTCGCATGATGACAACAATATTGGAATTTGGAATTTTAAAAATTTGGAATTTGATTTATCGATATTTATCATTCAATCCAACATTCGACAAAATCATCGGAATTACTTTCTCAATTCTAGTAAGCTTTGTTTTTTCCTGTTTTGCCGATTCTATATATTCTAAAAACTCATATTGCTTGTAAGGAGCAAATTTTTCAAAAGCTTCTTTTAGAGCTGGATTTTGTTCCATTTCTTTATTCAGCAATTCAGAAATAATAGCTTCTTTTTTAGTAGGTTTTATTATTTTTCCTTGCTTTTCGTTTTCAATAGCTTCGTGAATGTATTCTAAAATATCCTTTTCGTTTATTTCTTCTTTTGATTTAAAACGCCATTGACGCAGTGATTTGGTTACTTCTTCCTGAGCGTTGATTAGTTTTTTCTTTTCATCTTTCAAGAAAACACCGTTATAAAACCAAATGGTAAAATAATCTTTAAAACCGCCGAGACCAACAACATTCTTTTTATTGAAAACATACACAGGTGCTCCCCATTTTACAGTTTCAATAAGTTCAGTTTTATCAATAATTGATTTAAGAAGAAGAATTTCTTCCTCCCACTGATTCATTTTGTCCCAAACGTTTTTTTTCTCAGGCATTGCTTAATTTTTTCTTTTAGATTTTTCTGTCTTATCGAAAATTCCAGGAATCGCTGTAAGTTCAGCAATTTTCACAATAACTTCTGTGGCTTTCTGAATACTTTCTGCTGGAACATATTCATATTTTCCATGGAAATTATGCCCACCCGCAAAAATGTTCGGACAAGGTAATCCCATAAACGATAATTGCGAACCGTCAGTTCCACCACGAATTGGTTTGATGATTGGTTTGATGTTCAATTCTCTCATTGCTTTTTCGGCAATATCAACAATATGTTTTACAGGAAGAACTTTTTCCTTCATATTATAATATTGATCTTTCACTTCAGCAATTACAATATCTTCGCCAAACTTCTTCGCGAATTTTTTATTGAATTTCTTCGCAATTTTATGAATAAGCGCTTTTCTGTTTTCGAATTTTTTCTTGTTGTGATCGCGAATAATTAATTCTAAAACCGTTTCTTCGATATTTCCTTTTATATGATGAACGTGGAAAAAACCTTCGTAACCTTTAGTTTCCTGAGGTGTTTCTCCTTTTGGCAATTCGTTGATAAAATCATTAGCCAAAAGCATCGAATTGATCATTTTTCCTTTGGCATAACCTGGGTGAACACTTTTTCCTTTAAAAGTAATTTTAGCTCCAGCTGCGTTGAAATTTTCATATTCTAATTCACCAATCTGGCTTCCATCCATAGTGTAAGCCCATTGCGCTCCGAATTTCTCCACATCAAAATGATGCGCTCCGCGACCGATTTCTTCATCTGGAGTAAAACCGATTCTGATTTTTCCGTGTTTAATTTCTGGATGCTGGATCAGGTATTCCATTGCTGAAACAATTTCTGTGATTCCAGCTTTATCATCGGCGCCTAATAAAGTTGTACCGTCAGTAGTAATGATCGTCTGACCTTTATATTGCAATAAATCTTTAAAGTAGTTTGGAGATAAAATGATGTTTTTCTCCGCATTCAAAACAATATCTTTTCCGTCGTAATTTTCAACGATCTGAGGTTTTACATTTGCTCCGCTAAAATCTGGAGAAGTGTCAAAGTGAGAAACAAAGCCAATTACAGGAACTTCATGCTCAACATTGCTCGGAAGCGTTGCCATGATGTATGCTTTGTCATCAATAGTTACGTCTTCAAGACCGATTGTTTTTAGTTCTTCAACTAATTTATTGGCAAGATTCCATTGTTTTTCTGTACTTGGTGTTGTTTGTGAATTTGGATCCGATTCCGTATCAATCGTTACATAACTGATAAATCGATCTATGATATGTTGCATTTTTTTGATTTTTTAGCAAATATAGAAAAAAAAATCTGCTGGGAAATTTGGCTTTCAATATCTGAATGAATGAAAAAAGGGATTCTAAATTGAATCCCTTTCTGTTATGATAAGTTTGTTATTTACTTTTTACGCATCTAAAACCTAAATGATTGGCTGCAGATCGATATTCTCCTTTTCCTCTTGTTCCAACCATGTAGCGTGTGCAATATTGATCGGTGCATAAAAAAGAACCGCCGCGATGCACTCTTTTGATTTGTGAAGGATCATTCGGATCGTTGTAAGCACTTGGCCCTTGAGGGTTTTTGATCGTTTTTCCGTTTTCTGCCAATGATTTATAATAATCTACACTATACCAGTCGTGTACCCATTCCCATACATTTCCAGCCATATCATATAAACCGTATGCATTTGGAGCATATTGTTTTGTTGGAGCAATTCCTTTAAATCCGTCTTCTCCAGTGTCGCCGTCTTTTATAGGGAAATGTCCCTGATAAATATTTGCTTGAAATTTGCCGTCAGGTTTTAAATTATTTCCCCAAGCGTAAAGATTTCCTGTTTTACCGCCTCTGGCTGCAAATTCCCATTCAGCTTCTGTCGGAAGCCTTTTTCCTGCCCATTTCGCGTAAGCTTCGGCATCTTCATAAACCACATGAACAACAGGATAATTTTCTTTTCCTTTAATGCTGCTTTGCGGTCCATCTGGATGTCTCCAGTCTGCGCCCGGTTCATAACGCCACCATTGAAGAAAATTATTCAAATTAACTGCAGATGGTGTAGGGGTAAATATAACAGAACCTGTAATCAAATCCTCTTCGTTTGCAGTTGGAAATTCTTCTTTTGTTGGTTTTTGTTCCGCAACAGTTACATAGCCTGTCGCTTTTACAAATTTTTCAAATTCTTCGTTCGTAACCTCGGTTTCGTCCATATAATAACCGTCAACGTAAACTCTATGAATAGGAGCCGCATCTTTTGTAACGCCTTTTATACTGCACAAACTTTCGTCTTCTACGTTTGATCCCATTGAGAATTCGCCTCCAGGAATCCAAACCATTCCTTTTGGAGCTTTTACAGCGGGTTTGAATTTGTTTTCTACAGTTGGCTTAAATTCAGATGCTGTATTAGTTGGCGTTTCATGACATTCTGCGGCAACTTTTTTTTCTTCTTTAGCAGCAAATTTGTTGTAACTGTAAGCAATCGAAATAATGGATAATGTAAGCAAAGCAAAAATCCAGAAGGTCTTGTTTTTCATGGTTAATTATTTTTGAACGAATAATGGTTTGTCAATAGTGGGATAAAATTATAAAAATAACTTTATAGTTATACTAATTTTATAGAATTAATGAAATTAACTTTCTTTTTCAACAGACACGACTTCATATTTGTCTTTACCATCCACTTGAACAGGCTGATAGTAAGTTTCTCCAAATTTGATATATTTCACATCTCCAATGGTTACTTCTTCGCCACCTTCTGGCAAACTTTCTACAATTGTTCCTGCTGTAGGAGCTACCACTTTGTAAGTTGATCCGTCTTTTTCGTAATAGGTTCCTCCGTAATAATAATTGTTGACGGTTCCTGTATTAACAGTTTGTGCTCCGCTCGGAATATTATTAACGGTTCCTCCAACAGGAGCTGGCACTGCCGTATAACCACCGCTGCTAGAAGTATACCAAACACCCTGATCATAATGATATTGCTGGCTTTCGACGCTAACTACAATCGCTGTTACGGCCAAAGTGGCTACGAAAAATCCCCAAGGATGCCAAACTGGTCCCCAATAATAAGGTCTGTAAGGGTGATAGTAATACGGATGAAAAGTATTGTATCTATAACCTCCGTATACGTAAGGCGGACGAACGTAAGGGCGAGGTGCAGGTCTTACATAAGTGTTACGGTTGTTCCGAACATGTACGCTATTATTAACGTTAATGTTTACATTATTTCGGTTTCTGTTTACGGTATTGCCGCTGATATTTGTATTTCTGTTTCCAATATTGTTTCTATTTACCGTATTGTTTCTGTTTACTGTATTATTTCTATTTGTTGTAGATGGTCTGACCGCTTTATTATTTGAAGTGGCTGGTCTGGTGATCTTCTTGTTAGAATTTGCAGGTCTTGTGATTTTGTTTCCAGAATTATTGGCCGGACGTTTTATGCCTCCGCCATTAGAACCAGGTCGCGTATGCGTTGCTCCGCCGCCACGGTTTCCACCACCATGACGTTGTGCTAAACTGTCAATTGAAACAAGGAAAAATGTGCCGATCAAACACCAAAGTGCTGATTTTTTTACTGTTTTGGATATATTTTTCATATTCAGTGGTTTATATGAATTAAAGTTATGAAAAAAAATGAACGATTTATCGAAATTGATTGAAAGTTTAGCTGTATGATTTTGAATTACAGTGATATATCCCATTGGATTCTAAAACGCCAGCCTTGCTCTAAAGGCAGCGTTTTGTCTTGAAAACTAAAATAGCTTACTTCTGAAGTAAGTTTGTTTTTATGCCCTTTGAAAAACCAATTAAAAGCCAATGTAGATTCGTCTTGTCTATTTTGTCTAATCGAATTATCTGGTCGGTATGCTGCATGTCTTCCTGCCATTTCTAGTTTTTTTGGCCACCATTCGAAAACATTATGAAAAAAATATCCAGCCTGAATGTAATATCCTTTCATGACGGTCATTTCATCATTATTGTATTTGTCGATAATCTCTTTAGTATGCCATTCACTCTGCCAAGAAAAACCACGAAACATAAAAGCGGTTTCCAGATTCCATTGATTGACTCTATACTGACCTGGCAATCCATCTTCAAAACCATCAAGAGAGCCTCCGCCTGCTTGAGAAAATCGAGTATAAGGACTTCGGTTGGTTACCGCAGAGAAAGCAATTATAGGAGTTGGTTTTTCGTGAAATTCTAAATCACAGCCTTCAAATTCTAGAGATCTCCCTAAAAAGTTCCATTGTGCTCTTCCAAAATACATTAAATGATTGTCGTCATTGGTAGTGCTTCCTCGTCCGGTTCCTGTCAAAGCCGCAGCCCAATAATTAAAATCGGCAATTCCAGTTCCTTTCAAATGACCGTAAACTTCAACTCCGAGCTGTCTGTCTACCGTAAAAGGGCGGTTAATTAAGGATCGGTCAACCATCTGCTGTTCACCGCTGCTTATGAAACGTTCGCGAGTAAATTCTGTTTTCCATTGTCCAACTTTAAAACTCAGCCAATCCCACTTTTCAATCATAAGTCTGAAATCAAGCAAATTGGACTGACTTAATTCGTATTCCCAATAATATTTAAGCCAAGGTTCAAAAGCATGACCGCCAATTTTAAGTCGCGCACGATTAATTTTAAAAGTCGTTTTAGCATCTTGACTGTAGTCGTCATACGTTAGAGGATCGGTATCATTTGGTGTTGAAAAACGAAACTGAAGTCGGCTTGCCAATTGAAAAAGAAATTTCTTGTCTCGAGTTTCTAGTTCGATTCCTTTATTGCCATAACGCACATTCATCAATTTAGTAGTGTCTTTTTCTTGTTGCGCAAATCCGTCTAATGCGAGTGCAAAAAATAAGGCTAAGAAAACCAGTTTAAAAAAGCGATTTGATTTATTCTTTTTGAATAACATATAGCGATCATTAAATAGTATTTAAAAGTAGCTAATATCTGTATCAGAGCAATCTGTCCACAAACCAAAACAGGTTTCATATTATAATTTGCAACAAAAAAGTATGCAATTGGCGGTGTTAATTCTTTTATTTAGGAATTGAACAAAATAGAAATTATTTGTTTTTGGAAATAAGCACCTTTTTAAACTATAATATCTAAATTTGCAGCTGAAAAAATAACACAACACAACTCTTATGTATAAATTGATAATTCGTCCGATACTTTTTTGTTTTGATCCTGAAAAAGTGCATTACTTTACTTTTTCTTTTGTAAAATTCATTTCAAAAATACCTGGAGTTTCGGCAATTATAAGATCAATTTATGAAGTAAAAGACGCTCGATTAGAAAGAGAAGTTTTCGGAATTAAATTTAAAAACCCAGTTGGACTTGCGGCAGGTTTTGATAAAGATGCCAAATTATATAAAGAACTAGGCGATTTTGGTTTTGGTTTTATTGAAATCGGAACGGTAACGCCAGTTGGACAGGAAGGAAATCCGAAAAAACGTTTATTCAGATTAAAGGAAGACCAAGCGATTATCAACCGAATGGGATTTAATAATGGAGGTGTTCTTGAAGCTGTAGAACGTTTGAAAAAGAATTCGGGTGTTTTGATTGGAGGAAACATCGGAAAAAATAAAGTAACCGATAACGAAGATGCGGTAAAAGATTACATCATTTGTTTTGATGCGCTTTTTAACCATGTTGATTATTTTGTAGTGAATGTGAGTTCGCCAAATACACCAAATTTAAGAGCTTTACAAGATAAAGAACCTTTGACAGCTTTATTGCAGACTTTGCAGAATAGAAATGTTGAAAAACAAAAAACAAGTTCTCAAAAAGTAAAACCTATTCTTCTTAAAATCGCTCCAGACTTAACAGATGAGCAATTATTAGATATTATTGATATTGTAAAAACAACTCAGATTGCTGGTGTAATTGCAACAAATACTACTATTTCTAGAGAAGGTTTACAATCTGCAAACCAATCAGAAATGGGTGGTTTGTCTGGAAAACCTTTAACCAAACGTTCTACGGAAGTAATCCGTTTCCTTTCAGAAAAAAGCAATAAAGCATTCCCAATTATTGGAGTAGGAGGAATTCATTCTGCAGACGATGCTATTGAAAAACTAAATGCAGGTGCAAGTTTGGTGCAATTGTACACTGGTTTTATTTACGAAGGCCCAGCTTTAATAAAAGCAATTAACAAAAAAGTTTTAGGGCAATTGTAAAAGTAACGCCTGAATTACAAGGCCGACAATTATTGCAATTCCAAAACTGATTAAGGTTCCAATCATTACATATTCTGTAAGTTTTCGGTCTTTGGCTTCTTTTAGATCTCCGAATCTAAAAATAGATTTAGCGGCCAAAAGAAATCCGATTGCTTCAAAATGAGCGGTAAGAATAAAGCAAACCACAAGAAGACGTTCTAGAATACCAATATAATTTCCTGCATTGGCAAGAGAAAAATCTTGATGGCTATTTTGGCTTTCTGGACTCCAGATCGAAATAATGGTTTTGATAAAAATCGAAGTTGGTTTGGTAATCAATAATAATCCTGTTATTAGAATCCAGAATTCATTATCAGACCAGAAATTTATGATGCTTTTGTTTTGATACAGTAGAATAATTCCAATCAAAATTAAAATATGAGCAATTTGGTCGACAACAAACCAAGTTCGTTTGGTTTTCTTTTTCTGAAAATTCAGTTTAAGGAGATCAACAGTTCCATGTGTAACGGCAATTAAAACAGCGTACGGTATAAAACGGATTTCTCCCGCCAGAATTGCAGCTAAAACTCCATGAAGCAAAATATGAACATATAAGTAAATGCTTTTATGTTTTTTAGTTTCTTTATCGGCGACCCAAGAATTGGGCTGCCAGATAAAATCGCCTAATAAATGAGCGAGAAGCAGTTTTATAAATAAGATCATGAGGCTGTAAATTGTTTTATTTGTTTTCTAAAATAGCGGTCTAAATTCATAACCAGATCAAACTGCGCGCGCTTTTGTCTTCGACTCACAGCAGCCTGATTTATACCGAGTTTTTGTCCTAATTCTTCTTGAGATAATGTAGGGTTTTCAATAGCAAGAGCAACAAATTCTGCCGATTGTACCAGCCAACTATCCATAAATGTTAACGCTAGCTGTAGCATTAAATTCAGATTTTCATTCAAACTAAAATCTCCCGTTCGCACGGCCAAAGTAACTTTCTGTTTTTTTAAAGTTTCAAAAAGTTCTCCCGAATTAATAAAAGCAGAGCCATTGCTTTCAGATATTCTCTCAGCATTGTGCGTTTTATCTCCAAAACCAATGCTCATGCGTGCATCCGATTTTAGCGCTCTTAAACGAGCTTTTATCAAAATAGCAGTTAGCAGCGCATCTTCGGGATTGGCAACTTCAATTTGAAATTCATCCCCTCGATACACTTCCCACTGACTCGGTGTTTTGCCCAATGGGACTAAGATTTTTTTCAAATCTTCTACCCAATGTTCCGATTTTTGCTGTCTTGAACCAATTATATCGCCTGTAATTACACTAGTCATAACCAAATATAATTAAAAAATAATAAACTTTCTATTACAAATATAAGTAATAAATTTTATTATTACGTTTTTTGGTAATAATTTACAATATTACATTTTTTGGTAATTAATTGTAAAATTACGGTTTAATGTAATATTTTATTAAGTGTACTGTAGAGGCGAACTGCAGTGCGTCTCTACAAATACACGATGTATATATTGCATACGCATCCAATCTAATTAAATGAACTTATATTACTATATGGTTTAAAAAAAAACATAATTTTTATTTCTTTAAAAAAGAAACTAACTTAGCCTTTACAAAAGAATAAGCTTTGAGTAAAGAAATCAAAATCATCGAATGTCCTCGAGATGCCATGCAGGGCATTAAGACTTTTATTCCAACAAAAAATAAAGTTACTTATATACAAGCTTTATTGCGAGTTGGCTTTGATACCATCGATTTTGGAAGTTTTGTTTCTCCAAAAGCTATTCCGCAAATGCAGGATACGGCTGCCGTTTTAGAACAGCTTGATTTGTCACAAACTACAAGTAAACTGCTTGCAATTATTGCCAATACGCAAGGTGCGGTAGCAGCATCCAATTATGAGCAGATTCAATATTTAGGTTTTCCCTTTTCTATTTCTGAGAACTTTCAGATGCGTAATACGCACAAAACCATAGCCGAATCTTTGGTAACGCTCGAAGAAATTCTGGAAGTTGCCGATAAGAAAAACAAAGAAGTGGTAACCTATCTTTCTATGGGGTTTGGAAATCCGTACGGAGATCCGTGGAATGTTGAAATTGTCGCAGAATGGACAGAAAAACTGGCTGGAATGGGCGTAAAGATTTTATCGCTTTCCGATACTGTCGGAACTTCTACTCCCGAGGTAATTACGTATTTGTTTTCAGATTTAATTCCGAAATATCCAGAAATTGAGTTTGGCGCTCATCTTCATACCACACCCGAAAGCTGGTTCGAAAAAATCGATGCTGCAGGAAAAGCCGGCTGTACCCGTTTTGATGGTGCTATTCAAGGTTTTGGCGGTTGCCCAATGGCGACCGATAAATTAACTGGAAACATGCCAACAGAAAAATTGGTTTCGTATTTTACTGCCAATAAAAAAATAACAGGACTTAATTCACTCAGTTTTGAAAGCGCTTACAACGAAGCTTCGAAATTGTTTGGAAAGTTTCATTAAAAAACTGTTATATTTTCTTACCTTCGATAATCATTGTAAACATAATGCGTTACATTTAGTATCGATATAAATATTGTCATGAGATCACGCTCCATCAGTAAAATTTTCAGCATATTTTTTTCCGTTTTCCTATTGTTTTCCTGTTCCAGTGAGTTAGATTTCGATCAGGTAAATGATTTTAAGCTAGAGCCCGTTTTTGTAGCCAACCTAGCTTATTTTGATATTCCTGCAAATAAACTCGTAGATGACGGAGGAACCAATATCTATCCTGACGTAAGAGATTTTGATATATTTAAGGATAAATTTTTTAACGAACGTCTTAAAAAAGCTGAATTTGATTTTGAAGTAGAAAATAATATAAATCGTGCTTTTATCATCAATATGATTTTGCTTAATGCAGAAAATCAGCCTTTACAAACTATATCTTTTGCAGTTCCATCCTATAAAGGAACACCAAATGTTATAAAATACCCAACAGAGGTTTTTGAAAACACGCGATTAGATCTTTTAAAACAAACCCAAAGAATTGGTTTTGTGGTAATTATTACTGCAGGGCCTCCATTAAACAGTGAGAGTTTAGGAAATTTAAAATTAAGATCAAGTGCCACTGCTTATTTAGTAATCGAATGAGAAAAACGCTAATTCTTTGCTTGTTTTTTCATCTTTCTTGTTTTGCGCAAAACAGAGAGCTGTTATATAATTTTACTTCAATTCCGCAGTCTTCTCTTGTAAATCCGGGAGCCGATGTTTCATATAAATATTATTTCGGATTTCCCATTTTATCTGGGATTTCAGCCAATGTGGGCTCCAGCAGTTTTTCTGCCTACGATCTGTTTGCAGACAATGGCGTAGACTTCAATCAAAAAGTTCGAAATGTTATTAATAAATCATCTAGCCGAGATAAAGTCGTAACCAACCAGCAATTGGAGTTATTTTCTGGCGGATTTAGAGTAGGAGGAAGAGACAGTAAATCTTACGTTTCATTTGGAGTCTATCAGGAATTTGATTTTTTTATGTTTGTTCCAAAAGATCTAGCTTTGTTAGCTTTAGACGGGAATAGAGATTATATTGGAAAATCGTTTAATCTGGGAGATTTGAATATGAAGGCTGAGGTGCTTTCTGTTTTTCATGTTGGTTTTCATAAAAAAGTCAATGATAAATTGGTGCTTGGAGGACGCGCCAAAATCTACTCGAGCGGTGCAAATGCAACTTCGACAAAAAATTCAGGATACATTTATACGGGCCAGCAGGCAGGAACTCCAAATCTTTATAACCAAGTTATTTCTTCCAATTTAGAATTAAAAACTTCTGGACTATCTAGTTTTACAAAAGATGAATACGAAGGAAATATTGCTCGAGATCTTGTTAATAATACTTTTTTTAACGGAAGTTTAGGTTTTGGTGTAGATGCCGGAATTACCTATTATATAAAAGACAATCTGCAGTTCACGGCAAGTATTGTCGATTTGGGATTTGTGAGACAAACCAAAGATATCGAAACACTTACCTATAAAGGAACTTATCAATACAATGGAGCAAATCCAGACTTTTTTAGTTTAGATGATCCCGAAAATGTTTTTGATGAATTTGACAAAGCCATTCCTAGAGATACGCTTTATAATAAATATACCACTTGGCGTCCGACAAAAATTTATTCTTCCATTCAATATTCTTTTGGCGAGGCACGTCCAGACGATGAATGCAACTGCCGTGGCAGCGTCGAAAAATATTATAAAAATGCTGTTGGACTTCAGCTTTTCGGAATGTCTGCTCCGCGTGAGCCTTTAGTTGCCTTGACTGCTTTTTATAGAAGAAATATTTTTAGAAAATTAGATTTGAAAGCCACTTATACTTTCGATACTTTTTCAAATAAAAACATCGGTTTAGGACTCGCCGGAACAATCGGGCCAGTAAATATTTATGCACTCGTCAATAATATTTTAGAATATAAAGATATTTCTAAAGCCAGCAGCGCCTCATTTCAGCTCGGAATTAATTTTGTGTTCCAAGACAAAGACGATTGAATTTATGAATATTATTAGAAGCTATTTCCAGCTGTCCATTACAAGCACTCGAGCCAAAAAACTTTTTTTCAAGATTTAAAAAGAGCTTCCGCTGGTCGCTTTTTTAAATCAGAAAAAAATGTTTTTTGGCTTTTCGTGGCTTTCCATTTCCATCTGGGCTAGGGTGTATTCTTTGTAAGATGATTCGTGTAAAATCAATTTTATGAATAAGTTAGTATTCAAGTTAGCAATTTATTCACTATATTTGCACGCAATTCAACTAGAAATTGCAACATGATAGCACACAACTCCAAGATTATCGGCGAAGGTTTAACTTACGACGATGTATTATTAGTACCTAACTACTCGAATGTGCTTCCCCGCGAAGTGAGCATTAAATCAAAATTCTCAAGAAACATTACATTAAACGTTCCGATTGTATCTGCTGCTATGGATACAGTTACAGAAAGTGCAATGGCAATCGCTATGGCACAAGAAGGCGGAATTGGTGTTTTACATAAAAATATGACGATCGAACAGCAGGCAGGAAAAGTTCGAAAAGTAAAACGTGCAGAAGCTGGAATGATTATCGATCCAGTAACGCTTCCTTTAACTTCTACAATTGCAGATGCAAAAAATGCAATGAAAGAATTCGGTATCGGCGGTATTCCAATCGTTGACGAAAACAAAATCTTAAAAGGTATTGTAACCAATCGTGACTTACGTTTCGAAAAAAATGGTGCAAGACCGATCGTTGAGGTTATGACAAGCCAAAACTTAGTTACTGTTGCCGAAGGAACTTCATTAGAGCAGGCAGAAGTAGTTTTACAAGGTCATAAAATCGAAAAATTACCTGTTGTAAATGCAAATAACGAACTAGTAGGTTTAATTACCTTTAGAGATATTACCAAATTGACTCAAAAACCAATTGCTAATAAAGATAGCTTTGGACGTTTGAGGGTTGCTGCTGCTATTGGAGTTACTGGAGATGCTGTTCAAAGAGCAGAGGCTTTGGTTGCTGCAGGGGTAGATGCCATCATTATCGATACAGCTCACGGACATACAGAAGGTGTGGTGAATGTATTGAAAGAAGTAAAATCAAAATTCCCTCAAATAGATGTAATCGTTGGAAACATCGCAACTCCAGAAGCTGCTAAATATTTAGTAGAAAGCGGAGCAGACGGAGTAAAAGTTGGAATCGGACCTGGTTCTATCTGTACGACTCGTATTGTTGCGGGTGTTGGTTTTCCTCAATTCTCTGCAGTTTTAGAAGTTGCTGCTGCAATTAAAGGAACTGGAGTTCCAGTTATTGCTGACGGTGGAATTCGTTATACAGGAGATATTCCTAAAGCAATCGCTGCAGGTGCTGACTGTGTAATGTTAGGTTCATTATTAGCTGGTACAAAAGAATCTCCAGGAGAAACGATCATTTTTGAAGGAAGAAAATTCAAATCGTATCGCGGAATGGGATCTGTTGAAGCAATGCAAACAGGCTCTAAAGACCGTTATTTCCAAGATGTTGAAGATGACGTTAAGAAATTAGTTCCAGAAGGAATTGTTGGACGTGTTCCTTACAAAGGAGAGTTAAACGAAAGTATGCTTCAGTTTATTGGAGGTCTTCGTGCTGGAATGGGATACTGCGGTTCAAAAGATATTCCGACTTTACAAGAATCTGGACGTTTTGTTAGAATCACTTCTAGCGGAATCACTGAAAGTCACCCGCATAACGTAACAATTACAAAAGAAGCTCCGAATTATTCTAGATAATTTTAAGCTTTCGAGATAAAAAAAAGGCGTAAGATTTTAATTCTTACGCCTTTTTTTATTTCTTGTTTTCTTTAAAACTTAATCCATTCTTTCTTAATTCTTCCGAAAGTTTTGGCAAACTGCTTGGTCCAATTCCATGTAGGGATAAAATTTCTTCTTGTGTATATTGAGATAAATCTTCCGCAGTTTTAATATTCTTGCTTTCTAAAGCTCTTCTTGCCGGCGCTGATAAAACAGATAAAAGTCCAGATTTTGGTTTTCTTTCTGCTTCGCAAATAGGACAAGTAGGGCAATCACTGGTTTTAGTGTAATGATGCCCTTTTTTACAGATTCGATTATTTTTAGAAGCCAAATCCATTTTGAATTTTTTATCTAAGTTAACTCTTTTTATTAGAATCTACTATTCAAAATATCTTCAGCCACAATATTAGAATGCAGTAAATCTTCCATTTTCTTCGTCATACGCTGTGCTTCGAGAGCATAACCAAACATTTTTTTCTCATAATTTTCAATGGCTTCGTCAATTGTATTGAATTTTCCATTGGTTAAATTTTCCGTTAAGTGGAAAGCATCAAATAATCCCATATTTACACCTTCGCCTGCAAATGGAGGCATTAAATGCGCTGCATCGCCCACTAGAGTAATATTTGAATGTTCTTTCCAAGGTTCTTCTAAAGAAAATAAACGTAATGGCAAACCAGAAAAATCGGTTGATTTAGCAAAGAATTTTTTGTAATCGTCGTTCCAATTTTCAAATTTTTCATTCAAAAAAGAAATTACTGCTTGACTGTCTTCAAAATTGATTCCGTTATTTAAAATCCAATCTTCATCGGCTTTAAAAGAAACTCCAAAATGAACAGAACCGTCACGCATGGTATGGGTGTAAAACATTTTATGTTCTCCCATTGCCATAACATTCCCGTTTCCGTATTTCGGTTTAAACTCTGGATAATCCAAATCTGGATTCGAAATTTCTCCTTGAATAATATAGGTCCCAGAAAGTTGAGGCTCTTGATCGCTTACAAATTTTCGCGCATTCGATCTTCCGCCGTTTGCTACAATTACAAAATCGGCAGTAGTTTTTGTGCCATTTTTGAATTCTAAAACATATTGATTTTCAGATTTTTCGATATTAATTAGCTGACTATCCCAAACCACTGTATTTTCTTCAAGATTATCCAGCATAATTTTTCTCAAATCATTGCGGTCAATTTCTGGACGAGAAAAAGCGTTTGTTTCATCAGGCATTTCGTCAGAAGTAATATTTCCGTCCATGTCCGCCATTTTTTCGCCCGTTGGTCTCGCATACTTATAAAATACATCCATTAATCCTGCTTTCTGAATTGCATATTGCCCAGAATCAGAATGAATATCTAAAGTTCCGCCCGATGTTCTTGCTTCGGCATTTACGTCTCTTTCGTAAACAGTGACATCGGCACCATTAATTTGTAGAATTCGGGCTGTGGTTAGTCCGACTGGCCCGCCGCCAATTATGGCTATTTTTTTATTTTCTATAATTGAAGTTTTCATTTTAATGAAATTATATTGTATTTGAATTATGAATTATGAATTATGAATTTTGCAGTTGATCTTAATATTTGCAATTGAGTTAGGGTGTCAAAGCTTTAAGAACCAGATTAAATGCCTCATCTTTAATTTTATCAGTAAGAATAAAAGGTTTTCCAGACATTGATTTTCCTTCTCTATGAAATTCTAAAAGAGAATAAAGCGAACCGTAAGCAATGCTCCAGAATACTTCGTACGGAATAGAAATCAGTTCTTTTCTTTTAATTGCAGCAAGCATAAATTGGGTCATTATTTGCTTGTAATCGCCAGTTATTTCTTTTACGATATCATCTCCATAAGTAGAATGTTTTAAAAGTTCAAAGCAAGTTGCTTGTCGCGTAAAATTTAAATTAAAATAAATTCTATTCTCCCATTGATTTCTTAATCCATCTTTGAAAGACATATCAGCAGAAAATCCTTCAAACATATTGTCAAAAAAGTTTTTACCGATTTCGATTCCGATTTTTTTGATTAAGTCTTCTTTGTCCGAATAATAAATATAAAGTGTAGCAACTGAAATTCCACATTCTTTCGCTAGTCGATTCATTCCAAAACCTTCTACACCTTGGTTAACAATCATTTCAATTGCTTTCTGTTTTACAATTTCTTCTTTATTGATATCTCGCGTTCTCATATTTCTAACTTATTATGATGCAAAGATATAAATAATAAATGAATGATCGCTTTTTTATTTTTTTAAGGTTCTAAGATGCTAAGGTGCTGAGGTTCTAAGTTTTTTTTCTTAGTTGCAAAGTTGCAAAGTGACAGAGGGTCAGAGTTTTTTTAGCTTCTAACCTTCTAAGGTGCTGAGAAGCTAAGTTTTTTTCTTAGTTGCAAAGTGACAAAGTTGCAAAGTTCTTATTTTAAATTGCCTCCAGCTTTAGATGGAGGTTTAAAAAAGATCGAGAGAAAAGGCTTTAGCCGAACTATTTATAAAAAAAAATCAGTTGAAACAATTTTATCTGTTTCAACTGATTTTATACTTATTCTATATTTTTTAAAGAGTTTTTGTGGGTTCGGCTTCTCTTAGATTTTGGTTTTCTAAAATTTCCTTTAAATAGGGTTGTACCTGAGTATCAATATCGCTTTCAGAAATTTTTAAAGCTTCTGCGTCTGAGGCTAATTGAAGCCATGGTTTTGGTCCGTCAAAATTGTAACTTCCAAAAACAACTACTGGCGTACCTTTAACTTTTACATTTTCTTTGTCTTTCAAAATCCATTCGTCAGCAAATTTGTAAAGGTATTTGGCATCTTTTTCTAATAATCGTAAGCAAGAATGAGAAGCTGGATATCCTGGCAAATCATATTCGTGAAAACCAACACCTAGTTTATTTTCGATATTAAAATTCCATTTTAAATCCCATTCGTCATTAAAAGTACTGGTTGTTTTTTCTGCTTTCCAGTTAGTAAAAAATAATCCAGTTGGCGTTGGGTCTTTTTTTCTACCCATATTTGTTGGGCCTGTACGCACTAACTCGCCATTTTCATAAGCGGCAAAAGTTTGGGTAGGATAGGAGAAAAGTATAATTTTTGAAACTTCTTCTAATGCTGAAACATGCAGCGGAAATGGAAGATAATAAACCAAATCTCCGCTAAAATCTGCTGGAATTACAACAGAATCTAACTTTTTAAAATTGGCTTTATCAGTACGATTTAATGCATACACAATATCCATTTTTGAACTGTCAGCTTCATTAAGTTTCAGCCAGTCTTTGGTTTTTTCAATTTGATAAGAAACCGTTTTAGGTTTTTTATATTCTATAACTTCCTTTTTCTCTTTTTTATTTTCAGTCAGCGTTATGGTATCGCTCTTTTTACAAGAACCTAATAAAACTAATGTTAATATAAGTAGGGCATTTGCGGTGTAATATAACTTTTTCATGGGTCGTAATTTTATGAAGATAAAGTTATAAATATGATAGCTGAAAAGGGTTACATAATTTTTGGAATAGGTTTCGGTATTTACATTTTAAAGTTTTTCAGCTTTGGCTATAAAATCTGTAACATCGCTAACCCATTGCGATTTATTTTTAATTAAATAATTTTCGTGTCCTGTTTCTTTATAAATCACAAGTTTCTTAAAACCATTTAAATTATGATAGATTTTATCTGTTTCTTGTTTGCTGACACTTTTATCTTTTTCTCCATAAAGAAGTAAAGTTGGGCATTTGATACTTTTAGCATAATCGGAAGGGTTGTGGTTGAAACCCCAAAAACCGTTTTGAATTCCTCCCCAAAATAATAAGATTCCAGCCATAGGAAATGTGGGTGCATTCATTTTCTTGAATCTGGCGCAAACAGTTTGATACATTGAACCAAACGGACATTCTATAATTATTCCTTTTGGATTTATTTTACTGTCATTAATGCATTTCATTATGGCAGCTGCGCCCATAGAACTTCCAAATAGGAAAATGTTCTTTTCTCCCGTTGAATTAATGTAATCAAAGCAAGTTTTTACTTCTTCTGCTTCTTTAAAGCCAATTGTTGTTTGGTTTCCTTCTGAATTTCCGCTACCCATAAAATCAACCAGCAGGGTGCTATAGCCTAATTTTTGAAATTCCTCAGATCGTTCAATTAAAGAAGATTTTTCAGAACCGTAACCATGAAATAAAATAACAGTTCCTTTTGGGTTTGGGTTTTGAATAAACCAGCATTCTATTTCTTTATTACTTTTCAGTTTTAGTGTTTTATATTTCTGAGAAGGAAATTTTGAATTTTTGGGTTTGGGATTATTTACTCCTAGCAATAATGTTTTTGCTTTTTCCCAAGATGATAATTTTTCTGGACTTTGAGTTTTTTCAGATTTGTTTTCTTTAAAATGAGTAAACTTATAAGTGTGAAAGAACGCGATTACGTTTATCAAAATAAATAGGAATAACAAGGTTTTTAAAAATCTATTTTTTTGTAATTTCATTTACTATTTTTCAATAAGTTTCAAAGTATATTCAAATTGAGAATCTCTATTTTGCATAAAATCTTCCAAAGTCTGGGAGATTTCATGATCTGGAATTACTCCTCTTCCAAAAATCTGATTCGTTTTTTTAGGAACGTCTTGTTCTAAATTTACAATAGAAAATTGTGTTTTAATTTTGGTATTGGGCAATTCATATTCAATAGGAGTGTGGCCGTTGTGTCCAAAATAGCCTCCCATAGTTTCTTCTCCAATAACAATTGCCTTTGTATTTCCTGCCACAAGTGAAGCAAACAAAGATCCAGCCGAAGCAATTCTCGGACTAATCAATAAGTAAATTTGCCCTTTAAAACTATTCTTATCAGGCTGTAATAACATATTGAATTTACTGTCTTGAGAATATTTTTGATCTATCAGCTTTGGAAATTCTTCTATAAGCTCGTCTTCAAAATCTTTCAGTTCTTCCTGCTGTTTTTTAGGATCGGTTTCTTCGTAAACTAAATATTTTGGAAATGGTATTTTTTGAAAATTCACATAAGCCGATGCATTTTCTCGAAAAGGTTTTTCTGCTAAATAAGAGAAAGTTATAATATCATTTGGATCGGTGCCGCCGCCATTGTTTCTGACGTCGACAATTAGGTTTTTTATTTCCGAATGTTTGGAAAGGTATTGAAAACAGCTGTCCAAATATTTTTTGTACGCAATATGCTGTTTGTCTTTGGCATTTCGACCAATAACAAAAGTATGAACAGAAAGCAGTGCTGTATTGGAGGAAATTATTTTAAATGAATATTTATCTTTTGCTTTTTGATATTGCAGACTATCAATTGGAAGCGAAAATCTATTTTTAAAGTTTTCTTTTCGAATTTCATTAGAAACAGAAGAAATGCTTTTGGTCTGTTTTTGAGTTTGGTTTGGAAGAGAATATTCGACTAAAAAGCTTTTTTGCGCGCCATATTCCATTTCGAAATATTTAGCAAAAGAACTTCCAATTCCGATTGATTTTCCTGTAATGTTATATCCGTCGGTCGTATAATATTTGTAAAGCGAAGTGAGTATTTTTTGAGTTTCGATTCCGTTAATGCTATGAATTTGAGAACCGAGTGGAATTTCTTCATTTTTAAAATTAAGAATCAGCTTATTCTGGATGAGTTTTACGGGATAAGGGAAGAAGACATTCCCTGATGAATATTTCTTTTCAAAATCATCAGGAAGTGTGGTGTCATTATGTAGGCTTCCTTCAAAATCGGTTATCTGCAAAATGATTTTATAGAATTCAATAAGTTCTTTCGGCTCTTTAATCTGCGAAAATGCCCAATTGTAAATACTGTCAATCTGCTGTTTTGCTCTGTATTTGTAAAGTCCAGAATTGGCTTTTTCTCTAATTTCTCTAAAGATATTTAAATCTTGCTGGAGTTTTTCTGCTGGCCATTTTTCGCTTTGCGAAAAAATAAATAAAGGAAAAAGGAAAATTAGTACTATTTTAGATTTGAGCATTTTAGATCTTTTTGTCAATCTAAAATACTCAAAAAACTTCTAAATAAGACCTTTTATTTTAGCTTGCAATAACAGCATATTTTCTTAGCATTCGAAATTTTCCAGATTACATTTCTAATCTTAAAGTTTGTCCTTCTACAAACATTCCTTGCGAAGCTGTAATTTTTATTTTCTGGTCTGCTGTATAGCCTAAAGTTTCTCCATTTCGTAATGTAATATCACCATTAATTACGTACGAAACAATGTTGGCAAAGAAATTGAAAACTTCTAAAAGCTCTTTAGGAGATTTAATGATTTCCATTTCTTGCTTATCGAATTCAGGCAATCCATAGGTATACAAGTAATTTCCTTCTTCAGAGGTTTTGATCCCAATATAAACCCACAAATGAGCTGGAGATTTTCCTTGCTGTAAATCATCAATATTTTCCAAGTATTGATTTCTAGGTATCAATAAAGTCTGTTTTCCTTGATATACACCTATTGAATTTGAAGTTGAAAGAATAGAACATAATAGTTTGCTCAAAATGGTATATCTCTCTACTTGACTTCCTTGTGCAGACATAACAGAAACAACTGCATGTCCTGTATAGTTTTTTAAATCTTCTTCTGCTTTATGCCAGTTGTATGCATATTTAATAGTTGTTGAAACTTCATCACTAGGAATTTGTCCTGGTACAAAAAATATAGTCACTAATTCATTATTTACTGTAAAAACAGCTGAATTATTATCTCCAGAAAAATTTATAATAGATAATCCCCAGAGATTTTTCAGATTTTGAATTACACTGTCTATATTGTAACTCTCGTTATTAATAAATAGTGGCATTGCAAGCAATGCGCCTTTTTCATTTTTTGGTTCAGAAGTTTCCTTTTTCTTAAGAAAGTCAAATAATCCCATAATTAATTGATTTGAGGTTTAATTAAAATAGGATTCTAAAATACTCAAAAAACTTCTAAATCAGACCTTTTATTTTAGCGTGTTGCAATAGCATAATTGTTTTAGCATCCGAAATCTCTCCAGATTCAATCATGGCATAAGCTTCATCAAAAGTCAGTTCTAAAACTTCAATGTTTTCTTGTTCAGCATCGAGTCCGCCGCCTTCGCTAACTTTCATTTTTTCGTCGTATTCACCAACAAAAAGATATAAAATTTCGGTTACAGATCCTGGCGACATGTAAGTTTCAATAACTTTTTGAACTTTGCTTAAACGATAACCTGTTTCTTCTTCTGTTTCACGAATAATAGCTTGCTCTGCATTATCTTTATCCAAAAGCCCTGCGCAAACTTCAATCATCATTCCGGTTTTGTTTCCGTTCAAATAAGTCGGCAAGCGAAACTGTCTCGTTAAAATAACCGTTTTTTTAGCAGAATTGTACAGTAATATTCCAGCGCCATTTCCGCGATCATATACTTCACGTATATGTGACTCAACAGGCTGATTTTCTTTTTTATAATTAAAAGTTACTTTGTTTAATACATACCAATTATCAGATAATAACTTGGTTTCTGTAATCTCGATTTCTGGATTTTTTCTCATAAAAATATTCTTCAAAAAAAAACGCTCTGATTATCAGAGCGTTTAAAATGTATTATTTTGTTATTGTTTGTTTTCTGTCTGGTCCAACCGATACAATTTTGATTGGCACTTCGATTTCTTTTTCAATAAACTCAATATATTCTTTTAGCTCAATTGGCAATTCGTCAAAAGTTGTCAATCCTGTTAAATCTTGTTTCCATCCTTTAAACTCTTTGTAAACCGGAGTAACATTTTCTGGCTCAATGTTGTAAGGGAAATGAGAAATATTTTGACCTTTATAGTTGTACTCAGTACAAACTTTTAAAGTTTCAAAACCAGAAAGGACATCACCTTTCATCATCATTAATTGCGTAACTCCATTAACTTGAACAGCATATTTTAAAGCTACTAAGTCTAACCATCCGCAACGTCTTTGTCTTCCTGTTACAGAACCAAATTCGTTACCTACTTTTGCCATTGTAGCACCAACTTCGTCAAAAAGTTCAGTTGGGAAAGGTCCGCTACCTACACGTGTAACGTAAGCTTTGAAAATTCCGTAAACTTCTTTGATTTTGTTAGGAGCAATTCCTAAACCTGTACAAGCTCCAGCAGCAGTAGTATTTGATGAAGTTACGAAAGGATAAGTTCCGAAATCAACATCTAACAAAGATCCTTGAGCACCCTCGCAAAGAATAGATTTACCCGCTTTTTGAGCTTGGTGCATGTATTCTTCACTGTCAATAAAATCTAATTTCTTTAATTCTTCAATAGCTTCAAAGAATTCTTTTTCCAATTCAGCTAAGTTATATTGAATAGCAACATCATAGAAAGCAATCATTGCCTCATGTTTGTCTGCCAAAGCTCTGTAACGCTCTTTGAAATCTTCTAATTCAATATCACCAACACGCAAACCATTTCTACCTGTTTTGTCCATGTAAGTTGGTCCAATTCCTTTTAGAGTAGAACCAATTTTTGCTTTTCCTTTAGAAGCTTCAGAAGCTGCGTCAAGCAAACGGTGAGTTGGTAAAATTAAGTGAGCTTTTCTAGAAATGATTAATTTGCTTTTGATATCAAGGTTGAATTTCTCTAAACCTTCGATTTCTTTTTGAAAAACTACAGGATCAATTACAACACCATTTCCGATGATATTTACTGAGTTTTTATGGAAAATTCCAGAAGGAATAGTTCTTAGTACGTGTTTGATTCCGTCAAATTCTAGCGTATGTCCTGCATTTGGTCCTCCTTGAAAACGTGCAATAATATCGTAATTTGAGGTAAGTACGTCAACAATTTTACCTTTACCTTCATCTCCCCATTGTAATCCTAGTAATAAATCTACGGTCATTCTGTTTTAATTTGCGTTGAGGCAATCTAAGTTGCCCTACTGATTATGTAGTTAATTTTCTTTTTTTAATTTTTTTGAAAAGTCTAATCTTTAAAAGACTATGAATTTGAGTTTTGCTTTTTGTTTCCGTAGAAATAAAGCGAGTGATTTGTGATTTCGATATCAAAAATTTCTTCGATAGTCTTTTTGATGGTTTGAATTCTTGGATCACAAAATTCGATTACCTCACCAGAATCTGTCATAATGATATGATCGTGCTGTTTATCAAAATATGATTTTTCGTAGTAAGCCTGATTTTGTCCAAATTGATGTTTTCTAACCAAAGCGCAGTCCAACAATAACTCGATCGTGTTGTATAACGTTGCTCTACTCACACGATAGTTTTTGTTTTTCATTTTGATATAAAGGTTTTCTATATCAAAATGCTCCTCGCTATCGTAAATTTCCTGAAGTATAGCATAACGCTCAGGAGTTTTGCGATGCCCTTTTTGTTCAAGATATAGTGTAAAAACATTTTTTACAATTTCTTGATTCTTAGTGTTGTCAGTTGAAATAAGTGTCATATCCGGCAAAGATAATTTTTTATTTTTAATGAATAAAAGTTTCGGGTTTAAAGTTTAACGTTTAAACTTGATTTTGATTAGTAATAAGGCACTAAATACAGGCTTTTACGTCAAAAATATTTTGAAAGTCTATTTTAGCTTAATTAACATAATTATTTTAATTTATGATAAAACTAACAATGCTTAATTTGTTTTAGTCATATACATATACCAGTTCCATTCCCAAGTTTTTCCTTTGTCATCAGACATGGCCTGACTCCAGATTGGATTTTTTTCGTCTCTTGCATCCCATCGAAATACTTGAATAACTGGTTTTTCTTCAAAAATATCTTTAGAAAAAAAATGTCCAACTTTATTTTCGAAAGACCCTACTACAGGTTTGTCTAAAACGCCAGTATTTGAGTCCGACCAATAGATGCTCCATAATTTTGTTTTCGGATTAAATAATCTTACCGTCATTCCTTCAAATGGTTCTCCATCAAAAGTAGCAAGAAAATTATCTATATTGCCAATTCCGTGCAAAATCGTGTACATTTCCTGAGTAGAAGGAAATTCAATCCATTCGTTACAATTACAAAGTCTTTTTTTTAGTTTTTTATTTCTAATAGTAGATTTGCCAATAAAAAAATCGAAATCATTTTTTGATGAAGAATCAGAAGCAGAGATAATCAGTTCTCCATTTTCATCAAAAATCAATTGAGGAATTTCTATAGTATTATCCATAAAATAAAATTACTTTTCTAATAATTAAGTTCGATATTCTCTGGTAACCTTGTCAACTCCGTCAATTTTTTTGATGGCGCTAATCATTTTTTTCAAAATCGTGTTGTTTTTAACAATCACTGCAATTTGTCCGTGAAAAATTCCAGCGTCGGTGCTAAGCGAAATACTTTGAATATTTACGCTCATATTATTCGAAATTACTTTCGTCAATTGGTTGGTAAGTCCTAAAACGTCCATTCCAGTAATATTGATAATGGCTTTGAATTCTTCCTGAGAAGAATCAATCCATTTGGCGCTCATAATTCTGTATGCGTAATTTGACTGCATTCCGATCGCGTTCGGACAATCTTTTTTATGCACTTTGATTCCTTCGTTAATGGTCACAAAACCAAAAACATCATCTCCAGGAATCGGGTTACAGCATTGCGAAAGTTTGTAATCTAATTTATCATGCTCCGTTCCAAAAACCAGCATATCATAATTGCTGCTAATGACTGGCTTGTGAATATCTTCATCTGCGGTATCTTTGGTTCGTTTAATTTTATTTTTAAAGAAATTGATAAACGAATTGCTTTTTTGCGCCGCATAATCTTTTAACTGCTGATTTTCGATTGCACCAATTCCAACTCTATAAAATAAATCTAAACTTGTTTTTAGTTTAAAGAAATTAACTAACTCGTTTGTAACCTGTTCGTTAAAGGTGACTTTTAAATGTTTTAATTTTCGAATAAGCAATTCCTTTCCTTCTTCGGCAATTTTTTTAGTGTTCTCGTTAAGAACATTTTTGATTTTATTTTTTGCTCTAGAAGTGGTTACATATTCCAACCAGTTTACAGTTGGTTTTTGGTTTGGAGAAGTGATAACTTCGACCTGATCACCGCTTTTTAATTCATAATTAAGAGGAACTAAACGTCCATTTACACGGGTTCCACGCGTTTTGATTCCGATTTCGGAGTGAATACTGAAAGCAAAATCTAGTGAAGTGGCACCTTTTGGCAGTGATTTAATTTCTCCTTTTGGCGTAAAGACGAAAATTTCTTTAGAATATAAATTCATTTTAAAATCTTCGACAAAATCAACCGCATTGGTTTCTGGATTTTCCAATGCTTCGCGAAGGAGATTCAGCCAAGTATCCAGACCGCTTTCCTCTGTGGCTCCGTTTTTGTATTTGTAATGCGCTGCGTACCCTTTTTCGGCAATTTCGTCCATACGCTCACTTCGTACTTGAACTTCGACCCAGCGTCCTTTTGGACCCATTACGGTAATGTGAAGGGCTTCATAACCAGTTGATTTTGGTGATGAAATCCAGTCACGCAAACGGCTCGGACTCGGTCTATAGTGGTCTGTTACGATCGAATAGATTTTCCATGCAATGAATTTCTCTTCATGCGGATCGGCTTTGTACACTATTCTAAGGGCGAATTTATCGTACACTTCATCAAAAGTAACGTTTTGAGCACGCATTTTTCGACGGATAGAATAAATCGATTTTGGTCGGCCTTTGATGATATAATCTACGCCTTCGTTGTCTAAAGATTTTTTTAAAACATCAGAAATGTCTTTGATGTAAGCGTCTTGTTCTTCTTTTGTTTCACGAATTTTGCTTACAATGTCGTTGTAAATTGCTGGTTCGGTATATTTTAAGCCTAAATCTTCCAGTTTGGTTTTAATATTATAAAGTCCCAAACGGTGAGCTAGAGGCGCATAAATGTATAAAGTTTCTGAGGCGATTTTAGTCTGTTTGTATTCAGCCATCGAATCCATGGTCTGCATATTATGCAAACGGTCGGCCAATTTGATCAGAATTACGCGGACATCATCGTTCAATGTCAGAATCATTTTTCTGAAATTCTCCGCCTGCATAGAAGCATTCAAATCTTTTTGAACTAAAGATATTTTAGTCAGACCCTCAACCAATTGCGCCACTTTCGGATTGAATAAACGCTCAATGTCTTCAACCGTCATGGGAGTATCTTCAACAACATCGTGCAATAAGGCCGCAGCAATAGAAGTCGCACCCAGACCAATTTCTGAAGCAACAATTTTTGCAACTGCAATAGGATGAAAGATATACGCTTCGCCCGATTTACGTCTCTGTTCTTTGTGAGCATCGACGGCAACATCAAAAGCTTTTCGAATTAATTTTTTGTCGGTTGTGTCTAACGTTTGGTAACTTATTCGTAGTAATTCCTTGTATTCCTGCGCAATAGCTTTGTTTTCTTTTTCTATATCTATTTCTGTCATAACGGCATAGTTCAAGTACTAAATATAGAAATTTGTTGCCATATACGCAAGGGGTTGGGATTGTAGATTTTTGATTGCAGATTTTAGATTTTTTCCTACAGGAATGTGACTTCGACTTCGCTCAGTCTGACAAATTTAAAGGTGCAACTTTTTACTTTAGAAACCTTAAAACCAATCAGTATGTTAGACGCACTGCGGTGCGTCTCTACGGAAAATCTTTACCACTTTGTGACTTTGAAACTTTGTCACTCTACATTAGAACCCTCTCTGCCTTTTCGCTTCAAAAATTAAAATTGCCGCGGCAACAGAAACGTTCATGCTGTCGATTTCGCCTTGCATCGGAATAATGATATTTTGAGTTGCGGCATCACGCCATTCTTGCGTTAAACCTGTAGCTTCTGTACCCACAACTAAAGCTGTTGGAGTAGTGAAGTTTTGTGTATGATATGAAGTCGAATTTTGTAAAGTCGCGCTGTAGAAATTGATCTTTTTTTCTTTTAAAAAGGAAATAATTTCTGAGGATGTTCCCGTTGCAATTTGGTTGGTAAACAAACAGCCAACGCTAGAACGAACAATATTCGGATTGTATAAGTCGCTTTTTGGATTGGCGATTAAAACAGCGTCCAATTTGGCGGCATCTGCGGTACGCAAGACAGCGCCGATATTGCCTGGTTTTTCAAGAGATTCAACAACCAAAATCAACGGATTATCTGATAATTTTAAATCAGATAATTTTAAAGATTTGGTTTTTGCAACCGCTAAAATTCCTTCTGTAGTATCACGATACGCCAGTTTTTGATAGACTTCTTTATTGATTTCGATAAGTTGAAACGGATTTTGAATCAGTTTGTTGATTTCTGATTCAGAAACTAATTCGGGTAAAAACAAAACCGTTTCGATTTCGTAACCGCCTTTTATCGCTAATGAAATTTCGCGTAAGCCTTCAATCAAAAATGTTCCGGTTTGTTTTCTGGCTTTGGATTTTTCCTGAAGTAAAACCAAAGATTTGATAAACGGATTTTGAATTGAAGTGATTTGTTTCATTTTTTAAGGCTCAAAGTTGCAAAGAGGCAAAGGTACAGAGTTTTTTTCTTCCTGCAAGGTTTTTAAAACCTTGCAGGTTTAGGAGTGGATTATTTGTTTAGCCACGAATTACACGAATTGCACTAATTTTTCCAATAGAATTGAAAATTTAAAATTCGTGAAAATTCGTGTAATTCGTGGCTAAAAAACTATTTTTCAAAAACTGCTTTTACTTCTTCTTCAACAGGATGATCTGTTTTGAAAGTATAGCCTAGAAATTTAGCTATGGTTTGCGCGAATTGTTTTTGGTAGATCTGAGAATTGGTTTTGATTTCGCCTTTTGGAGCAATTTCTGGTCCCATTGCGGCAAACCAAATTTCAGAAGCGCCAGCAACATCAGAGCCGTGATCTGTCCATTGCGATTTTACTTTGTCACCGCGACCGTGATCAACCGTTATAAATAAGGTTGTTTTATTTTTGTACTGTGGATCGTTCTGAACAAAATTCCAGATTTCCTGAATCCATTTGTCTACTTGATTTGCGGCATCTAAATACGAGCGATATTGTGCGTGATGCGCCCATTCGTCGGTTTCGCCGTATGCGATGTAGAGTACTTTTGGCTTTTTTGTTTTTAATTCGTCTAAAGCTTGATAATGTGTAAAAAGGTCTAAACATTCGTCTTGATGAAACGGCTTATAGGAGTTGTCACGCATTTCGTTAAGCAATTTTTGCGCTGCAGTTGGTTTGTTTCCACCCACTTTATCAAAAGCAGAAATTACTGGAAAACCACTTCTTTCTTCGTTCAAAATTCTGTCAAAAGCATCCCAAGTGCCAAATGCTGCAACTTTCCCTTTTAGTTTAGACTGCTGATTTAAAAACTCTAAAACATTGACATTCGGATTGGCTTTGTAACCATTTGAATTGACTTTTAAATCGACATTTCCGGTCATGATTTCACTATATCCAGGATAACTAAACCAATACGGATTGGCAACATCAACTTTATTTCCTAAATCTCGGTTTCCGTAAATCTGACCTTTCGAGGCAATTTCAGACCAGAAAAAAGGCATTATTTTTTTGCGCGATTCTTTGCTATCTGGACTGCTGTATTTTTTATAAATATAAGTGCTGTCTCCCTGATTGAATTTTTTATCATTAGCAATTGCTAAATCTACTCCTTTAAAAAGTTCCTGCCATCTAAAACCGTCGGTTGTGATAATAATGATGTTTTCTGTTTTTTGGGCTTGAGTTTTAATGCTTAATAAAAGGAACAGAAATAGAATTGCTTTTTTCATTTTGATCTGTTTTTGAGTTTTTATAATCAGAATATTATTTCTTTCAAAACTAATTTATTAATGACAATTGCAGCGAAGCTAATCTGTAAAATAACCATAAGTTAACAGATTAATTGAGTTATAAAATCCCTCTAGATTTAATCTCCAGATATTTATTAATAGCGTCCAAAGTCAGATTCTCAGGTTGCGTTAAAACAGAATGTATTCCGTATTTCTTCAGTTCATTTACAATTAATCGTTTTTCGAACATGAATTTTTCGGCAATCACTTTATCATAAACTTCCTGAATAGTAGTTGTTTTTTTATTGATAATGCTGTTTAATTCTGTATTGCTAAAGAAAACAACTACCAATAAATGGCTTTTGGCAATTCCTTTTAAATAAGGCAATTGACGGTTTAAACCATCCATTGTTTCGAAATTGGTGTATAGAATTATTAAACTTCTCTGATTGATGTTTTTCTTAATATCAACATACAATCTGCTGTAATCGCTTTCAAAGAAATCTGTTTTTACGTTATAAAGTGATTCTAAGATTTTCTGCATCTGCGAACCTCTTCTTTCTGCAAAAACACGGTTTTCTACCTTTTTAGAAAAAGAGAACAGACCAGCTTTGTCTTGTTTTTTCAAAATAACATTCGACAAAACCAAAGCAGAATTAATAGCATAGTCCAATAAACTTAATCCGTCAAAAGGCATTTGCATGACACGGCCTTTGTCGATTGCCATATAAACCGATTGTGATTTTTCGTCCTGAAACTGATTGACCATTAAAGAGTTTCTCTTGGCAGTTGCTTTCCAGTTCAGCGTTCGCAAATCGTCGCCTTGAACATATTCTTTAATTTGTTCGAACTCCATCGTATGACCAATTCGGCGTATTTTTTTGATTCCGTATTGAAATAGATTATTCGAAAAAGCAATCAGATCGTATTTTCTTAACTGAATATAAGACGGATAAGTAGGCACCATTTGATCATTATCAAAAGAAAATCTTCTCGAAATTAATCTTAAAGGCGAAGAAACATAAATGTTTAAAGCTCCAAAATGATATTCTCCACGTTCTGTTGGACGAAGATCGTAACCAATTTCTTTTTGTGAAGCTGCTTTTATCGTTTTTACAATTTTGAAATTACGAACTTGAAATTGAAACGGAATTTCGTCAATAATTTTAACCGAAATTGTAAAAGTATAATGATTTTTTAGATTGATTTTTATAGGATTCAAATCTCCGTTGGATAACTTTTCGGGAGTAATTCTTTCTGCTTCTAGTCCTGTTCGCGCTAGATACAAAAGTAAAATATCAAGTCCCAAAAAAGTAACTAAACCTAAAACCAACAGCCAAACCGCATTGTACATATTCGGAAAAATAAAGGCACAAATAAATAATCCTATAATACCAATGAGCACATAGAAAAAGAAATTGTTCAGATATAGACTTTTTATGAATTTCACTTTATTTTTTGTTTACTTCGTCCGTTCGGCTTTCAGCCTCGGGTCAGGTTTAAAGTTTCAGGTTTAAAGTTTGCCCTTCGACTTCGCTCAGGGGGACAAAACTTGTTTGCAAATTTCAGGTTTCACGTTTCCTGCAAGGTTTTCAAAACCTTGTAGGTATTAGTTGGTCTGTTGTTAAGAAATACACCTACAAGGTTTTGGAAACCTTGCAGGAGTTTTAACTATCTCGGAATCTCTACTGTTTCAATAATTTGTTTAATGATTTCAGAACTTGTCAAACCTTCCATTTCGCGTTCTGGCGCTACAATTACACGGTGCTGTAAAACAGGAATTGCGGCTTCTTTAATATCTTCTGGCGTAACGAAATCGCGTCCGCGAATGGCAGCAAAACCTTTCGAAGCATTCAAAATTGCTATCGAAGCACGAGGCGAAGCTCCTAAATATAAAAAGGCATTTTCGCGTGTATTTACCACAATTCTCGCAATATATTCCAAAAGGTTTTGTTCCACTCTAATTTGTTTTACCAAACCTTGATATTCTTTAATTTCTTCAGCAGAAAGAATGGTTTTTATAGCATCTAATTTTCCGTGATCTTGCAAAGAATGTTCTCTTTGAATGATTAAAATTTCTTCATTCAATTTTGGATAATCGATTGTGATTTTAAAAAGAAAACGGTCCAATTGTGCTTCAGGCAAGCGATAAGTTCCTTCTTGTTCTACAGGATTCTGCGTTGCAATTACCAAAAATGGCGCTTCTAATTGGTAAGCAGAACCGTCAATTGTAATCTGGCGTTCTTCCATTACTTCAAAAAGTGCGGCCTGAGTTTTTGCAGGAGCACGGTTGATTTCGTCAATTAAAATCAGATTCGAAAAAATCGGACCTTTTTTGAATTCAAATTCTGAGTTTTTCAAATTGAAAATAGAAGTTCCTAAAATATCAGAAGGCATTAAATCTGGCGTAAACTGAATTCTGCTGAAACCGATATTTAAAGTTTTAGCCAATAATTTAGCCGAAATTGTTTTGGCAACTCCAGGAACACCTTCTAGAAGAACATGACCGTTTGACAAAATCGCCACCAAAAGTTGGTCTACCATTTTGTGCTGTCCCACGATTACTGTTTCGATCTCTTTTTTAATCGTATTTACATGCTCTAAAAGAGGAGTAAGGTTAATTCTCGTTTCAAAATTCACATTTTCATTTGTGATTTCGTTTGATGTTGTATTGATGTCGTCCATAATTGGGTCTGTTTTTATTTTCTTTTTGCCACTGATTTTAAGGATTAAAAAAGATTTTTTTAGTTAATCTGTGCGAATCTTTTTAATCTGTGGCAACTTTTTTAGTTAATGTAAAATCTTTTCTATTGCTGTATTTATTCTAAGAAGATCTTCTTCCAGACTTCCGTGATAACTATTTCGGTGGTCATTTATTAATTGTACCAAATCTTGAATGTCTTTTTTGTCTTTTCCTGTTTTATAGTGCAATTTGGTTATAAAATCGTCATCTAGCTTAGTAGTGTCAAGCAAATAATCGGTTCTAATTCTTTCCAAAAAATAAATAATCTTTTTGTCAATAATATTGGTATGATCGCCTTCCTGATAATATAAATTTCCAACGGTTTTAGTAAAATCAACGGTTAAATTTTGCAAAGGTTTTATGATTGGCACAATGCGCTGTTTTCGTTTGGCATTAAAAATCATGAAAATAAGAATTCCGATTATGCCCAAATACCAAGCCGATTTCAAAGCGGGCTGACTCCAAATATATCGCATTGGAGAACTTGAGATTCGTTTGTCGTCAAAACTTTTATTGTACCAAAAGATATTTCCTTTTGGAATATAAGATACCAGACTTTCAGTATACTGATAGTTGTCTTTTTTCAGCAGATAATAATTGGTAAAAGCGACTGGCTGCGTGTGCAAATAGAGATATCCATTTTTATACGGAACTTCAATAAAATTGACTTGCCTTTTGTTTTTACGAGTAGATTGGTATCCTAAAACTTTTGTGTTTAAAGTATCGATTTTAGAAAAATAATCGCTTAGACCTGTATTAAAAGTATATTTTTTTTGACTTATGTTTTTATTTGCCATCCAAGCCGAAGTGCTGTCATTGGGAATAAAATCGGTTTTCAATTCAATTTTTAAAGAATCCAATAACACTTTCGGGAACACTTTCATGCTTAAAAAAGCATTATTTCCGTGAGAAACAAAATATAAAATCTCTTTCATCGACTGATCGTCAATGTTTTCAGCCTCAGAAATATTAATGAAAGTGCCTTTTATTTTATAGGTTTCTACATTTTCTCTTGCATCATATTGCGAATCCAGATATTCATAAGGCGTCTGGGTAGAAATTCTTTCTACTTTTTGTTTAAAAAGGCCATCAGCTTCCTGATCAAAAACGTACAATCCGAATGGGATTTTATCTTCAACAGAGTACGTCGGAGTCCAATCAATAGGTTTTGGCTGTCCTTTGTCTACTAATAATGTTATTCCGAGAATTAAAACCAGAATAGCAATGTATATTTTAACTTTATTATCCATTGCCAAATGTTTTTAATGCTTTTTTAAATCTGTTTTCAGTCTTTCTAAATGTTGCTTCGTCAATTTCAAATTCTCCGTACCAAATATAATTGTACAGATAAGAAAGATAGGTAAACTCTTCTTTATGAGCAGGACTCTGCAATTCGTACAAATAATCAGAATTGGTTTTTTCGATATCCCATTCAATAAAATGATTTTGTGCCATTACTTTCAAAAGCCATAAATAGTAATATCGTATTGCGACTCTTCTTTCGCCGGCTTCAAGGCTTTCTTTAATCAGTTTTTCAAAATCCAAAAGATGAATGTTTTTCTCGGCATCTGAATAGAATAAAGTTCTCTTGGTATTCTTTCCAAAAATCCATCTTCCTTCTTGTTTGGTCAAAGCTCTGGCAATAAAATAAATCAAAACTATAACCACTAGAACTGCGATTATTCTAAACAGAATTGCAACAAAATTCAGAGATGTTTTTACACTGCTGAAATTAAACAAATTGAAAATTTGTCTCGCCAGCCAATGCTTAAAATGATCCCACCAGTTTTTTTCGGGAGTTTTATATTCGTAGATATACTCTTTGCCGGTATATTTTTTCTTGAAATTTTTTTCAAAATGTCTAGCTTCTACAGTTCTAGAATCGACTTGAATGTCTTTTTCGGTGTATTTAATTCCAGTAACTTTTGGAGGATCTTGGGTTACAGGAATAGAATCTTGAGCCTGAGAAATACCGCAGTACAAAAGAAAAGATAAAATAAATAATAATCTGGTCATTACTTGTTCTTAAAGTTTTTCGGCGGTTAAAGAATGCATTTTTTTGTGTACAATAAAAGGATAAACCAAGTAATAAAACGAGATTATGGCAAGCGTCACTAAGATAATAAAACTGCTTAGCCAATTGGGCATATCGATAGAATATCTGGTAATAAAGCCTTCTAAAAATCCTGCACTTATCGTGAAAGGGAAAGTACTCAAAAATATTTTGAAACTGTTTTTGAAACCAATTTTGAAAGAATTCAATCTGGAGAAAGTTTTAGGAAATAGGATAGAAGCCCCTAAAATAAATCCAGCAGTCGTTTCGATTACAATGGCGAAAATTTCCATAGAACCATGAATCCAGATGCCTCGCACACTTTTCCAGAAAACGCCTTGTTCGTAGAAAAAATATTGGAAAGAACCCAGCATAATGCAGTTTTGAAGAAATATATTAAAAGTGCCGATTCCAACAAATATGCCATAGAAATAACATTTTGCGCCTACAAAAAGGTTGTTTACGGTAATGCCAATAAAACTTCCCCAATTGCTTCCCGAACCGTACACGGCCATCGGATTGCCTTTTTTGATATTTGCCAAAGTCATATTGACGTATTCGTCGCCTAAAATTAAACGCACAAAATCACGATCGTAACGGGCAGAAAGAACGCCAATTGAAACCGTAACAAAAAACAGCACAAAAGCATAAACCAAATATCTTCTGTATTCGTAAACCAATAAAGGCACTTCGATTTTAAAGAAATCAACAACGCGGTTCTGGTCTGTGCGTTTGGTTTTGTAAATCTTTTGATAAATCTGAGACGCAAGATGATTAAGGTATACAACCGTTTTACTTTTAGGATAATACGTTTGAGCATACGACAAATCATTCATCATTTGAATGTACAAATTAGCTAATTCATCAGGATTTTTTTTAGCTTTACCAAAAATTGCCAGCTCAAACTCGAGCCATTTTTCTCTGTTTTGTTTTATAAAGGCGATTTCTCTCATTGTAGGCTAAAATATGAAATATGTCAGAATTATCTATTAACACGACACAAAATGTCAAAATAAATTTTATTGCTGCTTCTGTAGGCGAAAGATTAGGTGCTTTTTTTATCGATCTATTTATTATAATCTGTTATATAACAGCACTTTCAATAGTTCTTTTTGACTGGTTGCAACTAGATCGGCTAATGGTTAATTTGGACGGTTGGTCACGAGGAGCGATTTTTTTAATGCTCTATTCGCCAGTTATAGTCTACTCGCTAGTTTTAGAAAGTGTTTTTGAAGGACAGTCACTTGGCAAAAAGTTATTAAAAATTAAGGTCGTAAAAATTGATGGTTATCAGGCAGGTTTTGGTGACTATTTAATCCGCTGGTTTTTTAGAGTAATAGACTTTTTTACCTTCTTTGGACTTCCTGGACTTATTGCGGTTATCACAAGTCAGAAATCGCAGCGATTGGGCGATATGGCGGCAGGAACAGCAGTAATTACTTTAAAGAATAGAATTAATATCAGCCATACTATTTTAGAAGAAATTGGCGAAGCATATGTGCCAACTTATCCTTTGGTAATTAAGCTTTCAGACAATGATATGCGTATTATTAAGGAAACTTTTCAAAAAGCGGTTGCTAAAAACGATCATGAAGTGATTTACAAATTGGTAGCCAAAATTGAAAGCGTAACAGGCATAAAAAATCAATCTGGAAATAATAGCGATTTTATTCGTGTCATTTTAAAAGACTATAATTTCTACACTCAGAATATGTGATTTTTCATTAAAGATTTAAAAGTGTTTTTTGAGTTTTATTGATAATTTTTTAAATTTTATCAATATATTTACGATACATTTTTAATTCAAAAATTTCCAACAAATGAAAATTACAAAGCCATTTCTAGTGTTACTAGTACTATTATCTGCTTGTATTACTTTTGCACAAAGCGGAAAAAAATTAGATAGAATTATAAAAAGAGATTATCAGATAATCGATTGTACGATTTTAAAAATGTCTGATAAAACCGTAGATTATTCGCTTCCTGGCGAAACAGTTCAGATTTCGCTAGATGTTTCGCAGATCGCGAGAATCGATTTTGCAAGCGGAAGAACTCAAACTTTTGATGCGTCTTCAAGTTCAAACAACACAGCTCAAAATACTTCTCAAAGTATTGAAACTGCAGAGATGAAACCCAATACGATTGCAGTACTGCCAGTTCCTTACGTAAACGCCGATAATCAGCAAGGTTCTGAAGATATGGCGAAATTTGCTCAAAATGATCTGTATAACAAACTGTTGGATAAAGCGTCGAATATTTTGCCATTAACGGTTCAGGATTTAAGAACAACCAATAGCCTTTTGCACAAAGCAGGAATCGATCATAACAATATTGACGAAACTCCAATTGCAGATCTTGAAAAAATACTAGGAGTTGATAATATAGTGGCTGCAAAAATTTCATATACCATTGGAACAGCCTCTACAGCTACTACCTACAGCAGTGGAGATACAAAAGTGAGCAACAATAACAAAAAAGTATCTTCAAGCGATATTTCTACCACAACAGCAAACAATCAGGTGTATTATTACTATACGGTTTATTTTGACATGTATAAAAATAAAGACAAGATCTACTCGCAAACCCGCAAGCCATTATTGGCAGTAAAAGACAGTTGGATAGATTCGATCACATATTTGCTAAAAAGAAGTCCGATTTACGTGAAAAGATGATAAGTGATTTTACGAGTTAGATTTGCTAAGATTATTCCTTGCAACTTTGTAACTTTGGCTTTTTGTTAAGAAAAGCTTAGCAGCTTAGAATCTTAGAAACTCAGCAACTCAGAAAGAATGTTTCACCTACTCGATATTATTGGGACCATGGCGTTTGCAATGTCTGGCGCCTTAACCGCAATGCACAAAAAACTAGATCCGTTTGGGGTTTTTATCATTGCATTTGTAACTGCAGTTGGAGGCGGAACACTTCGTGATGTTTTAATCGGAAGAACTCCCGTTGGCTGGATGCGCGACATGCAATATGTTTACGTAATTATTTTAGGATTTTTTCTAGCCATTCTATTCAGAAAAAGCTTCGATAAACTTCGTACTTCGTTGTTTTTGTTTGATACCATTGGTCTTGGCGTTTTTACATTAATTGGTCTCGAAAGAGGAATTCTAACAGGACTTCATCCAGCAATTTGTATTGCGTTAGGAACCATGACAGCCTGTTTTGGCGGTGTAATTCGTGATATTTTATGTAACGAAATTCCAAACGTTTTTAGAGAAGAAATCTATGCCACAATCTGTATTTTGGGAGGAATCGTATTTTTTGGATTGCGAAAACTAAATTTAAACGACGATATATTATATTTAGTTACCTCTCTTGTGATTATTGTGGTTCGATTAATGGCAGTAAAATACAAATGGCATTTAAAAGCATTCGATCATAAGTAGAAAAAATATTTAGCCACGAATTTCACGAATTTGCACTAATTTAATTCGTGAAAATTGGTGAAATTCGTGGCAAAAAAATAAAACTTTGAAAACATTCGTCGTAAGAAAATACAATAAGAACGATTATACTATTTGGAACGATTTTGTCGCTCAAGCTAAAAATGCGACTTTTTTATTTCATCGCGATTTTATGGAATACCATAAAGATCGATTTGAGGATTTTTCGCTTTTAATTTTTGAAGACGAAAAACTGAAAGCGATTCTTCCCGCAAATAAAAAAGAGAATTCTATATATTCTCACCAAGGTTTAACTTATGGCGGATTAGTGTTTTTATCGAAATTGAAAACAGAAAAAGTAGAATCAATTTTAGATGAAATTTTGCTTTTTTTGAAAGAAAATAAAATCGAAAATCTTTATTATAAGCCAATTCCAGATTTTTATTTTTCAGAAGGAAATGCCGCAATGGACTTTTTTTTAACGAAAAGAGGAGCGGTTTTAGAAAGAAAAGAAATGAATCTGGCCGTTAATCTGACAATTCCTTTGAATATTTCTAAAAGTAAAATGAAACATTTCAGAAGAATTGAAAATCTCGATTTAGATATTTTTGAAGAAGAGAATTTTGATCCGTTTTGGGAGAAAGTTTTGGAGCCAAGATTATTAGAAAAATTTGATGTAAAGCCAGTACATTCAAAAGAAGAAATAGCGATCTTAAAATCTAAATTCCCTCAAAATATTAGGCAATATTCAGCCTATAGAAATGATGAAATTATTTCAGGAATAACCATTTTTGAAACTAAAAATGTTGTTAAATCTCAATATGGCGCTACTTCAAAAATGGGAGAAGAATTTAGAGCGCTCGACTTTTTGTTCATCAATTTGATCCATAAATATAAAAGAAAAGGAAAGCATTTCTTCGATATGGGAATTGTGGGTGAAGAAAATGAATTTGGTTATAATAAAGGTCTTATAAAGCAAAAAGAAGAATTAGGCTGCAGTGTTTATAGTCAGGACTTTTACAAACTTACATTATGATTTCTTTTCTGGATTTAAAAAAAATAAACGAACCGTATGAAACTGCTTTTCAGGAAAAACTGAAATCAGTTTTAGAAAACGGCTGGTATATTTTAGGAAAGGAAGTAGAAACTTTTGAAAAAGATTTTGCTGAATATTGCCATTCTAAATATTGTATCGGAGTAGGAAATGGTTTTGATGCTTTGGTTCTCATTTTTAAAGGATACATCGAACTCGGAAAACTCCAAAAAGGCGATGATGTAATCGTTCCTGCAAATACTTATATTGCGAGTATTTTAGCCATTTTACAAGCCGATTTAATTCCAGTTTTGGTTGAGCCAAGATTAGAAACGTACAACATAAATTCTGATTTAATTCAGGAAAAAATCACTCCAAAAACTAAGGCTGTTTTAGCCGTTCATTTGTACGGACAATTGGCTGAAATGGAGAAAATAAACGAGATTGCAGAAAAGAACAATTTAATTATTGTTGAAGATTGTGCGCAAAGTCACGGTGTTAATGCAAATTCCAATATTTTTAAATCCCAAATTTCAAATTCTGGAGATTTAGCTCGAAATCTAAAATCTAAAATCTACAATCTAAAATCTGCAAGCGCTTACAGCTTTTACCCAGGAAAAAATTTGGGCTGTTTGGGCGATGGTGGAGCGATCACAACAAACGATTCTGAATTAGCAAAAGTGCTTTTTTCGCTTCGAAATTATGGTTCAGAAAAGAAATATCACAACGAATATATCGGAGTAAATTCGAGATTAGACGAATTGCAAGCTGGATTTTTAAATCTGAAATTGCCTAATTTAGACGCAGATAATCAGAGAAGAAGAGGTGTTGCAAAACGCTATTTAGCAGAAATTAAAAACGAAAAAATAACATTGCCGTATTGGGATTTTTCCAATAATCACGTTTTTCATCTGTTTGTCATTCGAACAGAAAATAGAGAAAATCTACAAGAATATTTAGCTCAAAATAATATTCAAACTGTTATTCATTATCCAATTGCGCCACACAAGCAAAAAGCTTTTAAAGAATGGAATAATTTGTCGTTTCCTATTACAGAAAAAATTCATAGAGAAGTTTTGAGTTTGCCCATAAGTCCAGTTTTGACTGACTTGGAAGTCGATTTTATTATTGAAATTTTAAATCAATACTAATTGAATTTCTATAGAAAAATAATTCAAACGAGTTTGTTTAAGATCACTTCTTTAAACAGTTTAAGTGTTGCTTTAAAAATTGGAATCGGATTAATTACTTCAAAAATATTAGCGGTTTTTGTTGGTCCCAGCGGAATGGCTTTGGTTGGAAACCTTCGGAATTTCTTGACTTCATTAGAGAATATTTCTTCTTTAGGTTTTCAAAACGGAATTGTAAAATATACAGCTGAAAATGAAAAAAATAAAATTGAAATTCAAAAAATAGTTTCTACTGTTTTTATCAGTTTATTGTTTGTTGCGTTTCTGCTAAGCGGAATTTTATTCTTTACAGCTTCTTACTGGAATCAGAAAATCTTTGGAAATAACATCGAATATTTAATTTTTTTTAAAGTTCTAGCATTGGTTTTACCAACTTACGGACTTTCTATTTTTTTAATTGCTGTAATTAATGGTTTAGGCAAATTTCAAAAAGTAATTCGGATCAATATTATTGGAAATATAATCGGATTAATGACTTCCATTTTTCTGATTCTACAATTCAAAACCTCTGGAGCTTTATTTGCAATTGTAATTGCACCAGCGTTGCTATTTTTTGCTACTTTTTATTTGGTTCAGCGAGAGATTCAGTTTCTTCAAATTATAAAATTAGATTCTTTCGATATTAAAATTTTAAAGAGCCTTTCTTCTTATTCTTTAATGGCGCTTGTTTCGTCTGTTTTTGGACCTTTTGTATTTCTTGCAATTCGAAATCATATTATTCAGCACTTAGGAATTGAGCAAGCAGGATATTGGGAATCAATGACGAGAATTTCGTCCTATTATCTAATGTTTGTAAGTACTATTGTGAGCGTTTATTTTCTGCCGAAATTATCAAAAGCAAAAAATAATTCCGAAACTAAAAGTATATTTTGGCAGTATTATAAATTTATACTCCCCGTATTTGTTTTCGGATTGACTGTAATTTACTTTACCAGATTTTTTATCGTTCAGTTGCTTTTTACAAAAGAATTTTTGCCAGTTACCAATTTGTTTTTCTGGCAGCTTTTGGGAGATATTTTTAAAGTTTGTGCTCTTATTTTAGGATATCAGTTTTTTGCGAAAAAAAAGACTTCTGCATTTATTTTAACCGAATTATTTTCGTTTGCAGTTCTGTATTTTTTCAGTTTGTATTTTATTAAAATTTATGGAATTGAAGGTGTTGTAATTGGATATGCGCTAGAAAATTTTATTTATTTGTTTGTGTTGTGTGTTTATTTTAAGAAGAGTTTGTTTTAATTGACCAGTTAGTTATGCTTTTTTCTTTTTAGATTCTCGTTTTTATAATGATGATTTTTACGATGCAGATCATTTACATAATTTGGGCGCAGAGAAATGTTCAATGATTGTAAGCGATTTTTTAAAACAGAAATTAGCTAAAACGTAATTTTAATTCCAAAGGAATATATTTTATAAAAAGCAAGATATCTAAAGTTCTATACGCTTTTTCCATTTCAAAATGCAGTCTTTTTAAAAGTGCTTTATTTTCTTCTTTAGTTTTGTTTAATGCAATTGCCTTTTTTATAATTAAATAAGTCGATCGATTTATCTTTTTTGTTCTTGAATTAAATCTTTTATAAAACATATTTCCTAAAGAGTTGGGAAGTTCTCTTTTCTGAACTAAAATAGAATCTATAAATTCGAAGTTGTAATTTCTTGAAGTTCTAATCCAGATGTCTAAATCTTCATAAGATAAATTTTCATCGTAACCGTTTAGCTCTAATAATACTTCTTTTTTTATCATTGAACTGATAGAACATATCATACTGCTTTGGCTTAAAATCGCTTTGTAAATATCTCCAGAAGCAGGTTTTAGTATTGCTTTTTTATCAGCACCAACTTTGTAATAATAGTTGAGGTGTGCTTTGTCTTCAGAAATAATTTCAGCATTTCCATAAACTATAGCCAAACGCTCAGTTTTAGATTTGAAAAAAGTGGAAATCTGTTCTTCGACACAGTTTGGTAATAAAATATCATCTGCAGCTAAATCAATAATATAATCTCCATTTGATAATTTTAGAGCTTTGTTAAAGGTTTTGGTATTGCCTAAATTACTGTCATTAATTACAAGTTTAGCGTGAGAATACTTCTTTTGCCATTCTTTAATTTCTTTTACAGAAGAATCATTACTAAAGTCATCAGCAACTATAATTTCAATATTTTTGTAAGTTTGATTTACAATAGAATTTAAAGCCTCAATTACAAACTTATCATGATTGTAGCACAAACAAATGACAGTTACTAAAGGAAGATTGTGCATATTGAAATTGAGTTGTTAAAATAAATTTACAAAATTCAAAAATAAGAATATTATAGTGTTTATGGTTGTTTAATAGAATTGAAAAATGAATATTTTGTTTGAAGAAAAAGACTTAGAGATATTAATTTCGACAATGAACAGAGATTCGTTGGAGTTTTTAGTTCCTATGTTTTCATCTTTAGACTATTCGAAAATTTCAATATTAATTATCAATCAGGTTCAAAATGAAATAAATCTTAGTTCGAATTGTCCAAACATAAGAGTTATAAACTCATTTGAAAAAGGGCTTTCTAAAAGTCGCAACTTAGCTTTAGAGAATGCAATTGGAAAAATTCTTTTAATTTCGGATGATGATGTGGTGTTTGAGAAAGAATTTATTGCAAAAATAATCGACGCTTATCATAAATATCCGAATGCGGCGGTTATAAAGTTTAGTGCTCTAAAATCAGATAAAAAACCTCTGAATAAATATTCAGCCAATTCTAAAAGCCATTTAAATGCTTTTGATATCTTGAATACAAGTTCTATCGAATTAACATTAAATAAATTTCAAATTGATTTTAGAAAATATAGATTTGATGAAAATTTCGGATTGGGAGGAATTTTTGAGATGGGAGAAGAAGCTGTTTTTTTATCAGATTTAAAGAAAGATAACAAACAGCTCGTTTTTGAGCCGCAAATAATTGTTGAACATAAAAACTCAACTTCTTCAGAGAAAAGAGATATATTAGACAGGTATTTTATTAGCGGCGCATTGTTTATTAGAATCTTTAAAGAAAAGTATCTTTTTTGGATTTTTGTAAAGATGTTTTTTGATTTAAAACACAAGAAAATAAAAATGAATAATCTGAATGCTATTTTCAGAAGTGCAATAAAAGGGCATAAAACGTTTCAACAAAACAAGTAAAATGATAATGAATGATAAAGCACAAATAATACCTATTCCTAAAATAGAAGAGCGAAGAGGCAATCTTTCAGTTATTGAAAATGGCACTGTTCCTTTTGATATAAAAAGGGTGTATTATTTGTATGATGTTCCGGCTGGAGCCGAACGAGGAGGACATGCTCATAAAAAGCTTCGACAATTTTTGGTTGCCTTAAGCGGTAGTTTTGATGTGGTTTTGAAAGATGGAGAAAAAGAGCAAATCATTACCTTAAATCGACCTTATGAAGGATTATTGATTAATCCTGGAATTTGGAGGGAATTGCAAAATTTCTCTTCAGGATCTCTTTGTCTTGTAATAGCTTCAGAAGTTTATATAGAAGAAGATTATATTAGAAATTTTGACGATTTTATTAAATATGCTACTTGTAAATAGAAAAATCAATTCCGCCTTGTTTTAATTTTCTTTTTAATTTTAGAAGAAGCTGCAAAAAGGAAGACGGAACTTTTAATAAAAATTGAACTTTAAAGGGGATATTTTCCTTATCAACATCTTTTAAATAAAAATTGAATTTGGTTTTATTCCCAAAAATATAGTAGTGTAATCCATATTCAATTCGATATAAATCGAGAAACTTTTTAAGAGATCGATTATCTTTTTCGAAGGTTTTGAATTGTTCAAAATCCATTAAACTCATCGAATTTATTTCGCGTTTACTCAAACTTTTTCCAATATCATAATTATAAACTGCAGTAGTTTTATTGGTAATTGCTACAGAGAAATTAATCCCAATTTTTGTCCATAACTCTAAATCTTGACCATTTGTTACGCCAGGAGTAAAACCTCCTGTGTTTTCTAGAATTTCTTTTGAAATAGCTAGACATGAAGTCCAAGTAATGCGGGATGGTTGATTAGAATAAAAATAATCATTGATAATTCCGCTAAAAGAATTTGTTATTCCTTGAAATACTGGGATTTTAAAATGATTTGTACTGATTTTAGTTTTGTATCTAGAACAATAAATACCGCAATTTGGAAAATCAAGAATTAATTTGTTCAATTCTTCTAAATGATTTGGAAACCAATAATCATCAGCATCAAGAAAGGCTATAAATTTTCCAGAAGACTTCCCTATTCCAAAATTTCTTGCAACAGAAACTCCTTGATTTTTTTGATTAAAGATTTTAATTCTTTTATCATTAAAATTTCTAACAATAATTTCACTTGCGTCGGTAGATCCATCATTTATTATAATGATTTCGTAATCAATAAAAGTTTGACCGAGAATACTTTTGACAGTGTTTTCGATATGATCAACTTTATTGTATAACGGAATAACTACCGAAAAAAAGACCATAGCTGATTATTTTTTTAAATCGCAATAAAAACCTAATTTATAAAAATCTAAAAGATATAAATTTGGTTTTTCTGAAGTTAAGTTGGCTAATATTCTCTTTTTTGTTATGCTATAAATAGCTTTTGTAATTCCAGTTAAATATAGCCTATTTAAAAGTGAATGAAACTTTGTTAATCTAGTGCTTTCAGGATCAATTTTATGAAATTGGACTAAGTTGTGTAAGTTTTGAACAGCTTTTTCAGCTTTTTCAATAAAATCGATACTGTTTTCATTGTTGTAATGAATCAGCAGATTTTCGGTATGTGAAACAGGAATCGAATTTAAGCGCAGATTATTTATAAAAATCAGGTCTTCATATCCATAATCTTTTATGAATTCTGGAAATGGAAATTGTAAGATAATTTCTTTTTTTAAAATTAAATTCCACGTAAATACAAAATCATAATTATTTTGAAGTCGTTGATTTAAAGATTTACTTTCTCTTTTTAAGCCATATTTCCATCGAAGTATTTTTTCTTTAGAAGGAACAATATCGGGGTATTTTACACCGCCAAAAATTACTGATGTTGAATTTGAAAGTAATTCAATATAATTTTTAAGATAAAATTCATTCTCTGGCAAAGCATCTGCCTCCATAATCAAGATAAAATTATACTTTGATTTGGAACACAATAAATTAATATTTCTTCCTCTGCCTAAGTTTCCAGTATTGATCGAAAAAGAACAATTTTCGAGTGTATTTATCTGCGTGTTTTCATTTGCGAAATTTTGGCTGAAATCATCTTGTGCCAAAATCTCATATTCAATTCCTAAATTATCGGCTTGTCGCTTAAGTTCTAAAACCAGCGGTAAAACATTATAATTATAAACCGGAATTAAAATGGAAAGCATTACACGCTTCTTTGCACCACTTCGAAGATTCTTTCATCTTCGCATTTTAAGGTTTTAGAAGGGAATTTCATTAATAAAGCATAATCGTGCGTTGCCATAATAACGGTTTTACCTGCGGCATTAATTGCTTTTAAAACTTCTAAAACTTCAGAACTTGTTTGTGGATCAAGATTTCCTGTAGGTTCGTCAGCAAGGATAAATTCTGGGTCGTTCAATAGCGCTCTAGCGATTGCAACACGCTGCTGTTCTCCTCCAGAAAGCTGATGCGGCATTTTGTTTACAAAGTCTTTCATTCCAACTTTGTCCAAAACTTCATCAATTTTATGTTGCATGGCTTCTTTTTCAACCCACCCCGTAGCTCTTAAAACAAAAAGCATATTGTCTTTTATAGAACGGTCTGGAAGTAATTTAAAGTCTTGAAACACGATTCCGATTTTACGTCTTAAATACGGAATTTCACTTTCTTTTAAAGTTGCCAAATCAAATTCAACAATATGTCCTTCACCTTCAACTAACGGTAAATCAGCATATAAAGTTTTTAGAAAACTACTTTTTCCAGAACCAGTTTTCCCGATAATGTAGATGAACTCACCATGGTTAACATCTAAGTTAATGTGAGAGATAATTTTTCTTCCTTCTTGATATATAGTGACTTCTTTAAGAGACAGTACGGTTTGTGACATAATAAAATTGGTTTGAATGGTAAAAGTAATAAGATAACGCTTGGATTCAAAATAAATTTAAATGAATTCTTATGAAAAAGTTTAAATGTAATTAAACCATATAAGCCATATAAGTTCATTTAATAAAATTGGAGCAAATTTATTTTTGGAATGGCTTAAATTAAACCATATAAAGGATAAAAGCTTATTTTATAAAACGCAGAAAAGTTTTAGAATATTATATTTACTTATATCGCTTATGTGGTTTTAAAAATGCTTTGAGAACCAATAATTTGAGATTGAATTGTTAAAAAAAATGCGGAAGTTTAATTTTTTAGAGATAATAAAAGCTTGAAACGTTTCGTTATAAACCGTATAAAAATGATACATTTGAATACTAAATATTATTAAAATGCGTAAACTTTCCAGGTTCTTTTTATTCCAAATTTTCCTTGCTTCGACTATAGCTTCCGCACAAAAATCAGCTATTTACACTTACGAATTAAAGGATTTTGACAAAGCACTGGCTTTATATAACGACAAACAATATGCCTCGGCTCAACTTATTTTTGAGCACGTAAAGAACAATGAAAACACAGCTATTACCGAGGAAGTGAAATCGGATTGTGCTTTTTATATCGCTAATTGCGCTATAAGAACGAATAAGGCAAATGCTGATGCTTTGGTAGAACAGTTTGTTAATGATTATCCAACAAGCACTAAGCAAAATCAGGCTTATATAGAAGCGGCGCAATTTTTCTTCGAACAGGGAAATTACCCAAAAGCTTTAATGTGGTTTGATAAAGTTGATGAAAGCTACATGAGTAAAACTGAGTCTGATAAGTTTAATTTTATGAAAGGCTACAGCTATTTTAGTGCTAAAAAGAAAAAAGAAGCGACGAACTATTTTAATAAAGTAGTGAATTCTAAAGAATACGGTTCTCAAGCCAAATATTACTTAGGTTTTATGGCGTATGAAGGAGATGATTATAAAGAAGCTACAAAATATTTTGATGAGGTTTCCGGAGAAGAAAAATACAAAGAAAAGCTGTCGTACTATCAGGCTGATATGAATTTCAAACTTGGAAATTTCCAAAAAGCAATTGATTTAGGTCAGCAAGCGATGGGGAAATCTAATGAAATTGAAAAATCGGAACTGAATAAAATTATTGGAGAAAGTTATTTTAATTTGAAACAATACGGAAAAGCAATTCCATATTTAGAGCAATATGCTGGTAAAAAAGGGAAGTGGAATAATACCGATTTTTATCAGTTAGGTTATGCGTATTACGAGCAGAAAAACTACGAAAAAGCAATTTCTCAATTTAATAAAATTATTGAAGGAAAAGATTTTGTGGCTCAAAATGCGTACTATCATTTAGGTTTAAGCTATTTGAATATTGGTAAAAAGCAAGAAGCTTTAAATGCTTTTAAAAATGCTTCAGAAATGGATTTTAATGCACAGATTCAAGAAGATGCAGCTTTGAATTACGCTAAATTAAGTTACGATATTGGAAACGCATATCAGGCTGTCCCTGGAATTTTATTAGATTTCCTTAAAAAATATCCGAATAATTCAAGCCGTGCTGAGGTAGAGAAATTATTGGTCGATTCTTATATTTCTTCTAAAAACTACAAAGAAGCACTGGCTTTATTAGAAAAAAATAGAAGTGCTGAAAATAAAGCAGCATATCAAAAAGTGCTTTTTTATAGAGGTTTAGAATTGTACAACGAGAATAATTATCAGGAAGCGGGTAAATTGTTCAAAAGCGCTATAAGCGAACAAAAAACTCCTGAATTTACAGCACGTGCCACTTTCTGGAAAGCAGAAACCGAATACTTGAACGATGATATGCAAAACGCATTATTAACGTACAAACAATTTGCCGGAATGGCAGCGGCAAAGTCGACTGACGAATATAAAAATATCAACTACAATATTGGTTACACGTACTTCAAACTGAAAGAATACGATCAGGCTGCGAATTCTTTTCAAGCTCAAATTGATCAATCGCCTTCAGATAAAGTTCGTTTAAACGATTCTTATTTACGTTTGGGAGATTGCCGATTTGTAACGTCTAAATACAGCGCTGCAAACGAAGCTTACGCAAAAGCAATCGCTGCAAAAGGTGTAGATGCCGATTATGCGCAGTTTCAAAAAGCACTTTCTTATGGATTTATGTCAAATAACGCTAAGAAAGTTGACGAGCTGAATAATTTCCTTCAGATGTACAAAAAATCATCGTACAGAGATGATGCTTTGTTTGAGCTTGGAAATACATACGTGGCTGAAAAGAAAAACGATCAGGCAATTAAAACGTACGATCAGTTGATTTCTGAATTTGGTAACGGAACATTTACTTCAAAAGCCATTTTGAAACAAGGTTTGATTTATTACAACTCTGATCGTGATACACAAGCTTTAACGAAATTTAAAAAAGTAGCAGCAGAATTCCCAAAAACTCCAGAAGCTCTAGAAGCAGTTTCGACAGCAAGATTAATTTATGTTGATTCTGGAAAAGTAGACGAATATGCAACTTGGGTTCGTACTTTAGACTTTGTGGAGGTTACAGATGCGGAATTGGATAATGATACTTATGATGCGGCTTTCAAACAATACAGTCAAAACAATGCGAAACAAGCGATGCCTGGTTTTGCTGGATATATTGCAAAATTCCCGAACGGAATGCATGCGCTTGAAGCTAATTTCTATTTGGCGCAATTGACTTATGCAGAAGGTTCTGAAACAAAATCTATTGCCAATTATCAATATGTAATTGATCAGCCGAGAAACGAATTTACAGAGCAGGCTTTAAACAGATTGGCTCAGATTTATCTAAAAGCAAAAGATTGCGACAAAGCGATTCCGGTTTTAGTTCGTTTAGAAAAAGAAGCTGATTATCCGCAGAATAAAACTTTTGCGCAAGCCAATTTGATGAAATGCTATTACGACAAAAAAGATTATGACAATTCGGTTGTTGCGGCAGATAAAGTTTTAGAAAATCCAAAATCTGACGCAGGCGTAAAAGCCGATGCGCAAATTATCGTGGCACGTGCCGCAATGCAAACTGGAAATGAAGACAAAGCAAAAGTGGCTTATGCAAAACTGGCTACGACTTCTAAAGGAGAATTGGCTGCTGAAGCTTTGTATTATGATGCTTATTTTAAAACGAAAGAAGGAAAATTTGAAGCTTCAAATACTGCGGTTCAGAAACTGGCAAAAAGTTATTCGGCTTACAAATATTACGGAGCTAAAGGTTTGGTCTTAATGGCAAAAAATTTCTACGGATTGAAAGACAGTTATCAGGCGACTTATATTCTAGATAACGTAATCAACAATTTTACTGATTATCCAGATGTGGTGGAAGAAGCAAAAAGAGAATTAAGCGCTATTAAATCAGAAGAGTCAAAAACGAATTCTTCAATTAATAAATAGTTTTTAGTCCTTAGTCTTTTAGCCCCTAGTCCTTAATAATAGGAAAAACGCTAAGGACTAAAAACTAAGGACTAAAAACAAAATACAAGAAAAACAATGGGTTTACCTTTTTATATAGTTGATGTTTTTACAGATAAAAAATATGCTGGAAATCAGCTGGCGGTTTTTTTAGATGCTGGAAATTTAAGTTCGAAAGAAATGCAGCAGATTGCATGCGAAATTAATTTTGCAGAAAGCACTTTTGTTACCAAACTGGATATTGCTAACAATAAAGCAGAGATTAGAATTTTTACTCCGTCTCAAGAAATGCAGTTTGCAGGTCATCCAATTATTGGGACTTCATGGGTTTTGATGAACAAAGTTTTTGAAAATTCGCCTGAAAATATAACAGTAGAAGTTCCGATTGGGCCAATTCAAATTAAGCAATCAGAAGATTTGATTTGGCTAAAAGCAGCACAGCCAAAATTCTGGGATGTTTTCGGGAAAGAAGATTTTCCGTCTTTCAGCAATTTGACAATTGATGATTTTGACAATCAATATTTGATTCAGGAAGTGACAACAGGAAGTGCTTTTGTAATTGTGCCTTTAAATAGTAAAAGAGCTTTAGAAAATCTGACTTTAGATAAAGATAAAACAGATAAATGGCTGAAACAGCATTGCAAAACCGATCACCAAGGATTGTATTTCTATAGTTTTGAAGATGGTAAACTGGCAAGCAGACTTTTATATATTGAACACAATCAGCTGAAAGAGGATGCAGCGACAGGAAGCGCAAGTACTTGTCTGCAAGCGTATCTTTTAAAATACCATTCGCCAGAAATTGAAGTGACCAATTATCAAGGAGATTATATGGGGCGTCCTTCTCAAATTCATTTTAAAGGAAAATTAGCCAACGATCAATACGATATTACAATAGGAGGAAAAACTCAGTTTGTGGCTAAGGGGGAGTGGGAAGCTTAGATTTTGAAAGAAGCAAGAGCCAAGAAGCAAGAGCTAGGCTAGGAATAAAGAATTTAGATTTTAGAAAAGAAAAGAAAATATAGAGAAGTGAATAAAGAGTTTGCGGAGAAGAAATTAAGATAGAGTATATGTCTTTTTTCTTGCGTCTTTTTTCTACCACTCTAAAAAGAAAGAAATATGAAATTAAACTGCCGACATAAAATTATCATTTTGTTAGTGTTATTTGCTGCTCAGTTTTCGTTTGCACAGAAGAAAAACGAAAGTATCGGAACCGAGACAGTAAATGTTGTAAAACCGTATTCGCCAACTATTTCAGATGCTTTTAAAGTAAAAGAAACACCTTCGCTTGACGACAGCGGAAATCAGCCAAAAGAAGTTATTAAGTACAGTATTTTGTCTGTTCCCGTGGCATCAACTTTTACTCCTTCTAAAGGAAAAGCTGAAGGTGTGGAGAAAGCAAAAAAAGAAAGATTGTTTAATAATTATGCTACTTTAGGTTTGGGTAATTATAGTACTTTAAACGCTGAATTGTTTGTAAATCAGGATTTAGGGAATAATGATTATGTGGCAGGAATGTTTCGTCATCATTCGTCTCAAGGCGGAATTAAAGATGTGGAATTGAACGATGAATTTTACGATACGGCAATTAATGTAGGTTACGGACAGAATAATAGAGATGTAACTTGGGGCGTTGATTTAGGCTACCAAAACCAGATTTATAACTGGTACGGACTTCCTTCAGATTTTGGTTCTACAATTCCAGATCAGCGTTATGATTTGGTAAACAGCATTAATCCGGATCATTCTTATAATACCATTTCGCTTGGCGGAAATGCAGAATTTAACGAAAGTATTTTTAGTAAGCTTTCAGCAAGATTTACACATTTTTCAGACAGTTATTCTTCATCAGAAAATCGTTTTTATGTAAAGCCAACTTTTACAGTTGATGTAATGGATCAGGCGATTAAAACAAACGTTATTGTAGATCACGTAAGCGGTTCTTTTAAGAATAATTATTTCCAAGACAATACAGAAGCATTAGAATATAGTTTTACAAATGTTGGAATCGAACCAAGTTTTGTAATCAATGAAAATGAATGGACTCTTGAATTAGGTGCGGGAGTTTATTATAGCGCAGATTCTGAAAACAGCGGAAATAAATTTTATTTCTATCCAAAAGTAAACGCTTCTTACAGACTGGTTGGCGATTTGATGATTTTCTACACAGGGGTAAATGGAGCTTTGAACCAGAATTCTTATGCAGATTTTGTAACTGATAATCCGTTTTTGTCTCCAACTTTAAATATGCGTCCGTCAAGCACGCAGTATAATGTATTTGCTGGATTAAAAGGAAAATTGGCTAATAATGTTAATTATAACTTGACTGCTTCTTATTTAAATGAAAAAGATAAAGCCTTATTTAAAGCCAATGATTATACTGAAGTTATTACAAACGAAGATTACGCTTTCGGAAACTCATTTGGGGTAGTTTATGAAGATATTAGAACTTTTCGTTTCTACGGAGAATTAAAAGCCGATTTTTCTCAGAATGTAACTTTCGGAATCAACGGAACTTTTAATAGTTATAGTACAGATAATAATGTCGAAGCATGGAATTTGCCGTCAATGAAATTAAGTTCAACTTTAGACGTTAGTATTACTAAGCAATGGTACGCAGGATTGAATGTGTTTTATGTGGGCGAAAGAAAAGATATGCAATCGAATTTAAATTTAACAGTTGATCCAGTCATTACAACGCTTAAAAGCTACTTTGATGCGAATGCTCATGTTGGTTATAAATTCAGCGAGCGTTTAACGTTTTTCTTGAAAGCAAATAATATTGGAAATCAAGCTTATCAAAAATGGTTAAATTATCCGGTGCAAGGATTCCAGATTCTTGGAGGAGCTAATTATAAATTTGATTTTTAAGAACGTTGAGCCACAAAGACACTAAGGCACAAAGAGTATATTAATATAGAAGTGCCTTTTTTTTAAGCCACGGATTCATGGATTTTTTGGAGTAAATTCGTGAATTTGTGGCTTTTTAAATTTTTGTAATTGTAAAAATAGAAATTCTTTAGGCAGTAAGATATTTAAATGCTTTTTAACGATCTTTGTGTCTTAGCACCTTCGTGGCAAAATTAACTATGGACTTCAAAGAAAAAATATACTCTCATTATACTCAAATGGTTCAAGATAGAATCGATGTTTTTAAAGACATGATTTCGAACTTAACCGAAGATTCTAAAAACGATGCCAAAGGTTCTGCCGGCGATAAGCACGAAACGGCTTTGTCGATGATGCATATCGAACAGGAAAAGCTTACGAATAAATTGAAGGAAGCAATTGCTCAAATCTCAATCTTAGAAAAAATTGACCCTTCAAAAATTACAGAAAATATCAGTTTAGGGAGTTTGGTAAAAGCCAACGGCATTTATTTATATGTAAGTGTTGCACTTCCAAAAATCGCTATTGACGGAATTAATGTTATTGCGCTGTCTCCGCAATCTCCGCTTGGAGCACATTTGATGGGGAATAAAGCTGGTTTTCAATTTGAAATTAATAAGACGCATTATACTATAGAAAGTGTAGAGTAAGTTTCACTTCGTCATCACCTTTGTCAAAGTTTCAAACTTTGACAAAGGTTACGTAATTTAAATCCGACCATTCCTTCAATTAAGAAACTTTGCGTCTTAGCGACTTTGCGAGATTATTACTTTAGATCTTCACTCGGAATTAGGAAATGACAAATACTATGTTCTTGCATAAACTATAATTCCAAAACAACTTTTCTTCTTCTCTTTACGAATCTTTCATTCATAAAGAAATAACTCAAAAATTAATTTAAAAATTTGATTAAAACTTTCAGTTTTAAAGCAATTTTCTGTTCGAAATTGAAATTTTCAAGTTTCAAGCTTTTTTTGATATCAAAATTTTACATTTTATATGTAAATGCTTAATTATGGTTTTAAATTGAAATTAAAATCAAGGTTTGTGTTTTTCAATTGTAACTAATACTCCATCTTTGCCCTATCAAATTAAAATTTAAAAAATAAAAATATAGAATTATGTGTGGAATTGTATGTGCCTTTGATCTTAAACAAAAAGCCGAAGCGTTAAGACCTCAAGTATTAGAAATGTCAAAAATCATTCGTCACCGCGGACCAGACTGGAGCGGAATTTACAGCAATGATAAAGCAATTCTTTCTCACGAGCGTTTGGCTATTGTAGATCCAGCGTCTGGAAAACAACCTTTATTTACAGAAGATAAAAAATTGGTTTTGGCAGCAAATGGGGAAATCTACAACCACAGAGAGCTGCGTAAACAATTTGCAGGCAAATACAACTTTCAAACAGAAAGTGACTGTGAAGTTATTTTGGCTTTATACAAAGAAAAAGGAGTAAGCTTCGTTGATGAATTAAACGGAATCTTCGGATTCGCAATCTACGATGTTGATAAAGATGAATATTTTGTGGCTCGTGACCATATGGGAATCATTCCATTGTATATTGGATGGGATCAGCACGGAACTTTTTATGTAGCTTCTGAATTAAAAGCTTTAGAAGGATATTGTACAAAAATCGAATTATTCCCTCCAGGACACTACTTGTCAAGCAAAGACGGAGAATTTGTACAATGGTACAAAAGAGACTGGACAGAATATGATGCAGTAAAAGACAACGAAACAAGCATTCCTGCAATTAAAGAAGCGCTAGAAGCTGCGGTTCACAGACAATTAATGAGTGATGTTCCTTACGGGGTTTTACTTTCTGGAGGTTTAGATTCTTCTATTACTTCAGCTGTAGCTAAAAAATTCGCTCAAAAAAGAATTGAGTCAGATGATACTACAGATGCTTGGTATCCGCAATTGCACTCTTTCTCAGTTGGATTAGAAGGTTCGCCAGATTTAGCGGCAGCGAGAAAAGTAGCAGATCATATTGGAACTATTCACCACGAAATTAAATTTACAATCCAAGAAGGTTTAGATGCAGTTCGTGATGTAATTTACAACTTAGAAACGTATGACGTAACTACGGTTAGAGCTTCGACTCCAATGTGGTTAATGGCGAGAGTTATTAAATCTATGGGAATCAAAATGGTTCTTTCAGGAGAAGGGGCAGATGAGCTTTTCGGAGGATATTTATATTTCCACAAAGCGCCAAACGCAAGAGAATTCCACGAAGAAAACGTTCGTAAATTAGGAAAACTTCACATGTACGACTGTTTACGTGCAAACAAAAGTTTAGCAGCTTGGGGAATTGAAGGTCGTGTTCCATTCTTAGATAAAGAATTTATGGATGTTGCCATGCGCATCAACCCACAAGATAAAATGATCAACAAAGAGCACCCAATGGAAAAATGGGTTGTTCGTAAAGCTTTTGAAGATATGCTTCCAGAAAGTGTGGCTTGGAGACAAAAAGAGCAATTTTCTGATGGAGTAGGGTACAGCTGGATTGATACTTTGAAAGAAGTAGTGGCAAGAGAAGTTTCAGACGAGCAATTGGCAAACGCAAGATTCAAATTCCCATTGCAGACACCAACTTCAAAAGAAGAGTATTATTACCGTTCTATTTTCACAGAACATTTCCCAAGCGATGCAGCAGCATTATGCGTTCCTCAAGAAGCAAGTGTGGCTTGTAGTACAAAAATTGCTTTGGAGTGGGATGAAGCTTTCAAAAACCTAAACGATCCATCAGGAAGAGCAGTTGCCAATGTTCACGATGATGCTTACGTTAAAGCATAAAAAAGAGTTTAATTTTTAGAATTAGTATATATTTTTTAGGAAAAACGTTCTCTAGCCGAGAGCGTTTTTCTTGTCTAAAGATGTTAAATAATAGGATTTGAAAAAGTTTGCACACTTTCAAATACAGTTGTTTGACTTTCTTTTAATATATTTGAAATCTGCTGAATTGATACTGAATTCTAAATATTTTAATCAATTTAATAGCTGAAAGCAAAAATTAATACATAGTTTTGCTTTCGCTGAAAAATTTTAATGATTTTTTAATGTTCAATTTATATTTTGAACACTAGAGGAAATAGAATAATAAAATAAAAGATTATGTCTGGATTATTAGCTGTAATTGGTAAAGGAAAAGACCCCAAACTAGTAAAAGAACTTTCTGAAAGAATGTCGCACCGCGGCCCTGATGAAAGCGATATTCACATTATGGAAAATGGCAGTATATTATGCCATGAAAGTTTGTCGATTATTGATCTTACTTCTGGGAAACAGCCAATTCAAGGTACTGATAAAGCTTGGATGATTCATGATGGTGAAATTTATAACTATCAGGAACTTAAAAATACGGTTTTAAAAAATCATACTTTCAGAACTGAATCAGATTCGGAAGTGATTGTTCATCTTTATGAAGAATTCGGATACGATTTCTGTAATAAATTAGACGGAGATTTTGCTTTTGTGGTTGTTGACGGTGATAAATATATTGCAGGTCGCGATCCGATTGGAGTGAAACCTTTATATTATGGTTTAGACGAAAGAGGAAGAATTTATTTTTCTTCAGAAATGAAATCTATTGCCGACCAGTGCAAATCGTTTTCTACTTTTCCTCCAGGACATTATTATACTGCAAAAACAGGTTTTGTAAAATATTATCATCCAGAATACGAAGATCATAAAAAAGCAACTCAAGCGTTAGATTTAGAATTGATTCGCGAAAGTCTGATTCAGGCTACTCGCAAACGTCTATTGGCAGAAGTGCCTCTAGGAGTTGTGCTGTCAGGAGGTTTGGATACATCTTTGATTTCGGCAATCACTTCGAGATTGCTAAAAGAAAAGGGAGAAAAACTGCATTCTTTTTCTATCGGATTAGATGCTGACGCGCCAGACAATATTTCGGCCAGAAAGGCGGCAGCATTTTTAGGAACAGAACATCACGAAATTCATTTCTCTGTTGAAGAAGGAGTTAAAGTTTTGGAGAACGTCATTTATCATATTGAAACATACGATATCATTTCTGTGCGTTCAGGTGTTCCAATGTATTTGCTTTCTAAAGCAATTGCAGATCAAGGCATAAAAGTAATCTTGTCGGGCGAAGGGGCAGATGAAGTTTTTGGAGGGCATTTATATTTTAGAAATGCGCCTTCTGAAGAAGAATTTCAAGATGAAACTATCGAAAGAGTGCAGAAGCTGTTTACAGCCGATTTACTGCGTGCAGATAAAACGACAATGGCAAATGGATTAGAAGTTCGTATTCCGTTTTTGGATACCGAATTTTTAGATGTGGCCATTCGAATTAAAACAGAAGAAAAACAGCCAAAAAATTATGATGGAGTTGAAAAATATATTTTAAGAAAAGCTTTCGATACTCCAGAAGATCCTTATTTGCCTTCAGAAGTTTTATGGCGCCAGAAAGAACAGTTTTCTGATGGGGTAGGATACAATTGGGTTGATGAATTGATTAAATACTGTTCTTCGCAAGTTACAGATGAGCAATTGGCGGGAGCAAGTGCGGAATTTCCATATAACTCTCCAACGACTAAAGAAGCGTATCTGTACAGATCGATTTTTCATAAATTCTATCCGCAGGTCAGTGCGGCGCAAACTGTTCGTAAATGGATTCCGAAATGGCAAGAAAACCTTGATCCAAGCGGAAGAGCAAATGCAGCGCACTTAAAAGGGAATTTTGAAGGTGTGAAGGCTAATGTTATTGCTTAAAATGAAATTCCAATAAAATAAATTCCAAATTCCAATTGTGTTGAAATCTCAATAATAATTCCAAAGTCCAATTTGGGAAATAGTATAAAATCCGAAACAGTTTCTGTTTCGGATTTTTAGTTTTTTTACAGTATCTTTATTATTTAAGCGTTGGAATTTGGAATTTTTAGCGCAAAAGTTTGAGATTGGAATTTAAATTGAAGTTTCTGTTGATAACTTGCATGCTTTAACGTTTAATTTACTGGTTATATAGCCTGCATTTTTATATATTTGCGTGTTAGACATAAATACATTTATTAGAATAAATTATATGAGCGAAGAAATCAAGAAGAACAATTATTCAGCAGATAGTATTCAGGCATTAGAAGGGATGGAGCACGTAAGAATGCGTCCGTCGATGTATATTGGTGATGTAGGGGTTCGAGGACTACACCATTTAGTTTACGAGGTTGTTGATAACTCTATTGATGAGGCGATGGGAGGGCATTGTGATACTATTAGTGTCTCAATAAACGAGGATGGTTCTGTTACTGTTGAAGATAATGGTCGTGGTATTCCAGTTGACTTGCATAAAAAAGAAGGAGTTTCTGCACTTGAGGTTGTAATGACTAAAATTGGTGCGGGAGGTAAATTCGACAAAGATTCATATAAAGTTTCTGGAGGTCTTCACGGAGTTGGGGTTTCTGTAGTAAACGCCCTTTCTGTTCACATGAAATCTACTGTATTTAGAGAAGGTAAGATTTATGAGCAGGAATACGAAAGAGGAAAATCTTTATATCCAGTAAAACAAATTGGAGAAACGGATAAAAGAGGTACTCGTCAGACTTTCTTTCCAGATGATACAATCTTTACTCAGACAACTGAGTTTTCTTATGATACACTTTCTGCACGTATGCGTGAGCTTTCTTTCCTTAATAAAGGAATCACAATTACGTTTACAGATAAAAGAGAAGTTGATGAAAAAGGCGAATTCAGAAGCGAAGTATTTCATTCTGATGAAGGTCTAAAAGAATATATTCGTTATTTAGATGGTAACCGTGAGCCAATTGTTTCGCACGTTATTAGTATGGATAATGATAAAGGCGAAATTCCAGTTGAGGTTGCCTTAATCTACAATACAAGCTATACAGAGAATATTTTCTCTTACGTAAATAATATCAATACACACGAAGGAGGTACGCACTTGCAAGGTTTTAGAAGTGGTTTGACAAGAACGCTTAAAAAATATGCAGATGCTTCTGGTTTATTAGATAAATTAAAATTCGAAATTGCTGGAGATGACTTCCGTGAAGGATTAACAGCGATTATTTCGGTTAAAGTTTCAGAACCTCAATTTGAAGGGCAAACAAAAACCAAGCTTGGAAACAGAGAGGTTGTTTCTCCAGTTTCTCAGGCGGTTGGAGAAATGTTAGAGAATTATTTGGAAGAAAATCCAAATGATGCAAAATTGATTATCCAAAAAGTAATCTTAGCAGCTCAGGCACGTCACGCAGCGAAAAAAGCGCGTGAGATGGTACAGCGTAAAACTGTTATGGGCGGTGGAGGATTGCCAGGGAAATTATCTGATTGTTCTGAGCAAGATCCTGCAAGATGTGAGGTTTACCTTGTCGAGGGAGATTCGGCTGGTGGAACAGCAAAACAAGGGCGTGATCGTAACTTTCAAGCAATTTTGCCATTACGTGGTAAGATTTTGAATGTTGAAAAAGCGATGCATCATAAAGTATTCGAAAATGAAGAGATTAGAAATATCTTTACCGCTTTAGGAGTTACAGTAGGAACTGCAGAAGACAGTAAAGCGCTTAATCTTGAAAAACTAAGATATCACAAGGTAATCATCATGTGTGATGCCGATGTCGATGGTAGCCACATTTCTACCTTAATATTAACGTTCTTCTTCCGTTTCATGAAAGAACTAATCGAAGAAGGTCACGTATATATAGCAGCACCACCTTTATACTTAGTTAAAAAAGGAAATAAAAAAGAATATGCTTGGAATGATGTTCAGCGTGATCAGGCTAACGAAAGAATGGGTGGAAGTGCCAATATTCAACGTTATAAAGGTCTTGGAGAGATGAACGCAGAGCAATTGTGGGAAACTACAATGGATCCAAACTTTAGAACTTTACGTCAGGTAAATATCGACAGCCTTGCAGAAGCAGATCAAGTTTTCTCTATGCTAATGGGTGATGAAGTACCGCCACGTAGAGAGTTTATCGAGAAAAATGCAGTTTATGCAAATATTGACGCATAAAATGAAAAATTAATAATTTCAATTCGTTTAATTGTTTAAATTTACTAGACAATTAAACGAATTGTCTTTTTAAGGAAGAGACAAAAAATAAATTAATAACCGATAAAGTAAAAAATATGAAAGTTACCATTGTAGGAGCAGGAAATGTTGGAGCTACATGTGCAGATGTTATTTCTTATAGAGGAATTGCAAGTGAAGTAGTATTGTTGGATATTAAAGAAGGTTTTGCCGAAGGTAAAGCGTTGGATATTACCCAGTGTGCTACAAACACAGGTTTTAATACCAAAGTTTCTGGAGTTACCAATGATTATTCTAAAACTGCTGGAAGTGATGTAGTTGTAATTACATCAGGAATTCCGAGAAAACCAGGAATGACAAGAGAAGAATTAATCGGCATCAATGCAGGAATTGTAAAAACAGTTGCTGAGAATGTGTTGAAGTATTCTCCAGATACCATTATTGTTGTAGTTTCCAATCCAATGGATACTATGACTTATTTGGCTTTAAAAGCTACAGGTCTTCCAAAAAATAGAATTATAGGTATGGGTGGTGCTTTGGATAGTTCTCGTTTTAGAACGTATCTTTCATTGGCATTAGATAAACCTGCAAATGATATTTCGGCAATGGTAATAGGAGGTCATGGTGATACAACTATGATTCCGTTAACGCGTCTGGCATCTTACAACGGGATTCCAGTAACAGAATTTCTTTCAGAAGAAGTCTTGCAAAAAGTTGCAGCAGATACGATGGTAGGAGGAGCAACTCTTACTGGTCTTTTAGGAACTTCGGCATGGTATGCTCCTGGAGCTTCTGTGGCGTATCTAGTTGATAGTATTTTAAACGATCAAAAGAAAATGATTGCTTGTTCTGTTTTTGTTGAAGGTGAATATGGACAGAATGATATTTGCATAGGTGTACCGTGTATAATTGGTAAAAATGGAGTCGAAGAAATTTTAGATATAAATTTAAATGATCAGGAAAAAGCATTATTTGCCAAAAGTGCAGATGCAGTTCGAAGTATGAATGATGCCTTGAAATCCATATTAGTATAATAAAAACCGCAAAAAAGAAAAGAAGCTGCACTTTTGCAGCTTTTTTTTTGAGATTAATTAATAAATAAATTGGTTAATATTTTCGTAAATAATATATTTGCTCGGTTTAAAAAAAAATTGGTAATTCGTGATCTCGTATTTTTGTTTTAAAAAATCATGTCAGGGCTTATTTTATGGGACTTTAAAACAAAAACAAAAATAAAACATAATTAATTTTTAGTAATAATGCAGAATAAAGGACTTATTAAATTTTTCGCAATTCTATTTGCATTGGTAAGTATTTACCAACTATCATTCACTTTTGTGGCAAATAGTGTCAAAAGTGAAGCTAAAGCTTTTGCAGGAGATAATCCTGATAAAGAGCTGAAATACTTAGATTCTATTGGTAAAGAAAAAGTATTAAATCTTGGTTTTACTGATTTCACTTATAACGAAGTGAAAAACAAACAGCTAAACAAAGGTCTTGACTTAGAAGGAGGAATCAACGTGATTCTTCAAATTTCTATTAAAGATGTTTTAAAAGGTTTAGCTAACAACTCTAAAAACCCAGTATTTAATAAATCGTTAGCTGATGCTTCTGCAAATTTAGAAGGAAACAAAACGTATTTAAATAAGTTTTTTGAAGCTTTTGAAGCAAACTCAAAAGGTTCTGTAAAATTAGCATCTCCAGATATCTTCGCAAACAGAAGTCTTCAAGGAGAAGGTGGTGTAGATTTTCAAATGTCTGACGCGCAGGTTCAAAAAGTTATCAAAAGAAAAGTTGATGAGTCTGTAGAAAGTGCTTTTAAAGTATTAAGAGAGCGTATCGACAAATTTGGTGTTACACAGCCAAACATTCAAAAATTAGGAGAAACAGGAAGAATCTTAGTAGAGCTTCCAGGTGCTAAAGATGTTGATAGAATTAAAAAATTATTAGGTGGAAAAGCTCAATTAGAGTTCTGGGAAACTTATAAAGTTGAAGAAATTGGTAATTTCTTAGTATCAGCAAACGAAGCTTTAAAGAAAACTGAAGTTAAAAAGACTGAAACTAAAACAGTTGCTAAAGATTCATTGAATGCATTATTAACTGATGCTAAAGATTCTTCAGAAGTTAAAAAAGGAAACAATCCTTTATTTGATAAAATGATCGTTCAAGGTGGCGGACCAGTTTTAGGTTACTTCGCTCCTAAAGATACTGCTGCTATCAATGATTATTTCAAAAGACCAGAAATTAGAGTTTTATTAGCTGCTGACCAACACTATGCAAAATTTGTATGGAGTAAGCCAACAACTATTAAAGATCCTAAAGCAAAAGATATTAAAAACGCAGCAGATATCGAAGCTGTTGAATTATACGCTTTAAAAGGTAACAGAGACAATAACCCAGCAATGAGCGGTGGTGTTGTAACTGATGCAAAAGATACTTTTGACCAAATGGGTAAACCTGCAGTTTCTATGCAAATGAACAGCCAAGGTGCTAAAGTTTGGGAAGAACTTACAGGAAGAGCATTCGCTCAAAAAAGCTACATTGCTATTGTATTAGATGATATCGTATATTCTGCTCCAGGTGTTACAAGCGGTCCTATTGCTGGAGGAAGATCTGAGATTACAGGTTCATTTGATGTAGCTGAAACTAAAGATTTAGCTAACGTATTAAATGCAGGTAAATTACCAGCTTCTGCAGATATTATCCAATCAACTGTTGTTGGTCCATCTTTAGGACAAGCAGCTATTGATGCAGGTACAATTTCTTCTGTATTAGGTTTCTTATTAGTTTGTGTTTGGATGGTATTCTATTATGGTAAAGCTGGTTGGTATGCTAACCTTGCATTATTATTAAACTTACTATTCTTATTCGGAATTATGGCAAGTTTTGGTTTTGTATTAACATTACCAGGTATTGCAGGTATCGTATTAACATTGGGTACTGCGGTAGATGCGAACATTATTATCTACGAAAGAGCAAAAGAAGAATTGCGTGAAGGTAAATCACTTTCAGAAGCAGTTCAAGCTTCTTACGGATGGCATGGTGCAATGCGTTCTATTATTGATGCTAACGTTACTCACGTTTTAACTGGAGCGATCTTATTTATTTTCGGTACAGGTCCAATTAAAGGTTTCGCATTAACATTATTAATTGGTATCGTAACTTCATTGTTTACATCAATCTTTATTGCTAGAATCTTTATTGACAGAAACATTGCAGGAAAAGCAGATTTAACTTTCTCTACAAATATTACTAAAAACTGGTTTACAAACTTCCACTTTGACTTTATTAAAGTTAAAAAATTCACTTATATCTTCTCTACTATTGTAACAGTAGTAAGTTTAGTTTCTATCTTCTTCGTTAACGGATTAGATGAAGGTGTTGATTTTGTTGGAGGAAGAACATTTCAAGTTAAATTTGAAAAACCAGTTGATGCAACTGCAGTTTCAGATGAATTGTCTGCTGCTTTTGGTACTCCGGTTGAAGCTAAAATTTTAGGTGATGATGATCAGTTGAAAATCACAACCAAATATAAAATTAAAGAAGATGGTGTAGCTATCGATGAGGAAGTGAACCAAAAATTATATGCTGCTTTACAGAAATATTTCCCAAATACTTCTTACGATAAATTTACCAACTCTTATAATGGTAAAACAGTAGGTGTATTACAAGCGTCTAAAGTTGGAGCTTCTATTTCTGAAGATATCAAAACTAACTCTTACTGGGCAGTTCTTGGTGCGATGGCGGTTATTTTCTTATACTTAATGGTATCTTTCCGTAAATGGCAATATTCATTAGGTGCGATTGCAGCTGTTGCTCACGACGTTATCTTTGTATTAGGAATCTACTCTTTATGCTACAAATTCATGCCATTCCACATGGAAATGGATCAGCACTTTATCGCTGCGATCTTAACTGTAATTGGTTATTCTATGAACGATACGGTAATTGTATTTGACAGGGTGAGAGAGTTTATCATCGGAAACCGTAAAGGTAGCTTCGAAGATATCGTAAACGCTTCTATTAATACTACATTATCAAGAACATTGAATACTTCATTAATGATGATCATCGTATTATTAACGATGTTTATCTTCGGTGGAGAGTCTATCAGAGGATTTATCTTCGCAATGTTAATTGGTATTATCGTTGGTACTTATTCTTCATTATTCATCGCAACTCCAGTATTGGTTGATACGATTTCTAATGATGAGAAACATACAATCGAAGACAAACACAATAAAGCATAATTACTGTTTTGATTATATAAAAAGATCCAGCGCGAGCTGGATCTTTTTTTTGTGCTATATTTAAATAGAATTTCAAAACAATTTATGACAAGAAAATTACTTTTAAGCTTACTGTTTCTTCTTGCTTTAAAAATGACGGCACAGCAGAATAATTCGCATTTCTCCCTCGGATTTAATTATGGCTTTGGAAGTGAATTTAACAATAGAAACTATACGTTTACAAATCACTTTTATAAACTTCAGATATGTTATAATTTAAAAGAAACAAAACATTTTCAGTATCAAATATTGGTTCAGCCTGAGATTAACTTTGGGAAGCATCAATTGTTGAATTTCTATTTTGTTAAACCTGAAACGCCAAATTATCAGCAAAAAAGAGATGAGTATGCGCAATTAAAAGACGTTCGAGAATATGTGCTTAATTGTGGTTTTTTAATTCGTAAACCTATGGGTAAAGTATGCTCGTTTTATGCTTTAGGAAGTATTGGGCCGATGATTACAGATACAGAAACAGAACGAATGTCTAAAGGTTTTGCTTTTGCAGATGTTTTTGCATTAGGTTTTACAGCAAATTATCAGAAATTGCAATTTGATGTTCGCCCGAGCGTAAGGCATGTTTCTAATGCAGGTTTAGGAAGCAGTAATGCAGGTTATAATACAAAGAATATTGAATTTGGTATTGCGTATCAATTGTAAATAGAAAATGTCTAATGCGTGAGATATTGGATATTTTCTTTGTTGAATGTTTTTTTGCATCAGAATCCGATGGATTCAAATGTTTGTAGATATCGTTTGTTAAGGTAGCATACGACCCCTTCGGGGTCGTAAAACAATCCACGATTAATTCGCTATAAACATTTGAACCTTTCAGGTTCGATTACAAGCATCAGAATCCGAAGGATTCAAATGTTTATAGATATCGTTTGTTAAGGTAGCATTCGACCCTGAAGGGGTCGAATAGAATGCTGTGTAATTACTAGCTATAAATATTTGAACTTTCCAAGTTCAATAAAATACTTTATAAAAAAAATCCTAAATTCTATTTTGAATAAATTAGAATTTAGGATTTTTGTGTTTTATTTTTTTAAATAATTTATGCTTCTGCCAATGGATTTCTCTGTGCTCTTATTATAAAGAAAAGTCCAATAATAATAAATGGAATACTTAACCATTGACCTGTTGAGAATAAGCCTAATTCGTTTTCAAAACCGCCCTGGCTTTCTTTTACAAATTCTACAATAAAACGAACAACAAATAAAAGCACTAAAAATAATCCGAATAGAAGTCCAGATTTAAGTCTTGCATTTGTTCTCCAGTATAAAAAGAATAAGATAGCGAAAACAAAAACATAACAAATTGCTTCGTACAATTGAGTAGGATGTCTCGATGGCACTTCTGCAAGTAGAGTTGCAAATTTCGGATCTGTTGCTATTGCATTATATGCTTGTTTTGGATCCGCAATTCCTGTTTTTTGAACTGCTTCGGCTTTGCTGAATGTATCGTGTAAAAATCGTATTCCGAATGCAGATGAAGTCTCGTGACCAATAATTTCAGAATTAAAGAAATTCCCCAAACGAACAAAAATAGCACCGCTTGCAACTGGAATAACCACACGATCTAAAATCCATAATAATGAACGTTTTAAGATTCTTTTGCTGTAATAATACATGGCAATAATAATTGCAATGGCAGCTCCGTGACTTGCTAATCCTTGGAAACCTGTAAATTGGAATTCTGGTTCAAATTTAAAAGGAAGGAAAATCTCTAATAAATGATTTCTGAAATATTCCCAATCGTAAAAGAAAACATGACCTAAACGTGCTCCAATTAAAGTTGCTAGAACCGTCCAAACAAATAAAGAATCTAGTTTTTCAATCGACTCGTTTTCTCTTTCGAAAATCTTTTTCATTAGGAACCATCCTAAACCAAAAGCAATTACAAACATTAAGCTGTAATAGCGAATCATAAAAAATCCTAAGTTGATTCCCTCAGAAGGATTCCAAACTAAATTTAAGGCGTGTGTCATGTATGAATGTTTTTGTATCTGTAAAAATAAATATTTAATGTAAAGTTCCGTTTTCTAAAAAGTTAATGTTTGTGACTGCATTTCTTTTCTGGCACAGGATCGTATCCGCTTCTTCCCCAAGGATGACAACTTAAAATACGTTTAATGCCTAGATATCCGCCATAAAACAATCCGTGAATTTGCAGCGCCTGAATCATATAAGTCGAACATGTCGGCTCAAATCTGCAGGAAGCAGGTGTAAACGGTGAAATGGCAGTTTGATAAAAACGAACCAGCAGTACAAACGGATAGATTAGAAATTTCATAATTTAGTGTTCAGTGTTCAGTTTTTTTAGTGTTCAGTAAAAAAATATAAAATGATAAATCATTTAGATAATCAATTCTTAGTATCTTCTGTTTTAGTTGTTAATCTATAGCTGATCACTAAAAAAAAACTGAACACTGAATACTTTTTTTACTGAATACTAAACGTAGTTCCTTCTTTTCCGTCTTTCAGCTGAATTCCTAATGCAATTAACTGATCGCGAATTTGGTCAGAAAGAGCAAAGTTTTTATCGGCTCTAGCTTGATTTCTCATTCCGATAAGCATATTTACTACACCGTCTAGTTTATCGCTATCTGCATCAGCGGCTTTATCGTCATTAAGACCTAAAACATCAAATACAAAAGCATTTACTGCTGTTTGGAAATCAGCTAAATCAGTAGCAGAAATAGTTTCTTTGCCATCTTTTAATAAATTGATATAACGAACCGCTTCAAACAACTGCGCAATTAAAATTGGCGTATTGAAATCGTCATTCATTGCATCGTAGCAAAGCTGTTTCCATGCAGCAAAATCTATAGAACTAGAAGCTCCTGCAGTAAGATTTGGTAAAGCATCAAGTGCTTCCATTAATCTTTTGTATCCTTTTTCAGCGGCAACAATTGCATCATCAGAAAAATCTAAAATACTTCTGTAATGTGCTTGAAGCATGAAAAAACGAGTTACCGAAGCAGAAAAGGGTTTGCTTAGAATAGTGTTGTCACCACTAAGAATTTCACCTGGAAGAATATTATTTCCAGTCGATTTTGCCATTTTTTTTCCGTTTAAAGTAAGCATATTAGCATGCATCCAGTAATTTACCGGAGCCTGACCCGTGCAAGCTTCATTTTGAGCGATTTCGCATTCGTGGTGAGGGAATTTTAAATCCATTCCGCCTCCGTGAATATCAAAATGATTTCCAAGATATTTAGTACTCATTGCAGTACATTCTAAGTGCCATCCTGGGAAACCATCGCTCCAAGGAGAAGGCCATCTCATGATATGTTCTGGCTCAGCTTTTTTCCAAAGCGCAAAATCCTGCGGATTTCTTTTATCGGACTGTCCGTCAAGATCACGAGTATTTGCCAGCATATCGTCGATATTTCTACCGCTTAAGATACCGTAATTATTGGTTTCGTTATATTTTACAACGTCAAAATATACAGATCCGTTGGCAACATAAGCAATACCTTTATCGATAATTTTTTTGATAATTTCAATCTGCTCAATAATATGTCCAGTTGCTGTAGGTTCGATACTTGGAGGCAAAAAATTGAATGCTTTTAGAATATTATGAAAATCTACAGTATAGCGCTGTACCACTTCCATTGGTTCCAATTGCTCCAAACGTGCTTTTTTAGCAATTTTATCTTCACCTTCATCCACATCATCTACGATATGTCCAACATCGGTAATATTTCTAACATAACGAACTTTATAATCCAAATGCAGAAAATATCTGAAGATTACATCAAAAGACATAAAAGTTCTCACGTTACCTAAGTGAACATTGCTATATACCGTAGGTCCACAAACATACATTCCAACGTTTCCATCATGGATGGGTTTGAAATCTTCTTTTTCACCCGAAAGCGAATTGTATATTTTTAAAGGCTGACTTGTATATAGAGGCATAGTTTTGCTTGTTGTAATTTGTTTAAATTTTGATTTTAAAAAACATTAATCTATTTAATGATTAATCAAATTTTAAAATTGAGTATCTAATTTTATGTAGTCAAGAAATTCTCTTTTCGTTTGTGCGTCTTTGAATTTTCCTCCGAATTCAGAAGTTACAGTGCTGCTTTCGATATCTTTAATTCCGCGAGAATTTACGCAAAGGTGTTTCGCATCGATAACGCAGGCAACATCTTCTGTTCCTAAAGCTTTTTGCAGTTCTTGAACAATCTGCATAGTAAGACGCTCTTGAACTTGAGGTCTTTTTGCATAATATTCAACGATACGATTCATTTTTGATAAACCGATAACGCGTCCGCTTGAGATATACGCTACGTGAGCACGTCCGATAATTGGCAGTAAATGGTGTTCGCAAGTAGAATAAACCGTAATGTTTTTTTCTACAAGCATTTCGCCATATTTATAATTATTGTCAAAAGTAGAAGCTTTTGGCTGTTTTGCTGGGTTAAGACCACCAAAAATTTCCTTTACAAACATCTTAGCAACTCGGTTTGGAGTTCCTTTAATGCTGTCATCAGTCAAATCCATTCCTAAAGTTTGCAGAATGCTTTCAACATCTTTTTTAATTTTTTCTATTTTTTCTTCGTCAGTTATATCAAAAGCATCTTCTCTTAGAGGATTTTTTGCATTACTGCTAAAGTGATTGTCTCCTATTTCGTCTAAAAATTCTTCGTTGTTTATCATTAAAAACTACTATTAGTATGTGTATTCCTTTTTTAAGGCGGTAAAGATAATTAATAAATGGGAAACCTTTTCTATGGTTTTTAGGATTTAATTGATCGTTTTTGATTATAATTCAATTTACATTTTAAATAACAGGATTTAAAACACAAAAGACAATAACGAAATGGCTATTGTCTTTTGAAAATTTTATTATAACGAACTGATTATCTGTTGTTGTAAACCTGTAAAGCTTCCTTTAAAATATTTACGGCCGTAACCAAATCTTTTTTATTTAAAACATAAGCAATACGAACCTGATTAAGTCCCATTCCTGGTGTAGAATAAAAACCTTTGGCAGGCGCAATCATTACCGTTTCGCCATTTAAATCATAACTTTCTAAAAGCCATTGTGCAAAATCGTCTGAATTTGCTATCGGAAGTTCTGCAATACAATAAAAAGCACCTTTTGGTTTTGTTACGATAACACCGTCAATCTTGTTTAATTCGGCAATTAAAGTGTCGCGGCGTTCTTTGTATTCACCAATAACTTCGTCAAAATAACTCTGAGGCGTGTCAATTGCAGCTTCGCAAGCAATCTGTTCAATAGTTGGCGGACTCAAACGTGCTTGGGCAAACTTCATTACTGTTGCCAAAACATCTTTATTTTTAGTTACCAAACAGCCAATTCTTGCTCCGCACATGCTGTAACGTTTCGAAACAGAGTCGACCATGATTACATTTTGCTGTACATCTTCTAGATTCATTACAGAAAAATGCACATCGTCTCCGTCGTATAAAAATTCACGATATACTTCATCGGCGATTAAATATAAATCGTGTTTTTTAATTAAACCGGCAAGCTGTTTAATTTCGGCTTCAGAATATAAATATCCAGTCGGATTTCCAGGATTGCAAATCAGAATGGCTTTTGTTTTAGGTGTTATTAGCTTTTCGACTTCATCAATGCTTGGCAAAGCAAATGCCGTTTCAATAGTAGAAACAAGAGGCACTACAGTTGCGCTTGTAGAAGAAGCAAACGCGTGATAATTAGCATAAAAAGGTTCTGGAATAATAATTTCGTCTCCAGGATCTGTAATTGTGGCCAGTGCAAAAAGTAAGGCTTCAGAACCACCAGTTGTAACAATGATGTCTTCTGTGTTAACGTTTACATTTTGGCGCTGGTAAAATTGAGCTAATTTTTTTCTATAGCTTTCATATCCGGCAGACGGACTGTATTCTATAAGAGTCAAATCAATACTTTTTACCGCCTCGATGGCCACTTCCGGTGTCTTGATATCCGGTTGACCAATGTTTAAGTGATACACCTTGTGTCCTTTTTTCTTTGCTAAATCTGCAAAAGGAGCCAGCTTGCGTATCGGAGATTCGGGCATGTTTTTTCCCTTGTGTGAAATTGTCGGCATGAGTATAAATTATTGAAGTGCAAATTTGCATTTTTTTTTCGAATTTAACGTAAACAATAAGGGTACTTCCAAAAATGTAACAATAATAAATATATTTACTAATTTTATAATAAAATATTGTCAATGAAAAAATATAAAGTATTGTTTTTTGGGTTATTCTTACCTTTTTTGCTTTTTGGACAAGGCGATTTTTTATTGGAAAACAATGCGACTAGGGCTACAATTCCTTTTAAATTGATTAATAACCTTGTTTTTATTCCTATAAAAGTAAATGGAGTAGAGCTGAATTTCCTTCTGGATTCTGGTGTCGAAGAAACCATTCTATTTAGTATGGAAGAAAAACAGGAGGTCAGCTTTAATAATGTGGCCAAAATAAAACTCCGCGGATTGGGAAGCGAGGAAGAAATTGAAGGTTTAAAATCGACGAAAAACATTTTAGAAACACATGGTCTGAAATCCGATGACCATATGGTTTTTATTATTCTGGATCAAAGTTTCAACCTTTCGTCTCATATCGGAATTCCGGTCAACGGAATTATTGGGCATAAATTCTTTCGAAATAATTTTGTCGAAGTGAATTATCAGAAAAAGAAAATCATAGTTCATGCTAAGAGCAATAAGTTTCAGGAAAAACTAGACAAAAAGTTTAAAATGGTTCCGATAACTGTAGAAAGGGCAAAACCTTATATTATGACAACCGCTACAGTTAATAATGAAGAGATTCCAGCAAAACTTTTAATTGATATTGGAAATAGTGATGCCTTCTGGATTTTTGAAAACGATAAAATAAAACTCCCAAATAAAAATTTTCCTGATTTCTTAGGAAAAGGATTTAGCGGCGACATTGAAGGGCATCGCGCAAAAATTGATAAAATTTCGATCGATGAATTTGATTTTAAAAAACCAATTGTCTCTTTTCCTGATTCTATTTCGGTTCGAAACGTTAAGATGGTTCCAGGACGTATTGGTTCTGTTGGAGGTGAAGTGTTGAAACGATTTACCTTGGTTTTGGATTATAAAGGGAAAAAACTGTACTTAAAAAGAAACAGCAAGTTTGGAGAGCCATTTACCTATAATAAAAGCGGAATTACAGTTCAGCATAACGGACTGCAATGGGTGCAGGAAACGGTGCATTTAGAAACCGTTCAAGTTGCTTCGACGATGGATGAGCTGCAGGAAAAAAATAAGAACGACAATAATTTTAAATATAAATTTGCTCTTAAACCGGTTTACGAAATTGTAAATGTGCGCAAGAATTCGGCAGCTGAGAAATGCGGTTTGCGTAAAGGAGATGTTATTGTCAGCATTAATAGTACCCAGCCTTATAGATATAGTTTGCAGCAAATAAATAATCTCCTAAAATCAGAAGATGATATTTGGATTAATATGGAGGTAGAGCGAAATAGTCTGGTAATTAAATTTAGATTTAAGCTTGAAGATGAATTGTAAAAAGTAGTAAATCACATTTTTTTAAATTTATCGTAAAAGCGTGTTTTATAATGCTGTAATGTAGATTTGTGCTCTTTTTGTGAAAATAAGTTTGTTAAAAATTAGTTTTTTAGTTAAATATTTTCTTATGTTTAGCAAAAATTTAATCTATGGCAAAAAACTACATTAGCTACCTACATTTTGTATTGTTTTTTATTTTTTTTACTGTATTTCCTTCAAAACTAACCGCACAATGCGCTGGTGATGACAACGTAAACGAATTAATTTGCGATGTCACCAATCCGATTTATCAGGCGGTAAACTTATTTTCTTTATTAGGAGGTTCGCCAGTTCCAGGTGGGACATGGACAGATAATAATAATTTGAAAGGACTTAATCCTGCTACTGGTATTTTGAATGCGCAGTATATCCTTGGAGGCGGAACTTATCGTTATACATACACCGCTCCGGCAACTTCGGGTTGTACAGATAACAAAGCTGTAGTTACAATTACAATTGGTGCATACGTTGGAGTAGGATCTGAAGCAACGATTTGCAACGAAGACAAAAAATTTAATCTTTTTACCGCTTTTGACAGTAAAGTAATGCCGCCGCACGTAAATGGATGGTGGACAACCGACACGGGCGCACCTGTAAATGCGATAATAGATGTTGAAAATATAGACGAAAAAACCACGCTTCACTTTATCTACACCGTACCAGCTGTATTGGCATGTTCTCCAGATGAAAAATCGACTAATGTACAAGTGACCATTTTGAGAGGTCCAAAAGCAGGAGAACCATCGCATTTAGAATTATGCGGAACTACCGATTTGGCTGGATATACCGATTTGGATTTGTTTGACCAATTGGAAAAAGAGGACAAAGGAGGTACTTGGGAAGGTATAGGATTAACTTCTCCAACAGATCATAATATTAATCTTCAAGAAGTGTTTGATAATTATGGGCCGGGAGAATATAGTTATAAATATACCGTTTTGGCTCAGCCTAACAGTAATATATGCGAAAACAAAGATGCTACTGTAAAAATTTTGCTTGAAAAAAGACTTGATTTCACGGGATCAAAAATTGTGGTTAGTAAAGATATCTGCGAATCTGAAATTGCAACAGCAACTTATTCGGCACAAATTACGCAAGGATCCGATCCTATTCCGAATGGAGAATATAATGTTAGTTTTACTGTTGTTGGGCCAGGAGCATCAGGATCTGAAATTGCAAAGGCTAATTTTGTAAATGGAGTATTCAACTTTCCCATACGATCGTCTTATTTTAAACAAGTTGGAGAATATACTATTACTGTTACCCGCATAGTTTCTACAACAAGCAAAGGATTATGTGCAGATATTTTTAGTCCGTTTTCAGCAATTTTAACCATTTATCCATTGCCGCGTTTAACTAATGCTACATTGGCATCGCTTCCAGTTTGTCAAAATGATGATGCGACAATTCAAGTTACAGCGCCTCAGCTACTTGACGGTCGTTATCGTATTTCTTATAATATAAATGGAGACAATCTGGCTCTAGGTGAAACAGCAGAAATGCAGTCGGTTGGCGGAAAAGCTTCTTTCGTAGTTCCAGGAATCCTCAATGCAAGAAGCGGATTATCAGTAATTACCATTTATAGTATAACCAATATTACAAATCCTGCGCCTCAGTGTACCAATACGGCCAATGTTGCTGGGAATCTAAATATAAATCCGTTGCCAAATGCAGTAACGGTAACAGCTGCGGTTAAAGATTTCTGTTTGAATGCTCCAGTTACGGTAGCAGTTTCTGGTTTAGGAAATTTAACCGATGCCAGTATTTCGTATATATTGTCAGAAAGTAATTCTTCTGCTGTTCAAACTGTCAGCAAGGCTGTGACAAATGGAAAGTTAGATTTTGTTATTCCAGCAGAATTACTTTTAAATACAGGTTCAACAAAAATTACATTATTGAATTTAACCAACACAGTTACCAATTGTGATGTCAATTTAATTAATGTTACAGACGATTTTTTAATAAATCCAATTCCGCCTGCACCAATTGTTATAGATCAGCAGTTTTGTAAAGTTGATGGAGCCGTAATTGCCAACTTAGAACCAAAAGGCACTCAATACAAATGGTATAATGCAGCCATGGCAACAACGCCGCTTGCCGCTGATTATGTTTTAAAAACAGAAGATTATTACGTAAGAGAAACCTCTGCAGAAGGCTGTACTTCAGAACCAGCAAAAGTTACCGTACTTATAAATGATACGCCAGCGCCAGAAATGAACGAAACATCAGATTTTTGCGGATTGGCAAATCCGAGAATAAGTGATCTGTCTGCTAAAACAAATGTTCCTTCAACGGTTGCCTGGTACGATGCTGTAGATGGAAATTTATTGCCTTCAGCTACATTACTAGTTCATAATGCAACGTATTATGGTTACGATTTAAATGAAACCACAAGATGTCTTTCAGAAAATTATAAAGAAGTAAAAGTTTCACTGCAGGATTGCGAGGTCGAGCAGTATGATTTCTTTGTTCCAGACGGATTTTCGCCAAACGGAGACGGTGTAAATGATTCGTTTGTGATAAAAGATATTGAATTTTTATATCCAAATTATACACTAGAAATATATAACAGATATGGAAATGGAATGTATAAAGGAGATAATAATAAACCAGCTTGGGACGGCAAAAATTACGAAAAGAGCGGTATCGCTGGAGGTATCGCGCCCAACGGAGTTTATTTTTATGTGCTGCATTTCAATAAAGAAAATAAACCGCCCAAACAAGGCCGTCTTTATTTGAATCGATAAATCTCTTTTTTACATTTTTAATATAGTTTTCGAATGAAAAAAATAATACTCCTTATAAATTTCCTTTTCTGTTTATCCGTTTCGGCGCAGCAAGATCCAGAATATACGCACTATATGTACAATATGAGCGTCATCAATCCTGCGTATGCCACTGGAGTTCCCGCCATGATGAATTTTGGAGGATTGTACAGAACACAATGGGTTGGTGCTTATGGCGCTCCAAAAACATTTACTTTTTTTGGTCACACTGCCATTACAGACAAAATAGAAGCCGGAATCTCATTTGTTTCAGATGATATCGGAGACGGCGCTAAAAAAGAAAATAATGTCTATGCCGATTTTGCGTATGTTTTAAAATTAAGCAAAAAGGATAAATTGTCTTTGGGTGTAAAAGCAGGATTTTCATCCATGCAAAGCAATTTTAACGGTTTTCGATTTACAGATCCTGATACAGATTTTGCTTTTGCACAAAATATAAATGCAACAAAACCCAATATTGGAGTGGGAGCTTACTACTTCAGAGATAATCTCTATGTGGGATTATCTGTTCCGAATTTGCTGAAATCAGATTATATAGAAGAAAAATCAGGAGTTAACGCTTTTGGATCTGAAGAAATGCACACTTTTTTGACGGCTGGATATGTTTTTCAGCTGAATGATAAGCTGAAATTGAAACCAGCATTTTTGTCCAAATTTGTAAAAGGAGCGCCTATAACTTTAGATGTTACTGCGAATGTTTTGTATAACGAAAAATTTGAATTTGGAGCGGCCTACAGAATTGATGATTCAGTAAGTGCGCTATTCAATATCAATGTCACGCCGACACTGCGAGTAGGTTATGCCTATGATTATACGCTTACAAACTTTGGCCAGTTTAATTCGGGAACGCACGAAATTATGCTGTTGTTTGATTTGGACTTGTTAGGAAAAGGATTTGATAAATCTCCAAGATTCTTTTAAAATGAAAAATATGAAAAAATTATTCGTTATTATATTCGTATTTTCAATACAGTTTATAAGTGCCCAAGATCAGGAATTGGCGAGAGCAAAACGTTTTTTTGATAAAACCTATTACAGTGAAGCGATTATTTTATATCAAAAATTGGCAGACGAAAGACCTTCGCAAGAAGTCATTAAAAATCTAGCGGACTCTTATTTTTATACCAATGATTTGGTCAAAGCCCAACGTTATTATCGTCTTTTAGTCAATAATTACAATAATAATCTGGACAGGGAATATTATTTCAGATACGCGCAGACATTAAAAGCAACAAATGCTGTTGACGATGCCAATGCCAATTTAAAAGAATATTATGCTAAATCGGATAATTCAGAAGACATTCTCAATTTCGAAAGAGAGCTTAAAACCTTAGAAAATGTTACCGCAATCGGTAAGCGTTTTGAAATTAAAAACCTTGCGATCAACACACCAAATTCTGAATTTGGAGCCGTTACATACAAACAAGATCTAGTTTTTGCAGGAGTAAAATTGAAGCCCGGTTTATTTGATAAAAAATACAAATGGGACAACGAAACCTATTTAAATCTGGTTACGATTCCGCTAAAAAATATAAATTTGGCAGATTCTATCGTTCATTATTTTGCTAAAGAATTAAAAACGGGAATGCATGAATCGAATGCTGTTTTTACAAAAGATGGCAAAACCATGTATTTCACCAGAAATAATTCTAAAGGAAGCAGAAAAAAGAAAGACGATAAGAAAATCTCCAATCTTCAGATTTTTAAAGCAGAATTGGTTGAAGGAAAATGGACAAATGTAACATCGCTTCCATTCAATAGCGCTAATTATTCTGTAGAACATCCAGCTTTGAGTGCAGATGAAAAAGTATTGTATTTTGCTTCAGACATGCCTGGAACTTTAGGCTCTTTTGATATTTATTCGGTTAATATAAATAAAGGAGCATTTGACACTCCGAAAAATTTAGGACCAGAAATTAATACCAATAAAAGAGAGCAGTTTCCTTTTGCCTCGGCAGACCATAAATTATATTTTTCATCAGACGGACATTTAGGTTACGGATCTTTAGATGTTTTTGTGTCTGAAATTAATGGAAACGAATATTCAAAACCTATAAATGTGGGGCTTCCGCTGAATTCTAATTTAGATGATTTTGCTTTCTACATAGATTCAAATACAAAGGAAGGTTTTTTTGCATCGAATAGAGAAGGAGGAAAAGGAAGCGACGATATCTATCAATTTAAAGAAATAAAAGATCTTATTGTTGAAGATTGCAAGCAGTTTATTGCAGGAACCATTACGGATATTGATACGCAATTGGCTCTAGAAAACGCTACCGTATTATTGCAGGATTCAGAAAATAAAACTTTAAATACGATTACGACTTCTGCCGATGGAAAATTCAGTTTTACAGTTGCTTGCGAGACTTCATATAAAATTAGCGCTTTCAAAGAAAATTATACCAACGCTTCAAAAACATTGACTTTAGACAAAACTCGAGACAAAGTAAATGATGGTTCGCTGGCATTGAAATCTTTAGAAGTTATTAAACAGGAAGAAAAACTAATTGCTGAAAATAAGAGAAAGCAGGAAATTATTATAGAAGAAGAAAACAAGAAAAAAGAGGCTTTGGCTGCGGTTGAATTAAAACAAAAGGAGAAAAAAGCCAAGGAAGCTGCAATCGTAGCAGCTGAAATTAGAAAGAATGAAAAAGTAAAAGAGATTTTAGAGAAGGAAAAAGATGTTGTAAAAGACAAAGACCGCTTAATCATTAAAACAGATCCGATTTACTTTGATTACGATTTGTGGTATATTCGAAAAGAATCAAAAGTAATTTTAGGAAGAGTGGTAGAACTGATGAAAAAATATCCTGGAATGGTAATCGAAATTGGCTCGCATACCGATTCACGAGGAAGCGTAAAATACAACGCTGATTTATCTCAGAAAAGAGCAGATTCAACAAGAGAATTTATCATCCAATCTGGAATTGATGCCAAAAGAGTTTCTGCAAAAGGTTATGGCGAATCGGTGCCAATTGTAAAATGCAAAACAGACGAATCGTGCTCAGAAGAAGAACACGAGTTGAACAGAAGATCTGAATTTGTAATTAAAAATTTATAAAATTATGGTAAGAAGAAAATCTTTTTTCTTTAATTTTATAAGATCAACGAAATAAAAGAAATTATGAAAAATCTAACCTTGTCTTGTTTGCTTTTATCCGTTATCGGATTGCAAAGTTGTAAAAATGAAGAAAAACAAAAAGCCGCCGAAGCTGTAAAAGCAGAAGGCGAAGCAGTAGTAAGCACTGCATGCTATAAAGCAATTTATGAAAAGGATACGATAGATTTAAAACTGAATACGCTGAAAAACGGAAAACTAGCTGGAGATATGGTGATGAAAGTCGCGCCTTCAACTGTTAGAACAGGAGAAGTTGCGGGTGAGTTTCATGGTGATACTTTATTTGTAGACTATACTTTCAAGGACAATGTGAATGGAGATAAGACTTTCAAAAATCCGATGGCGCTTTTAAAACGTGATAAGCAGCTGATTTTAGGAAATGGAGTTATGCAAACCACAATGGGAGTAACTTATTTAGTAAAAGATCAGCCAATTGATTTTGAAAGCGTGAAATATAAGTTTGACGAAACAGAGTGTAAATAAATCCTTAGTCTCTAGTCCTTAGTTTTTTAGTCTTTTTTCTAAGCGCTATTTCTAAGGACTAGGGACTAAAAAACTAAGGACTAAAAGAACAAAAAAGCCGTTTCTAAATCTAGAAACGGCTTTTGTTATTATAAAATTTTAATTCTTATAGCACTTCACCCTTAATTTTAAGAGCTACTCTTCCGTCAGGATAGTTTACTGCGTTGGTTTCAACAGTAATTGTTTTACGAATAGGTCCTGCAACCATATTATATTTTACATCGATTTTTCCTTTTTTGCCCGGCATAATTGCTGCCGCAGGTTTTGTAACAATGATTGAACTTACTGTAGATTCTGCGCCTGTAATTAATAAAGGAGCATCTCCGGTGTTGGTAAATTCAAAGGAACGAAGCCCGTTGTCACTTTTAGAAATTTTTCCATAATCAATTGTATTATCAGGGGCTGCAAATTCAATTTTTGGGCCGTTTTGTGCATAACTTATCGCGCTAAACAATAAGACTGCAATAAAAGAGGCTGCATTTTTCATATGAAATTAGTTTTTAATTGTAAGTAAATATACATTCTTTTAATTAACACACAAATTATTAATTCGCTTTTTATAGTCTACTTAATTATTTACTTTTGCTGTCAGTTATAAATACAAAAACTGAACCAAAGTTTCGTTTATTTGTTTAACTTGTCTAATCCTTATAATTACCGATTAAACAAATTACTGATAAAACGAATCAATAAAAATTAAACGATTAAACATATATAAATGACAATTCCAGCACAATTTGACGCTAAGACGATTGAGAGTAAATGGTATGATTACTGGATGAAAAATAATTATTTTCATTCAGAACCAGATCATAGAACGCCGTACACCATTGTAATCCCACCGCCAAACGTCACTGGAGTCCTTCACATGGGACATATGCTGAATAATACAATTCAAGATGTTTTAATTCGTAGAGCACGTTTGAAAGGATTCAACGCTTGTTGGGTTCCAGGAACAGATCACGCTTCTATTGCAACTGAAGCAAAAGTTGTAGCAAAATTAAAAGCAGAAGGAATCAATAAAAATGATTTGACCCGTGAAGAATTCCTAAAACATGCTTGGGAATGGACCGATAAATATGGCGGAACAATCTTAGAACAGCTTAAAAAATTAGGTGCTTCTTGCGATTGGGAACGCACTAAATTTACAATGGATCCAGATATGTCTGCTTCTGTAATTAAATCTTTTGTTGATTTATACAACAAAGGATTAATTTACCGTGGCTACCGAATGGTAAACTGGGATCCTGAAGCGAAAACTACTCTTTCTGACGAAGAAGTAATTTACGAAGAACAGCAAGGAAAATTATTTTTCTTAAAATATAAAATCGAAGGTTCAGAAGATTTCTTGACGATTGCAACAACACGTCCTGAGACTATCTTTGGAGATACTGCTATTTGTATCAATCCGAATGATGAGCGTTTTACACATTTAAAAGGTAAAAAAGCGATTGTTCCGATTTGCGGAAGAGTGATTCCGATTATCGAAGACGAATATGTTGATGTTGAATTCGGAACAGGGTGTTTGAAAGTTACGCCTGCACACGATATGAACGATAAGACTTTGGGTGAAAAACATAATCTTGAAATCGTTGATATTTTTAATGAAGATGCAACTTTAAACAGTTTTGGATTACACTATCAAGGAAAAGACCGTTTTGTAGTTCGTACTGAAATTGCAAAAGAATTAGAAGAAATTGGAGCTTTGGCAAAAACAGAAATCCACTTAAATAAAGTTGGAACTTCTGAAAGAACAAAAGCGGTAATCGAACCAAGATTATCTGACCAATGGTTCTTGAAAATGGAAGAATTGGTAAAACCTGCTATAAAATCAGTTTTAGAAACGGGGGATATTAAATTGCATCCAAAACGTTTTGAAAACACTTATGCGCATTGGTTAAACAACATCCGCGATTGGAATATTTCTCGTCAATTATGGTGGGGACAGCAAATTCCTGCTTATTATTATGGTGACGGAAAAGAAGATTTCGTAGTTGCAGAAAACATCGAAGATGCTTTAGCTTTAGCAAAAGAAAAAACTAAGAACTCAGGACTAACGACTCAGGACTTAAAACAAGATGTTGATGCCCTAGATACTTGGTTCTCATCATGGTTATGGCCAATGTCTGTTTTTGGTGGAATTATGGATCCGGAAAGTCCAGATTTTAAATACTATTATCCAACAAACGACTTGGTTACAGGTCCAGATATTTTGTTTTTCTGGGTTGCCAGAATGATTATCGCAGGTTACGAATATGCGGGTGAAAAACCATTTACCAATGTTTATTTGACCGGATTAGTTCGTGATAAACAACGTCGTAAAATGTCTAAATCATTAGGAAACTCTCCTGATCCTTTAGACTTGATCGATAAGTTTAGTGCAGACGGTGTTCGTGTTGGATTGCTTTTAAGTGCTTCTGCAGGAAACGATATCATGTTTGATGAAGAATTATGCAGCCAAGGAAAAGCGTTTTCTAACAAAATCTGGAATGCTTTCAAACTGATTAAAGGTTGGGAAGTTTCAGATTCTATTCCGCAGCCAGAATCTTCAAAAGTAGCAATCGAATGGTACGAAGCGAAATTGCAGCAGACTCTTGTTGATATTGAAGATAATTTTGAGAAATACAGAATTTCAGATTCATTAATGGCGATCTACAAATTGGTTTGGGATGATTTCTGTTCTTGGTTCCTTGAAATGATCAAACCGGCATACCAACAGCCAATTGACAGCGTAACTTTCGCGAAAGCGATCGAAATGTTAGAAAGCAATTTGAAGTTATTACATCCGTTCATGCCTTTCTTGACAGAAGAAATCTGGCAGTTAATTGCAGAAAGAACTCCAGAAGAAGCTTTAATTGTTTCAACTTGGCCTGAAGTAAAATCTTTTGATGCTAAATTGATCGCTGATTTTGAAAACTCAATTGAAGTAATTTCTGGAATTAGAACAATTCGTAAAGACAAAAATATTCCGTTTAAAGATGCAATCGAATTAAAAGGAATCAATAGCGAAAATGTTTCTACTTATTTTGATTCAATCATTACGAAATTAGGAAACGTTTCTGCTTTCGAATATGTTTCTGAAAAAGTAGACGGTGCATTGTCTTTCCGTGTAAAATCAAATGAATATTTCATTCCGATTACAGGAAACATCGACGTTGAAGCTGAAATCGCAAAACTGACAGAAGAATTAAATTATACAAAAGGTTTCTTGAAATCGGTGGAAGCAAAACTTTCTAACGAGAAATTCGTAAACGGAGCTCCAGAGAAAGTATTAAATCTTGAAAAGCAAAAACAAGCCGATGCTTTAGCAAAAATTGCTACAATTGAGCAGAGTTTGGCTGGTTTGAAGTAATACGCTTGATAGCCACGAATTCACGAATTTTTTTATTGTGAGCGTACTAAAAAAAGCGTTTGAAAAAGTTAACCCGACACGTTTTTAAAACCTGTCGGGTTTTTAGTTTTTTTTCGCCACGAATTCACGAATTTATTTTTTATAATCTTTGAGCAAAACAAATAATTTGTGATTTGCTAAACACATCGATTATAAAAAATAAATTCGTGAATTCGTGGCTATCTTTTTTTCTTCAAAACCAAAAACAAAGGATAAGAAACCACAGCAATCGCGACAATAATAAGAAAACTAATAGGATCACTGTAAATAAATCCTCCAAGTAATGCGATTGAAAATATAATAGCAAGTATGGTTGTCCACGGATACCAAAAAGAACGGTAAGGTCTTGGTAAATTAGGTTCTTTGGTTCTTAATTTTAGAAGAGAATAATAAGCCAATCCCCAAACGATTATCGAGATAAAAGCAGCGAAAGAAAATAATACTTCGAATGAGCCGATGCAAATTAAAAATAAGCTGAAAAATGAAGAAACTAACAGCGCGACAATTGGTGTTCCGCCTTTGTTAACTTTTGTTCCTTGTTTAATGAAAAATCCGTCACGACTTAATCCGTAGAGAATTCTTGGCGGAATCATCATAAAAGCATTCAGAATACTGATTAAAGAAAAAATCGAAATTACCGTTACGATTTTGGCTCCGTTTTCACCAAACAGAATTTTAGCAACATCGGCTGCAGCCAAATTGGATTTTGCTAAAGTTTCGATTGGCAGAACATGAAAAAATGCTGCATTTACCAAAATATAAATGGCCACAACCAATAAAACGCCACTGTATAAGGATTTAGGAATATTTTTGCTTGGATCATCATTTTCTTCTGCAAAAAAACAAACGGCATTCCAACCATTATAAGTTCCAATGATAAGCTGAAGTGATTTAAAAAATCCAAAAATAAGTCCGATTTGAAAGATGGAATTATCTGTTTTTATTGGCGGAACTTCAACGCCAGAATACATAAAACAAGCTACGACCAAAGCCACAAAGCAAATAACTTTCAATAAGCTGGTAATTTGCTGAATCACGCTTCCGTTTTTGACACCGCTTAAATGCAGCAATACAAATGCAACCAATAAGGAAATGGATAAAACTGTAGAATAATTGGCTAGTTGCGGAAATAGAATAATCGTGTATTCACTAATTACGATACAATAAAAAGCAGGCGGAATAGCATTTACAATATAATCGTACCAGCCAGAAAGAAATCCAGCATATTCGCCCAAAGCTCTTTTGATGTAGTTGTAAGATCCTCCGGCTTTTGGCAACATTGTAGCCAATTCAGAATAGGAATTAGCTCCCAATAAAACATACAAACCGCCAAAAAGCCAAGAAGCCAGAATAAGCCAATAGTTATTGAGCATTTCTGCAATTGTTCCAGGTGTTCTTAAAATTCCGACACCGATTGTTCCTCCAATCAAAACGGCAATATTAAAACTTAGGCCTAAACTTTTTTGCAATTGGTTTTTCTTGGAATCTGACATTTCGAGTTAGTTTTTAGGGATATAATTTCAAACAAAAATAGTGTTAATTGAATTAGTATCGGACTTAAAATAAAAATCCCAAGACTTTTCTGTTTTCAGGAAAATCTTGGGACAAAAAAATCTAATTCAATGTTTTTTAGAACTTGTAACGCAAGCTTGTCATAACCTGACGTGGAGCGATTGGGTTCACACTATAGTTCTCGTGAACCGTATAATTTAATGTGTTTGTAATGTTTGATAACTTGCACAGAATAGAGAATTTTTGCCAAGTATATCCAAGAGAGGCATCAATAGTAACATAGCCTTCTAACGGAATATCACGATCTCTAATGGTTACGGTATACGTTTTCGGATTTGTTGCAGGTTTGTTTTCTGTCCAAACATAATCATCATTCCATCCGCCTAAACGGTCTCCGACATAATTTCCAATTGCACCAAAAGAAACATTTTTAAAGAATCCCGACTGCAAAGTATAAAAGAAACTTAAGTTAGCCGTATTTAAAGGTGTTCTTGCTACGCGATCTCCTTGTACAAAACTTCCGTTTAATCCAGAAGTTTTAGTGTAGCGCATATCATTATAGCTGTATCCTGCAATAATATTTAACCCATCTGCTGGTCTTGCTGTCACATCAATTTCAACACCTTTACTTTTTGTTTCTCCACTTAGCATTTTAATGTTGGCATCTAAATTATCTGTTCCATCAGCTTTGTAAGGTGCCATTTGTGCCAAGTTGCTGTTTGTAATTTGGTAAACCGTAACATTTGTGCTTAATAAACCTTTAAAGAAATCTGTTTTTACACCAGCTTCATATTGATCGATAATGGAAGCTTCGATAGGCTGTAAATCGACAGTTGTTCCAGTATTTGGCGTAAAAGAGGTTGAGTAACTTCCGAATATCGAAACATCTTTTGTTGGCTGATACACTAATCCAGCTTTTGGAGAAAACGCATTGTCTAAACGTTTTGGCGTAATTGTCGGGACTGCATCTTGCGGATTTCCTGCGCCTGTTTTTGTTTCTTTGTAAGTACTAACTTCTGCTTCCTGCCAAGACCATCTGATACCTGCTAAGACTTTAAATTTGTCTGTAATTGAGATAAAATCCTGAAAATATATTCCAAAACGATTGGTGTCTGTTTTTGTGATTTGAGTCGCTCTATCAGTTGTCGGAATATCCATTCTTTGATTTGCTGGATCAAAAGTAAATAGATTTATAGTATCATAAAGAGTTGGTCCGTAAACTGGTTTGCCATCTTTTGTTCCAGTAATAACATATTTCTCGTCAAATGTAAAAGTATAAGCGGTCGCAAATGAGTTTTCCCAATCTACACCTGTAAAAATCTGATGTTTTACAGATCCCGTATTAAAATTTCCTTGCAAACTTAATTGGTCTCCAAAGATCTGCTCTAAGTTTTTATTCTTTGTTAAACCTCTATTCCAATCACCAGGAGTTGGATAAGTATCTAAACCTGATAATTGAGCGGTAGAATAGCTTCCTCTATCAAAATTTTGGAAAGAAGAGTTGAAGTTTAATCTCCAGTTTTTGTTGAAATCATGGTTTAATAATACCGATGCACTAGCAGATTTTGTATTACCATTTGACCAAAGAGATCCGTAGAAAGCATTGCGTGGAAGATCAAGAATTTCTTTCCCTATAATTCCAGTTCCAAAATCGGGTGTCCAGTCTGCGCTTAGATAATCTCCTTGAACCGTAATTTGAGTTTTTGGATTCACAATAAAAAGTAAAGACGGATTAATGTAGAAACGTTTATTTTTTACAACATCTCTAAAGCTTTCTGAATTTTCGTAAGAACCGTTAATTCTAAATGCAATTGATTTATTAAGACCTCCATAAAAATCAAATGCAGGTTTGTAATACTCGTAACTTCCTATTTGCATAGAGATTTCTCCACCGCTTTTAAACTGAGGAGTTTTGGTAACTAAGTTTAAAATTCCCCCTGGAGCGACATTTCCAAACAATAGGGCAGAGCTACCTTTTAAGAATTCAACTTTATCTAGACCCGAAACATCAGGAATTGATCCTGAATTGTAACGGAATCCGTTTTTAAACATATTATTGGCAGACATATCATAGCCTCTTGAGAAGAAAGATTCCTGTGCGCCACCACGTGCAGAGCCCACATAAACTCCATTGGCATTTTTAAGTACTTCGCTTAATCTAATAGCTTGTTGTTGTTCGATAATTTCAGAACCAATAACTTGTATAGATTGCGGATTGTCCATTGGTTTTAATCCAGAGCGAACTGCTGTTACTGGTTTTGGTTCTTTGGTTTTAGTAACGACTACTTCATTTAAAATTTCTCCTTTTTTATTCTTAACGGTATCGTTTACAGATGAAGCAGATTCAGAGTTTGAATAGTCTTGACCATAAGAGACAAAACTTAATAATCCTAATGCAAATAGTAAATTGTATTTCATGGTATTTATTTAGATTCAATAAAAATAGATCGCCGCAAATATACAATTGCATGAATGTGTTAAGGAAATTTAGAGGGCGTTTTCTTACTTAAACCTTGCTTATTATTGTCTTAAGATTTGCTTAAGAATTTTTCAATGTTATTTTAATTTTGTAGTTAAAGCAAAAAAAACCTTGCCGTGAAGCAAGGTTTTTTAAATTGAAAAAAAATCTAAGAATGAGTTTCTTCTAAATTATTTTACTGCAATTTGGTAAGTAGCCATTTTCCAGATTTCGTCGTATTTTTTTCCGTTGTGTTCACCAGAAGCTTTGTCTGTGTGAGCGTATTCAACCATATAATTTCCAGACCAGATCGGAGTAAAAGAGAACTCTCCTTTATCATTTGTCCATAATTCTTTTTCCCATCCGTTTGGAGCGATAACTTTGATTTTTGCCTCTTTAGCGATAGCACCATCATAAGAAGCAACTCCAGTTACTTTTGTATCTTTTTTTGCAACATCGGCATTTTCTGAGAAAACAGCAATTTTGTTTGAATTTGCTGTGATATTGTTTCCAGCATTTTTGTTTCCAACCACAACATTTGCGCTAGAATTATAATCTAATTTCATAGTTCCGTAAACATCTCCTACAGTGTGCTGCATTACAATCGTGTAAACGCCATCTTCTGTTGGAGTAAAGAATGCTTGATATTTATTTTCTAAAGCTTTTGCAGTTAGTTTCGTTTCTTTTTTTGATGGACTTACTACAATTAAGCTGAAATTTTTCAAATCAGAAAACCATTTGTCTGCTTTTGTAATGTCATTGTCAGAGAATTCTCCAAAGTAAACAGAAATTTCCTGAGCTTTACCTTTTGTTCCTGTAGCTTTAGTTTCGATCCAAAGTGCGTGTGCAAATGTTGGAGCCGATACAAGCATTAAAAAGAAAAAAGCTATGATTTTAAAAGTATTTGATTTCATACGATCAAGTTTAAATTATTAGAATGATATTTTTTACAAACATAAGTCTTATTTAGAACAATTAAAAATAAAACTTAAAAAAGTCTCAAAAATCCTGTTTTTAGGAACTTTGAGACTTTCATTATATTTTTAAATAATATTAAAATTTATAAGCAAAACTCGCGACAACATTTCTAGGTTTTTGCGGGTTTAATGTAGACCAGCCTCCATTAAAATAATCTTTATTGGCAATGTTGTTTACGTTTAAAGCAACGCGAAATTTATTCGAATTATAAAAAACAGATCCGTTGATTACAGTATATTCTGGAAGCACAAATTTTCCTGTTACCGAACTGTCTAAAATAGCATTATCACTCGCATAGTTTCCGCCAAAGCCAAGACCAAAGTTTTCTAGTGTTCCTTCTTCAAACTTATAAGTTGCCCAAAGGTTTACCAAGTTTTTTGGACCAGACCAAAAAGGTCTTTTTCCTTGTTCCAACCAAACATTTCCTTCATCGCCTTTTGTAATTTTACTGTCATTATAACTGTATCCGGCAATAATGCTTAAGCCTTTAATTGGATTTGCATTTAGGTCAAATTCAAAACCGTTGCTTCTTGCTTCTCCGCCTTGAGCGCTAAACATTGGGTTGCTCGTTACCAGATTGGCAACATTAATAGTATAGTAACTAATAGTTCCTGTCAGTTTATCCGAAAAAAGATTGGCCTTTATACCCGTTTCAAACTGATTAGCATGTTCTGGCTCAAAAGTTTGAGAGCCTATTAAGTTTCCGTCATCATCATAAGTTGCTCCTGGAGCAATATTTCTGAAACCGTTCATGTAATTGGCAAAAACAGATAATTTATCTTCAATTGGCTGATAAATCAATCCAAATTTTGGAGAAAGAGCGGTTTGCGTGTATTCGTCACCGCTTGCATTGGCATTTCCGTCATTGTCAAAATAATCGATTCTTAAACTCGCCATAGCCAATAAAGTTGGCGTAATATTTAATACGTCTGAAGCGTAAGCACTGTAAGTAGCATCTTTCGGATTATAGTTTCCTGCCGCTTCGTTTGCCAAAAGTCTATCTACAGATGTTGTAGTTAGAAAATTAGGATTGTCAGCATCAAGCTGTCTCACTTCGCCTTGAGCGGTAAGATTGTATAAATGGCCATAGCCAGAACCACCATACATTATATTTCTTTCAAAATAATCTAAACCTACAACAAGTCGATTACGCATATTGCCAATTTTAAAATCACCAATAAAATTTTGCTGAATATCTGTTGTTGCTGTCTGAGATTGTTCTTTAGTTATCCATAAGGCAAAATCTTTGTTTCCGTCTTCATTATCGTAGATATACGTGTAATATCCTTGAGATTTGGAAGAACCTCTTGATAATACCGTTTGTGAAGTCCATTGATCTGAAATTTTATACAGCATTTGTGCCTGTAAACTAAATCTCGGATTTTTCATTGACAAATCATTACTGTAAAACGATAGATTGGTATTGTAATTCAGTTCTGCTAAATTTGCCCATTGCAGTGGAGTATCTCTACCCAGAAACAACATAGAAGGCGTTGTTTTTTCTTCCTGCATAAATTCTGTATTAATTAAAAAAGACAGTTTTTCATTTACTTTAAAAGATAGAGAAGGCGCAACAAAAAGAGAAGTGCGGAATCCAGCATCCTGAAAACTATTTTCTGTCTGATAAGCTGCGTTTACTCTAAAAGCAATATTGTCATTATCGTCAAGCGGAGTATTTACATCTGCCGTCACTCTGTTAAGACCAAAACTTCCTGTAAGATAAGAGAACTCGCCGCCAAAACCGCTGTAAGGTTTTTTGGTTACGGTATTAATAAGACCGCCGTAGCTTACTAAACTGCTTCCAAACAAAGTTCCAGAAGGCCCTTTTATAACCTCAATACGCTCTACATTTGCAGGATCAAGACTTCCGTTGGTAAGGCCAGGCAAACCATTTACAATATTGGCTTGAACTTCAAAACCACGTAAAGAATAATAAGATCCTCCATCGCCGCCACGGCCTGTAGATTCCCAAAGTTTTTGAATTCCAGGTACATTTTTTAAAGCATCTTCATAATTAGTAATCGCTTGTTCTTTTAGCAATTCTGAAGAAACAATATTGTAAACCTGAGCATTTTCAAGATTTTTCAGGGGCATTTTTGAAACGTAGTTACTTTGTTTCGGGAATTTTTTTCCTCGGTTATTAGTAACAATCACCTCTTTCAATTGTTTGTCAGAAACCGTTAATTGCAGATCAAGAACAGAAGTTTCATTTGCCGTTACGGTTACTTGCTGTTCTAAAGTTTCATATGCAGTTAAGGAAACTTGCACGGTGTATGTATTTGGTTTTACTCTGTTAAATTCGAAAGTTCCGTCTTCGTTACTGATTGTTCCGTATTTTGAACTTTTAAGAATAATGTTTACTCCAACAGCAAGTTCTCCATCAGATGTTTTAATAGTTCCTTTAATTTTTCCTGAATTCTGCTGAGCGAATACATTTACACTTAGCAGAAATACTAAACAGATAATAGTCGCTATCTGCTTTAGGGGATTTAAATAATTCATGGTTTTTCTTTTTTTGGTTTAGTTTTTATTTAAAATGAAAAAATCCTTATTTACTTAGAAATAAGGATTTTTGAAATTGAAATATTATAGTCTAACGGTAAGATTTACTGCAAAATTTGAGATTGCCTGACCCATTCCGTAAGAATCCCAATATTTTTTATCTGTCAGGTTATTCCATTTAACGCCCAATCTCCACATTGGTCTGTCATAAAATACTGTTGCATTGTAAACAGAATAAGATGGGCTGTAGAATCCTTCATCTTCAAATTTATATTGTTTGTCAACGTAGTTTCCTCCAAAACCAAGTCCGAAATCTTTTAGCACATTCTGAAATTTATAAGAAACCCAGAAGTTAACCACATCTTTTGGTGCACCGCTTACTGTATTGCCTTCAATTGCAGCATTGTCTGATTTTACGATACGATTATCATTATGAGCATAACCAGCCATAATATTTAAACCTGTTAAAGGATTTGCAATTAATTCAAAATCAAAACCTTTACTTACTTGTTTACCGTCTTGATGCGCAAAACCATCAGCATCAGTTCTTAAAGCATTGTCAATTGTAATATTATAATAACTAAGAGTAGTGCTTAGTTTTTTGTCAAAAGCTTCAGCTTTTACACCACCTTCAAACTGATTGGCGTAAACTGGTTTTGCAATAAATAAAGTTCCGTCTGGCTGTTGTGGTGATTGCGTATTCTGAAAACCATTCATGTAATTTCCAAATAAAGAAACCTGATCTTTAACAACCTCATAAACCACACCTAACTTTGGAGACAAAGCCGTTTGGTTATATCCTTCTGAATCTTCCAATTTTTTCTGAACATAATTGTCTAAACGCAAACTCAACATAACCGACAAACGATCTGTAAAGTTTACAACATCTGAAGCATAAGCACTAAAAGTCTCTTCACTAGGAACTCCAAATGCCATTGGAGTCAAATTGGCATCGACTTGTGCTCTTCTGATAGGCTCAAAAGGCTGTGTAACATCGATAACATCAAGAACATTTGTAGTGGCATAATTAAAAGATGCTTTTGTAAACCTATAATTTAATCCAACTAATAGTTTGTGTTTAATGCTTCCTGTAGAAAATTCACCATTAATATTTTCCTGTATATTGGTGAATTTATTGCGGATTGGTCCAAATTTCGACACCATTCTTTCTACTTCTGTAGCAGAATTCCATTTCGTATAATATTGGTAACTATAATCTACCTGTTCGTCTACAAGAGAAAAAAGTGTAGTCGATTTCCAGTTGTCTGCCAATTTATATTCTGCCTGAGCAAAGATTTTTGGCGATGTCGTTTTAGCATCTAGATCATCCGCAAACAAACTAGTTCTGTAATCCAATTTCAAATCGTTCGGATTCGTAAGTCCTGCTGCGTAAGAGCGTCCGTAAGTTGGACGCGTATTGTTGGTGTTGTAAATTTCTGTATCTACAGTAAACGTTAATTTGTCTGTTGCTTTGTAAATAACACTTGGGGCAAATAAAAATGTTTTATTGAAACCATAATTTAGAAAACTGTTTTCTGTATTTCCAGAAGCATTAAGTCTAAACAAAACTTTATTATCTTTCGTTAAGGGCATATTAAAATCTACAGCCACACGATTTAACCCAAAGCTTCCGCCAGTATAAGAGATTTCCGTTTTTCTAGTCTCAAAAGGTTTTTTCGTAACCAGATTGACAACACCACCAAAAGAAGAAACAGAAGAGCCGAATAAAGTTCCCGATGGCCCTTTTAATACTTCAATGCGTTCCACATTGTCGACAGAAATAGAACTTCTTCCCGTAAGCGTTTCCATACCGTTTCTGGCATTTACTCCGGTACTGAAACCTCTAAAAGAAATTTCGAGTCCACCAGAAGGATAGATTTTAGTCACAATACCGGGCGCATTTTGCACCGCACTTCTAATGTCGACTGCAACTTGCTCTTTAAAAAGTTCTTTGGTTATAACGTTATAAACCTGCGGATTTTCCAGATTGCTGATAGGCATTCTTGCCACATAATCTGTTTTTTTGGTAATCATTTTATTATTGTTAATGATAACTTCCTGTAGTTCTTTATTAGAAAAATTTAATTGTAAATTAAGTGAAGTCGTCTCATTTTCTGTAACCGTAATTTCTTTTTCTAAAGTTTCATAACCTGTTAAAGAAATTTGCAAAGTGTAAGTGTTGGCTTTTACTTTACTAAATTCAAATGCGCCGTATTCATTTGCTGTGGTGCCATATTTTGAATTTTTTAGAATGACATTTACGTCAGATGCTGGTTTTCCGTCAGAAGTTGTAATAACTCCTTTTATTTTACCATTGTTTTGCTGTGCTGATAAATTAGAAATAACAAAAAACAAAAAGGCAGATAGAAATTTTAAATGCTTAAATTTTATAATATTCATGGTTTGAAATTTGGTTGGTAATTCATTTTCTTATTTAGACTGAATAAAAACAGCGCAAATGTAGCCATAAAAGTGATGTATGCAACTCTTTTGAAGGTTATTTTTTAATGTTATTTTAATGTTGGATGGATTTATAAAATGTTAAAAGAACATTTAAAAGAATCTTCTTTTAACTATTTCCATAAGTTAAAGTTTTAAATGTTTTACTTTTGCAGTCAGAAAAAACGACTTCATGATTTTACCCTTTTTTAAAAAGATTCAAAATACGCCTAGAGGATATCGTATTGCCAACACTGTCTTTTTCTTCCTTTCAGGTTTTGGCTATTCTTCTTGGGTTTCGAGAATTCCACATATACAAGCACAATTGCATTTGTCTGAAGCCGAATTTGGAGCAGTTTTATTCGCTTTTCCGATAGGTTTAATGCTAACAATGCCTTTTACAGGAAAACTGTTAAATAAATACAGCAGCCGTTATATTATGCTTCTAGGAGCAGTTATGTTTAATGTGGCGTTGTCTTTGCCTGGTTTGGCGGCATTTGTTTGGCAGCTGGTTATTATACTTTTATTCTTTGGCGCTTCTCGAAATATTTTCAATTTATCTATAAATGCGCAGTCTCTCGAAGTGCAGAAACTCTATCCAAAATCGATTATAACGCGTTTTCATGCCGTTTGGAGTATTGCCGTTTTTTCGGGAGCGGGTTTAGGCTATGTTATGGTTACGCAGAAAATTGCACCATCACATCATTTATTGGGAGTGAGTATTTTTATGCTGGCGCTAACGGCTTGTTTTTATCCGATGAGTATTCATAATGAACCTGTTCCGGTAAAAAAGAAATTCTTCTCGATGCCAGAAAAGAATCTGATAAAATTTGCTATGATTTGTTTCGTCTCTATGGCGTGCGAAAACACGATGTACGACTGGAGCGGAATTTACTTCGAAAATATTCTAAAAGCTTCTCCAAAATTGACCAGTGCCGCATTTGTCTTTTTTGCATCGGCAGTAACGTTAGGGCGTATTTTTGGTGATTATGGAGTAATGAAATTTGGAACTAAAAAAATCCTGCTTTACAGCGGAATATTAATAACAGCTGGTTTTGGCCTTTGCTTTATTTTGCCGTATGCGTATCCAACTATTTTTGGTTATGTTTTGATTGGTTTTGGAGTTTCTTGTGTTGTTCCGCTAGTATTTAGTATTGCTGGAAGATCTTCAAAATTGAGCAGTGGTTCTGCTTTGACTTCGATATCCACAATTGGTTATTTGGGGTTTTTATTGGTTCCGCCAATGGTGGGTTTTATCTCCGAATATTTAAGCATGAAATGGGCTTTCCTAATTATGGCACTTCTAGGAATCCTGATGATTTTTATGGTGAATAAGATCGGGGAGAATGAGTGATTTTTTTAAGCTTCTAAGGTGATGCTGAGGTTCTAAGGTTTTTTGTAGCGAAGACGATAAGGCAGGAAGTTTTTAATTTTTTAATCTCGCAAAGTCGCGGAGTCGCAAAGTTTAGAATTCCGTAGGAATGAACCATTTTGTAGCCACGGATTTTAATCCGTGGGGTTTATGAAACGAAACCAATTCGAAAATTCCGTAGGAATGAATTATTTTGTAGCCACGGATTTTAATCCGTGAGGATATGGAATAATACCAATCAAAAGTTCCGTAGGAACGACACATTTATTGCCGTGCTAATTTATCTTTTCTTCATTAGAAACTTTTCAGAAGCAGTTTTCCCTTTTTTCATTCCGAAAATCTCTGCGACTAGAGAATCATTTCCAACTTTATTGTACACAATTTTAGATGGATAATCGTGTTTTGGGTTTTCAAAAACAATTTGATTGTCGGTAGACGAAGTCATTTCAAAAGTTACGGGAAGTTCGTCATTTTGTCCTGGAACAGTTACGATAAAAGATAATTTACCATTTTTATCTTCAAGATTTACATGTTCTCCAAAAACGGTATCTTTTCCTCCAACAACAAAATACGATTCACCAAAATAAACCGAATCATTTACTTTTTTCCAGCGCTCTGTTAGTTCGCCTTCTTCAGATTTATTACCCCATTCGCCAATAAACCACGAAGCTTTTTCGATAGTATAAGACTTCACAGGAGTTTCTGTTTTGATTTCTTTTTTACAAGAAGTGATAGATGTTAATCCAAGTACTAAGAATAAAGAAAACGGTAGTTTCATGATGATTTTTTTTAGTTAAAATAATGTAACGATGGCTTTGTAAGTCCTTCGACTTCGCTCAGGAGGACACAAAATGTGGGCAAAATCTTCGTGCCTTCGTGGCAAAGCAAAAAAATTACTTCTTAGTCAAAACAAACTTCTCAGAAGAAGGCTTTCCATTCAGATTCCCAGAAATTTCAGCTGTTAAAGTATTATTGGCACCTTTTGTATAGGTAATCTTTTGCGGATAATCATGTTTTTGATTTTCAAAAACCAATTGATTTTCAGATTCAGTAGTAGAAGGGAAGAAAACAGGTTTGTCTTCATTCTGGCCTTTTACTGTCGCTTTGTAAGTTAGCGTTTCACCCAGTTGCGCTAGAATGATAGTTTCAAAATGCAACGTATCTTTTCCTTTAATAAAATAAGATGAAGCACTGAAAGTACTGTCGTTTAGTTTTTGCCAATTCTCAGATAGAACTCCTTCAGGAGAAGTATTTTCCCAGTTTCCGATTAACCAGTCGGCTTTTTTGATTTTATCTTTTTCGATAGTTTCTTTCTTCTGGCAAGAAACAAAAGCTATAATAAAGGCTATAAGAGTAATTTTCTGAAACATATTTACGAGATTTTGGGTTTATTATGAAGTACTAAAGTATGAATTTTTTTTCAGCCACGAATTCACGAATTTTCATTGATAAACTGAATGATTAGTTTGCTTTTAATTTTACGAATTAATTTTTTACTGTTAGCCACAGATTATAAAGATTAAAATGATTTTTTTGTTTCACGCAGATTCTGCAGATTGAGCAGATTTATTTTGATTTTAAAAATTTAAAAAATCTGCTTAAATCTTTTAAATCTGCGAGAGAAAAAAATTATGATTCTAAAAAAATAAATTCGTGAATTCGTGGCGGAAAAAAACTTTAAACGCTAGCACTCAAAATCTCGTAAACCAATTCTTTTGTTGGTTTTTGGTCGCCAAGTTTTGCTCGAACATCGTCGAAAGTCACTTTAAAATCGCAACCCGACTTATACTCAGCGCAGCCGTAAGCCGTTTTGCCTTTTAGGATAGTTCCTTTTTTACATTTCGGACAAACCAATGCGTCTGAGCTTTCTTTTGTTTCTGCTTTTTTATCTGTTTTCTTTGGCTCTAATTTCAATTTGTAATTTTCTTCAAACCGAATCAAACCTTCAACCGTTCCAGCATCGGTTTTAAAACCTTTTATGTTAACCGTCGAACCCTTCTGAACCAATCTTAAATACTGGCTTTCTGTGATTTTTTTTTCATGGAAAACAAAAGGCAAAACAAAATCGCAACCCGATTTGTATTCGCTACATCCAAAAGCCGATCTGCCTTTTAGAATATTCCCTTTCTGGCATTTCGGACACGTTTCTGCGGAAATTCCAGATGCTTTCTTTTTTTCTTTTTCTGCTTTTACAGTAGGCTTTTGAACCATTGCGGCATGCGAAATATTGGCATGTTTCGTTTCCATTCGCACCTCATAAACCAAAGCTTCAACCATGCGTTTCATGTTTCTTATGAATGCCGCAGCGGTGAAAGTACCTTTCTCGATATCTTTCAGCTGTTTTTCCCAAGTTCCCGTAAGTTCGGCCGATTTCACCAATTCATTCTGAATCGTATCAATCAGCTGAATTCCAGTTAAAGTGGGTAAAACTTGTTTTTTATTTCGAACAATATACTGGCGTTTAAAAAGCGTCTCAATGATATTCGCGCGCGTTGACGGACGGCCAATTCCGTTTTCTTTCATCAATTCGCGTAAATCTTCGTCGTCGACTTGTTTTCCAGCCGTTTCCATCGCACGTAGTAAAGTTGCTTCGGTAAACTGATTAGGCGGTTTGGTTTCTTTTTGAAGAAACGAAGGTTCATGCGGACCTTTTTCGCCAACCACAAAACTCGGCAGCAAATCAGGTTCTTTTTCCTTCGCGTTCGGATCTTCAAACACAACACGAAAACCTTTTTTGAGGATTTCTTTTCCCGTTGCCTTAAAAGTCACATCGGCAGCTTTTCCAATAACTGTCGTATTGGCGACTAAACAATCATCATAAAAAACAGCAATAAAACGTCTTGTAATAATATCATAAACCTGCTGCTGATTGAAAGGCAGATTATTTTGAACACCAGTTGGAATAATCGCGTGGTGATCGGTTACCTTTTTATCATTGAAAACCTTTGGAGATTTCTTGATTTTCTTTCCTAAAAGCGGTTGGGTCAATTCAGCATAATTGGTTAATTTTTGCAGAATTCCCGTTACTTTCGGATAAATATCTCCAGGAAGAAAAGTCGTATCAACTCTGGGATATGTGATTACTTTTTGCTCGTATAATGTCTGTGCAATTTTCAGTGTTTCTTCTGCCGAAAATCCAAATTTCTGATTGCAATAAACTTGTAAACCAGTCAAATCGAAAAGCTTTGGAGCGTATTCGTTTCCGTTCTTTTTGTCAACAGAAACAATTTCGAAATCACTTTCTTTGACTTTTTCGGCTAGAATTTCTCCGTCTTCTTTCTTCAGAAAACGTCCTTCTTCATAACTAAAAAGTGTTTCTCTGTACAAAGTCTGCAATTCCCAATACGGTTGCGGTTTAAAGTTTTCGATTTCTCTAAAACGGTCTACAACCATCGCCAGTGTTGGGGTTTGCACACGCCCGATAGACAAGACTTGTTTGTAACCGCCATGTTTTACGGTATACAAACGCGTAGCATTCATTCCTAAAAGCCAATCGCCAATGGCTCTCGAAAATCCGGCGTAGAATAAATTATCGTAGTTTGCAGATGGTTTTAAGTTTTCAAAACCTTCTTTTATCGCTTCAGTTGTAAGTGACGAAATCCATAAACGTTGAATTTCGCCTTTGTAATGCGCTTCGTTCATGACCCAGCGCTGAATCAGTTCTCCTTCTTGTCCAGCATCCCCGCAGTTTATCACCACTTCGGCTTTGTCAAAAAGACTTTTTATGATTTTAAATTGTTTCTGAATTCCAGAATTTTGAACGACTTTGGTTTCGAACTTTTCTGGAAGCATCGGCAGATTATTCAAATCCCAGCTTTTCCAGTGCGGTTTGTAATCGTTGGGCTCTTTTAAGGTGCATAAATGCCCGAAAGTGTAGGTTACCGCATAACCGTTGCCTTCATAATAACCATCGTGTTTGGTATTGGCACCCAAAACGGCTGCTATTTCTCGTGCGACACTTGGTTTCTCGGCAATACAGACCTTCATTCTTTCCTTTCTTGATTAAGGAGCGAAAATAAGGATTTTTGGAGAAAGGGACAAAGGTTCTTTTGGTTTTGCCACTAAGACGCTAAGGCACTAAGTTTTTAATTATTGAATAATTTCAATTAAAATTTGTTAGAAATTTTTGTTTAAAATTATCTTAAAATAACAGAAAAACTCTTCTGAATGTGTAATTAAATTTCCTATTTTTGACCGTAACCAAAAACAAAATAATTACCCAAATGACTAACTCTACTCCAAAAACAAGCTTGCCTAAAATTTACAGTACGACCGCATTAGTTGCTTATATTTATGCCGTTTTTACAATTGTTTTTTTAGTCTACAAAGAATTTTTCTATGTAGATCAAACTTGGTTTCATGGATTAATGGCAAATGGTTTGGCTGTTATAAGTACTTTTGTCTGGTTCGGAATATTGATCGTTTTTAAACTTTTTCTAAATCAAATACTTCATTATAAAAAAGCAGATTCTTTAATAATTGCATATTTAGTTTTCTTGGGTATATCAATTTATTCAGTTGGTAAAGTCCTGCTAGATTCTATATTACTATTTATGTCTTTAGGAAGCGGAGATGAATTAAATGCTTCAATGGCTTTCGCTGCGACATCTTTTTCTGGTGTAATCTGGCTCATACTTTCTACTGTTGTAATGATTTTGATTACTATTTTATTAGGAAACCGAATTCGAAAAATTACTATTGTCCACAAAAATCTTTTCAAAATTTTAGGTTTTTCATTGATCGTATTAGGCGTCTGTTCAGCGCTTGAGTTATTTCGTGTTGTCGAAAGCGAAATTATCGTGTTTTTGCCAAAAGCATTTGTGGTTGCTGTATTAGGTTATATTTTAAATGAGACCAGCAAAATGGAGATAGCCGATTTGCCATCTTTACCAGAACCAGTAATAAACAATGTAAATCATTCTAAAGCTAATGTTGCGCCTCAAAACGAATCTGTAAAAGCAGAGAAAGCAGCTGTTTTAAAGAAAAGCAACGAAGCTGTTCCAGAACAGATCATAATTCCAAATGTTGATCTTAACGAACTTGAAAATAAAGAAGCGGTTCTTTCGTACTTTGAAAACCTTTCAAGAGACGAAATAAACAGATTGGAGATTGTGGTTTCTAAAAAATACGATCATATTCCAACAGGCGAACAATTGAAAAATCTGATTATTTACCATATTGCCGAAAAACGACTTTATGATCATAATCGATATGCACCGCAATAATATTTCCTAATTATTAATCATCGGATTCAAATTTTCATCTTTATTTCTTAAATCCAATCCGCCTTCGTAAACTGATTTCAGATTGGTCAAATAAAAATGCCAGCCATTGGAACAGCCCAATCTAATGTATTGTTTAGAATAATCATCTGTTGGAATATTGTGGTGACGAAGTTCTACAATCGTATAACCTTCTGCTTCGCTTAGTTTTATATCCACTAGACAGCTTCCCTCAAAAGTAAACTGCAATTGGTCTTGTCCGTTGGCAGAAACGATTTTTCCTTTCATTGCGTCTTTGTACAAATGCCAAATCCATTCGTAACTAGTGTCTGTTAGAGCATTTTTGTCTTTGTCTAATGGTTGCTGAGTGGCATCAAAAAAAGAAACTTTTTCTAGAAACCATTTTTCCAATTCATTGGCTTTTGTCCAAGCATTATAAATATCTGAAAGAGTAGCTTTGACAGCTATTTTTTTTGTGAAAGAAGTCCAGTCGAAGTTTTCCATTACTGATTTTTTTAGTTGTTATTTTTTATTCTTATGAAGCTTTGGTAATTAGTTTTTTTTAAGGGTATTTTTTAATATTCTGTAATAATTTCCAATCAGGACATTGAAGATTTGCGGTTTTCAGCTTCAGATTTTCAATTCCGCCCAGATCTATAATCCAGTTTTCGATTTTCTCTTCAATATCAAAAACATTCCCTATCATATCTGATTTTCCACGAATTCCAATTGCTGGATAACTTTGTTCTAAAAAGTTGTTGAAAGAAATTAGAAAGACTTCTATATCATCGCTATCTACGTTTAAAATAACTGGTATTTCTCTTCGAATATATTCCAGGCAGATTACAATTAAATCATAATCCCAATTTAATTTTTCATAAATATTAAGTTCGATAGGAGTAAAACCAATATTGTTAGTCGATTCCATAATTGAAAGTGTTATGAAATATCACTTTTTCAAATGATTATTTGTTAACTATCAAATATATAAAATAGAATTTACTTTTATCTTTTATTGCTAATTACATGTTTGATTAAAACCGTCTGTGAATATTTTAGAAGCACTTCTCAATTATATAATCAAGTAGATTGTTTTTCTTTTTATAAGAAAAAAGTCATATCTTGCAAACTGATTATAATCGTATTATGATAACGGCAAATACATATTTAGTAAACAGTTCTTTAATGTGCTTAATGAGCGCATTGCTGTATTTGCATGACGATACTTTCTTAAAAAGCTCAAAAGACTTTATTCCATTTGCCCTGTCCTAACTCTAGACAGGGAATTTTCCATTAGTTATAGTTCGTTTTATAAATTTCCATTTTATTCAGGATATGATACGCTGAATGAGATAGAACTGCTCGGTATTCAGTGAAGAGTTGCATTTCATGCCTATGTAAAATGGAACAAATAAGAAAGTCATGTTACAAAATATAATACTAACAACAGGAACATACGATTTAATAAAAGACCACGTAAGAAGAAAAAAAGTTACCGTACAAGAAGAAGAATTATTGCTGAATCAATTAAAAAATGCCTCTCAAGTATTGCGTAAAAATCTGCCTGAAGACATTGTTTCGATAAACCGAAAAGTTACTTATAAAGACCATTTGAAAAATGAAGAAAAAACGATTCTTCTAGTTGGTCCTGCAGAAGCAAAAGCAAGCAAAAACAAGATTTCGGTTCTTTCAGACGAAGGAATTGCAATGGTGGGTTACAAAGTAGGCGACGTTGTAGAATGGCCAGCTAAAAAAGGAAATTTAAAATTAGAGATTTTAAAAGTAGAAGCTTAATATCTTTTTTAGTTTATTAAAAAACATCCCAAAAAGAAGATTTCTTTGCGGGATGTTTTTTTATAATAAAGATATGGAATGTAAAATCTTAATAACAAGATGTATACTTCAAAATCATCGTTCATTGAATGATTAAAATAAGTAAATTAGTTGCTCCAAAATTAAACATAACCAATTGTAAATGAGTATGAAACAAGCGGGAACTATAAATGAAGTCATTCTGTTATTGGACGAAATAATAGAAAGATCAAAACTGGAGCAAAGCAATCTCGGTTTATTTGCTATTTTATATCGTGAAGTTACGGTAAAAGTAAAAGAAGGCATTCATGCAGGCGCTTTTCAGAATGGCGAACGGATGGAAAAACTAGACGTTATTTTTGCTAATAGATATCTGAAAGCGTACTATCAATATCAAGCCAAAGAAAAACCATCAGAATGTTGGGGATTTGCCTTTGAACAAGCCGAAAATTTCTGGCCCATTGTCCTACAACATTTACTGCTCGGCATTAATGCGCATATCAATCTTGATTTAGGAATTGCTTCGGCTGAGGTAAGCACGGTAGAAGATATTGAAGATTTAAAACATGATTTTGACCAAATAAATTTCATTCTTAGCAGTCTAGTCGCAGGTGTCGAAAAATGCCTGATCAAGATTTGGCCAACGCTCACGTGGATTCTAAAAGCAACAGGAAAAATAGACAATTTCTTTATCGATTTTAGCATGGAAACCGCAAGAAACGGAGCGTGGAAATTTGCGAATGAATTTGTAGCTGTTCCACAAAAGGAAAGAGAAGCCTGCACACAATTAAGAGACCAAAGAATAACCGAAATCGCCCGATTGGTTTCAAATCCTGGATATTTTGTTAGCGCGGTTTTCAAAATCATTCGCATATTTGAAAGAGGAACTGTCGCTCAAAAAATAATAGATATGCAGATTATGGAAGAGAAGAATATGGAGTGTGTTGCGGCGTGATTTTGTGAAAGTTCAAAGATGTAAATAATAAAAAATTATCCTCCTTCTGCTGGTGCGAGCGTTTCGCTCGTACCTACTTTGCGTTCACGAGCGAGACGCTCGCGTGGGCGGGGTGATTTGAGAAAAACAGCTGGAATTTTGAAGAAATGTCTAGTCAAACCATAAAATAAAGGGTTAATCCAAAAAAGGTAAAGAAACAAATATAATCAAGGAACGTCACCTTCCTTTCATCTAAAAGATCATACTTACCGTATTTTGCTGGTACAACTAACTCTTTTTTCTGAATTGTTAAGCTTATAAATCGTAAAAATTGGTAAAGTAATAATGAAATAATAGTGCTTCTTAAACCAAGAGATGCATGGCCGTTTACAAAAGCTAATTCAGGATCATTTCTAAGAGAAAGAAATAGACTAAAATGTATAATTCCTATTGTAAGCCAGATTAAAAAATAATAAAAATTTCGAAGCGCTCTATATTGACCACCATAAATAAAAAATTGAGTTCCAAAAGTATAGAAAAACAATACTTGTTTTCGATCAAACTTGTTTAAGAGGAAAAAAGTCAATAAGAAAAAAGAAAGCAACAAATAAACACTAAGGGTAATGTAATTCCATTTGTTTAATTTGTAGCAACGAAATAATTTTTTTTCCATTAATGACGATTTGTTTTTTACTTTTCAATGCAATTTGCTTATAAATCCTTTAATCAATTCGCTTGGATGAATTGTTGAAGCTTGAGCAATTTTAAACAAAGTTTTCGATTTTATTTAATACTTTCTCTCTAATTGCTATAATAAGTTCTTGATAATTCTCAAAATGATCTGGACTAATTAATAATTCTTCACCGTTTTCTAGATATAGTTTGCTTTCAAAGTAACCTGTACTTATTTGTCCTGCACGAGAATAAGATCCTTGAACCCGTTCTGTTTGAACTCTTAAAATGGAAGAAAAAGGGATAAATTCTATTTTAGACGAAGCTAAAGTTGTTCTTTCTATTCCTTTTTCTGAAACAGTAATTTCGTTAACCGAACTAAGTTTATTAATATGAAAAAATATACTTAAAGCTAAAAAGAAAACCGATGCTAAAATTACGGTATAGTCCTCAGTGCGAAAACTGCCAAAGAAATTAGACAGACAAAAGAAATCAAATATGACGAAAAGTATGTTTATCCGAATCAAAAATAAGGTTCGAAATTTTGAATGTATTTTCATTTAAGTAATGTTTCAGCGTACGGATTTACATTAGGTCATTATGAGTAAAATTTACAAAAACTATTCACACAGCAAAGTATCGAAATCTACATGAAGTTGAGATGTATCTTGATCAATATTAACCCAATTGAAGTTTCTTAAAATATAAGCATTTCCTCCATCAATTTTAACCCATTCATCTATTCCTTTGGCAGCATTTGCTAGATCATTTTTTGGTGTCATTCCGATAGGAGCGATGTAGTTTCTATTTTGTGTTAAGAATTTACAATTGCTTGTTTCTATTTCTGATTGAGTAATGTATTTTGATTTTGTTAAAGTTGGAAGCGAATTATGTACTTGAAGAGGAGACATTGCTGTACAAGAAGTAAGAAATAAAATCAGTCCAATAAGATTTAGTTTGATTAGCTTATTCATTTATAGATGGGTTTAGTTTTATCAAATATAAGATATTTGTGTAATTTTTGAAAATCAGTTGTAAACAGCAGATTGAATACAATCACTTTAAACTCACTTGTAATCTCTAATTTCGATTCAAAGAAAAAACTAAAATCATGGAAGTGTAAAACACAGAAAGAGACGCAGAAATTGTTAGAATTAATAAATAAAGCGCAAAAGTCTAAGGGACGTCTGCGCTTATAGATTTATAGTTAATGAAAATTACTTTGTAATTGTGATAAATTGTAATTTAAAACTTTCAAGTTTAATTAAATAAAACATAGAAAATAATAATATCCATCCTATAAATGTTAAAAATAAATTGGTTAATGAGCTACCTATGAATTGTGCATATTGGCAAAAAAATCCAAAGAATATAAGCAGAATAAAGTTATATAAAAATGAACTTTTCAAACTCATTTTAAAACAGCCTGTTAGAAAGTTCCAATTTTCAAGATAATCCAAAATAATAGCTTTTGAAGGGTTTGATAAATCAATTACCACATTTTGGGAGAATTCAAGATTTATGATGATTTTATCACCTTTCATGTTGTATTTATAATTGTACTTTTCTAACATTTCTATAATTTTATTTTGTTCCATATTTATTGTTGTTAGTTTTTTTGTTTGCTATTCTCATAGGTTGGAAATTCATCTCCTATTTACACAGATATAGGTTCGCTTTAGGCGAATATTAATTAATTTTCTAATTTAGTAATAGCAGATAAGTCAATTTTCTCTGAACGAAATCGAAGATTAAATTGAGATTTTGGAAGATCCATTTTTACACCTGAAGTAGTATTGGTGTTAATTATTTAATGGAATCGTTTAATTTTATGAGATTATTTATTCGAAACAGTTGTAAAGTAAGTAAAAGATTATATTTTATCCTAGAAAATTGGTCTGTTTATTACTAACAAAATTTGTTTTTTACTAAATGCATATTTTAAATTAAGAATTTTAAATATCTTTGATTCATGAGCACAACAGCAAAACCAAAACATATCGGCAGAAATATTAGCCGAATTAGAGAACTAAAAGGTATGAAACAAGAAGCCTTAGCAATTGCCATTGGCGTAAGCCAGCAAACGGTTTCTAATTTGGAAGCGAGTGAAAATGTTGAGGAAGAAAGACTAATTGAAATTGCAAAAGTTCTTGAAGTTAGCGTAGAAGCGATTAAAAACTTTTCTGAAGAAAATGTGATTAATTATTTTAATAATATTTATGATCATGGTGCTTTTAATAAGCATTATGAAAATTGTACTTTCAATCCTCTAGATAAAGTTGTAGAACTTTATGAACGTTTGGTTCAAGCGGAAAAAGAGAAGAATGAATATTTAGAGAAATTGTTAGGAGGGAAGTAAAATTTTTTCTTTTTATTATAAAGGAAATGCGCAAAAGTTGAAAAGGCTTTTGCGCATTTTTTTATTTATCAGGTTTTGAATGCTAGCGCGAGCGTCACGCTCGTGAACACAATCAAAATCAATTTTCAAAACTTTGCGTGCACGAGCGGGACGCTCGCGCTAGCAGGGTACTAATTTTTAGTTCTTATTGATAGAAAATTTTTATTGTTTAGGTTTTTACCAAATTCTACAAATATTTCTCCGTCCGTTCTAGTTGTAAGACAATTTCTTACTTCAGTTGAACCATTTTTATAAGAGACTGCCAGCCCAGTTGATTTTTGGGAATACCTTGATGTAGCACTTGTGTCACAAAAACGACCATCTGAGATAATTGTTAATTTTGGATTTACAAGATTAATAAAATCATTGTTATATCCAGATTCTCTTCCATGATGCGGAGCTAATAATATATCTGCATCTTTAATTGCTTTTTTGAACGATTCTTTCTGCAAAAGTTCTTCAAAAGAACATTTTTCATTATCTCCAGGTATAATTACTTTAAAACCTTCAAACTCTAATACTGTAATTATACTATGATTGTTAAAGTTATTTTTATTACAATTTGTAGGATGAAATGTATTTATTGATAAACCTCCATAATTAGAAACGACTTTGGGATTATTTGTATTTTCAGCACTAATAGGGATATTATATCGATTATTAATTTCGCAGTATTTTTCAAATATGGGTTTGTCTCTATTTCTTATAGTTTTTGTGGCTTTTTCTTCCTGCATTACTTCTTCATCTGTTATATGGTTTGGTCTTAGTAAAACTTTCGGTGAAAGGCTGTCAAAATTTATAATATCTTCAATATGATCAAAATGTGGATGAGTGATGATAACATAGTCCAATTGATTAATATTCATATGTTCTTTAAGAAACATTAATGGACTAAATCCATTATTATTATCATCAAAAGATCCGATTCCTAGATCAATAACTATATGTTTACCATTAGGCGATTTGATGTAAGTTGCATGACCAGCTTGTACATCCCAAAAAATCATTTTTACAGTTTGATTCATTATTTCTCAGTTAAAAATTGTTCATAAAGTGTTTTCGCATAATAATTTCCAAATTTTTTTATAATGAATTTTGAAAAAATTACTGGAAGACTATAGATAAATATCAGTATAATTGAGGTGATTTCAAGAGTCTTATCTTTCGTGACATATGAATATATTAATATGACTACACTTATTATTAATGCAATTAAAGATCCTCCTATTAAATTTCTAATAAATCCATATTCGATATTATGTCGAAACAAGAAAGAGTTTCCGCGTAATAAATTTCGAATCTGAGAGACCGCAAAAACTATCTGTTTCTTTGACTCTTCTGTTTGTGAAATTTCATCAATTTCATTTTTTAATTTAATTTGAAACTTTTCGTTTATTTTTTTTCTTATTTTAGACTTTATGTTTTTATCCAATTTAGAATCTTGCCAAAGTATCATCTTTGTTGTAGGCATTTCTATTTCTTCTTTGAAATAAAATTTTTGAAATAATTCTTTTGAAACAATTCTATTTATTTGAACACTAAGAAATATTATTGCACCTGAAATTCCAAAGCTAGTTAAGGTTGGTAGTATTAAATATATTTGCTCTAAAGAAGGGTATAATTCTTTATTCAATACATAATTTATAAAGATAATTATTGGAATAGATGTTAAGATTGTAGGAAACAATCTTGCTCTAATGAAGTATTGATTCATATCTTAGTCTTTTATTAAATTAATTATTGAGATTTAACTAATATTAAAAATAAAATACGCATCAAAATCTTCATATAAAACTGGATCACTCCAATTATGTTTTTTTCGAAAATCTCTAGCAAATTCATAATTCTTAACATAAAAATAAATCTTTTCTGAAATATCCATTATAACATATCCAGCTTGATTATTTGTTATTCTTATAGGAGGGTAGCTATTGTATGCCAGATGTTTTGAACTTGCATTCCCAAATAAAGTTACACTTGGATTAAGGGTTTTTAGAAAATCATAATTTCTTCCCGAATCCCTCCCATGGTGTGGTGCAAATAGTACATCAATATTGGAAACTTCTTTTTGAAAATTATTAAGAATGTATTCCCATGTTTTGTCTTCACTATCTCCAGCAAATAATATTTTCCAATTTCCACCTCCAGGTTTTGGTGGAGTATATAAAAGGACATAGGAGGAATCATTCCAATTCTCTTTTTCATTACAATGTTTAATCAAATCAGTGGTAGGAGAGAGGATTTTTATATGATCTTCATTATAAAAACTATTATTGTCTGCTGCGTAGTATGTTAATCTTTTTGGATTTGTATATTTCGTGTCACGAATTTGTTTATAAAATTTCCAATCATCTATATTGTAACCTCCAGAATTTGCCTTATCTGAAATTTCTTTGGTATTACATGTGTCCCAAATGTTTTGAATTGAAAACTCTTCATAAAAGTCTTTAATTCCATCTAAGTGATCCATATCTGGATGAGTAATTATAAATCTAAATATTGAATTTATCTTAAACTTCTTAAGGTATTGAATAGGATTATCTGGGTCTTTTTTCTGTTTATAATCTTTTTTATCACTCGGTACTTGGGTTCTCAAGTACATATCCTTACGAATCTGCGAGTTGCGAACTCTGATTTCTTCTGCTGTATCATAGTCATTATAAGCATTACTTACATCAATTACCGAAACTCTACCACTATCATGTTGAATAATGTTACAGTCTCCTTCTAAAACATTTAAAAAGTGAATTTTTGACATATTGGTTATTTTTGGTTATATTTAAAATCTTCTCAAATCTAAATGATTAGAATTCAGTTGTTTTACGGAAAACCGTAAATACCTTATTAAAAATCTAATTTGTCTAACTCGATGTAAGCTTTATCATTTGGTTAGTTTAGTAATTCAAACATCGTGTAAAATTTAAATTCACGAGCAAGTAAAAACCCCTGTTTTTCAAAAACAAAACCGTCAAATTCACTTTCAAAAAACACAAAAAATCAATTCTAGAATTTTCGATAAAAATTTTGTAATTTTGCAGTCCAAATAAAGGAAAAGAAAATGTTAGATAGACTTCAATATGTAAAGCAGCGTTTTGATGAGATTTCGGATTTGATTATTCAGCCGGATGTTATTTCTGATCAGAAGCGTTATAAGCAGCTCAACCAAGAATATAAAAGTATTAAGGCTTTGGTTGAAAAGAGAGAAGAATACATTATAGTTTTGGCAAATATCGATGAGGCTAACGAAATTATTGCTGACGGTAGTGATGCTGAAATGGTAGAAATGGCTAAAATGCAGTTGGATGAAGCTAAAGACCGTTTGCCAGAATTGGAGGATGAAATCAAATTTATGCTGATTCCTAAAGATCCTGAAGATGCTAAAAACGTGATGGTGGAGATTCGTGCCGGTACGGGTGGAGATGAAGCGAGTATCTTTGCAGGTGACTTATTCAGAATGTATACTAAATATTGCGAAAGCATGGGGTGGAGAACCTCTGTTGTAGATATGAACGAGGGTACTTCGGGTGGTTTCAAAGAGGTTATTTTTGAAGTTACTGGAGAGGATGTTTATGGAACTTTGAAGTTTGAAGCGGGTGTTCACCGTGTTCAGCGTGTTCCTCAGACAGAAACTCAAGGTCGTGTGCATACATCGGCTGCTACGGTTATGGTATTGCCAGAAGCGGAGGAGTTTGATGTTCAGGTTGATATGAACGATGTTCGTGTCGATTTCTTCTGTTCGTCTGGTCCTGGAGGTCAGTCGGTAAATACAACGAAATCGGCTGTACGTTTAACGCACATTCCAACCGGATTGGTAGCGCAATGTCAGGACGAGAAATCGCAACATAAGAATAAAGATAAAGCTTTGATGGTATTGCGTTCTCGTTTATACGAAATGGAATTGGCTAAAAAGCAGGAAGAAGATGCTAAAAAACGTAGTTCTCAGGTTAGTTCTGGAGACCGTTCGGCTAAAATCCGTACATATAACTATGCTCAAGGTCGTGTAACCGATCATAGAGTTGGTCTTACGCTTTACGATTTAGGAAACATCATGAATGGTGATATTCAGAAAATCGTTGCCGAGCTTCAGTTGGTGAATAATATGGAGAAATTGAAGGAAGCTTCTGAGGTGTACTAATCGTACACAGGTTCAAAGTGACAAAGTAACAAAGGCTCAGAGGTTTTTCTCTGAACGTATAAATAAAGAAAAGCCGAACATTTTTGTTCGGCTTTTTTTATGGATAAAACTTAGAACCTAAGAATCTTTGGAAGTTGCTATTTTATATGGAAAGTATTTTCTTAAGAATTCTAAAATGTTAAAGAAAACTTAAAAAAATAACATAAATATTGCATTCCAAAAGCTTCGGGATAGTATCTTAGCCACTTAGAAACTAAAAATAAACCAACCAACCTATTTTTTATGAAGAGAACTTTACTTTTATTTTGCTTCTTTGGAAGCTTTTTTTATGCGCAATCGCAATCGTATTTCGGATTTCGGGATGATAATTATGCTGGAATTCAGTCGGCATTATTTAATCCGTCGAATATTGTAGATTCTAAATACAGAGCCGATGTAACGTTTGGATCTGTAAGTGCAACGGGACAAAATGATTTGTACGGTGTTAATTTTGCGAATGTGCTAGACGGCGGTTACGATCTGGATACGGAAGCGAGCAAAAATTTTAAATCGAACAACAGAGGAAATTTCAATATTGATATTATGGGGCCTTCTGTTATGTTCAATATTACGCCTGTACATAGTGTGGCAATTTTTACACGTGTACGAAGTGTTACCAATCTTGTCGGCATAAACGGTCAGCTTATTGATGAGGTGAACAAAGATGTTGACGTTTCTGAGAGTTTTTTAATTACAGGCGGAAATCCGAATGCGGTTACAAATTCTTGGGCTGAAGTAGGAGCGAGTTATGCTACCGTTTTGTTCAATCGTGATGATCATTTTGTGAAAGGTGGACTTACTCTAAAATATCTTATGGCAGGTGTTAACGGGTATATCAACGGAAATGATTTAAGCGTGGCTTTTACTAAAAATAATGCCAATCCTTCACAAAGCGAATATTATTCAACAGGAACTATAAAAACGGCTGCAAGTTATGATTATGAGAACGGAGACGATCCTAAATTTGATATGGCTTCGGCTGGAGTAGGAGTCGATTTAGGTTTTACTTACGAATATCAAACCAATTGTCATACTTGTGAAGGAAACCGCTATCAGTTTAAAGTGGCAGCTTCTGTAACGGATATCGGAAAGATTAATTACAACAACATTGTAGAGAATACTTATAATCTGACGGGAAGAGTAACACAGGAGGATATTAAAGATGCTGAAGATATTTTTGAATTTTTTGATGCCAATTATACCAAAGTTTCTTCTAGAAAAGGGGTAAAAGCAAATCTTCCAACGGCTTTGCACACCAATTTTGACTGGAATATCAACCAGAAGTTTTACTTGAATCTAAGCGGTGATTTTAGTTTGGTAGACGCCAAAAAAGTAAACGGAACTGCAATTGCCAATTCGGTAACTTTCACGCCGAGATACGAAACCAGACAATTTAGTTTCTACATTCCTGTAACTCACATGCAATACAGCGGAACAACAGTAGGGGCAGGTTTTAGAGCAGGTCCGTTATTTATTGGCTCAGGAACTCTTTTCTCTAATTTGTTTTCGAATAATTCAAAAGGCTGTAATATTTACGCTGGTTTGAAGTTGCCGATTTATCAAGATTATAGATAATAGTGACAAAGATTCAGAGTGTCAAAGTGCCAAAGGTTAAAAAGAACAAGGCGCAAAGGACAAAGAATTAATCTTTGCATCTTTGCACCTTTGTATCTTTGTGACTTATAAAAAATAAAAACCAACTTCCCCAAAAGTTGGTTTTTATTTTTTGTAAAATATATAGTGAAGGTGTTTTTTCATCAACCGTTTCCCCAAAAACGTATGATGAAAATTATACACCTAGAAATACTCTCGTATATTCAAAACATTTATATAGATTAGAGTAAACGTATACACCATTTTTTATCATTATTTCGCTAAACTTTTCCATAATATATAAATTTACGTTAACAAATTACTCTCTAGATGGTTCATATTGTGATGAATCTTCGTTTTCTTCAGAAGATTCTGGATGAGGTTTCGAAACCAGATTCGTTACGATAAGCTGAACGACTGAACCCAAAATACCTTTAAACATCGAGTCACCTTTTCCGACAATGAATCTTTTCGCGACATAACCAATTCCGATACTGATTACTGATTGCGCCAAGTGGCTTTTAAAACCAACAGTTTCGTTGATTTCTTCAACCGTATTTCGAATCAGGTTTATCGGTTTTAGGTTTTCCTTAAGTTCATCGATATGGTCTTTTATCGCGCACCATTCTGTATCCTGGCGAACTTCTAATTCCTCAATTTTTCGATTTAACTGATCAATATTGTAAATAGCCTCCATAGTCTTTTTATATGTATTAATGTTAAATCTAGTTTTTAGTTTCTTTTAAAATACTTGAAATAATAGTATTTCCTATCGGCGTTTTAATCAATTTATGATGTGATTTTACCACAACAATTACTAGAATAAGATAAAATAGTGCCATGATAAAAAAGCCGTAGTAATACTCTCCAAGTTCTTTTCCAATCCACAAACTTATTCCGATGTTTAGGAACAAGGTAAAAAATGCAACAACAATGCCAATCGCTATCTTAGATGCTAATGATGCGGCACCATCAGCCACTGAACATACTGTTTTTAGTTTTAATAATTCTAAACTTGTTTTAGCATAGTTTTCAGCTTTTTCATAAAGATTTAAATCCTCGTTTGTTGTTGCATTTGGTTCCATGATATAGGGTTTTATGGTTTGAAAATTTCACTAATTAATATAATCTATTAATAGTTTGATTTTACTGTTTTAACGTCATCTTTGATTGTGTTAAAATCATCTTTAACTTGGTTAAGTTTAGATTTTCCTTCTTCGATAATTTCTTTACCGTTTGAAGTGATTTTGTTTACTACACCATCAAATTTTGTTTTCAAGTTATCGCTATAATCTCTTGATTTATCTTTGATTTTTTTTCTTGTGTTTGACCCTTTGTCTGGTGCAAATAAAACACCTATGAATGCTCCCGCAGCTGCGGCTCCTAAAATTCCTAAAATTGTGCTACTAGTTTTCATAATAAATAATTTTAAATGATTAATATTGATAATTTGTTGATTTAATAAAATGTGATTTTTTAAATTTCGCGACCTTTTATAAGTCGAAGCAGTACGGCAATTATGGCAATTACCAGCAAAATGTGAATAATGCTTCCGAAACTGTAAACAAAGAACCCAAGAGCCCAAAGTATCACCAGAATCACTGCTAGTGTGTATAATAAGTTTGACATGGTTTTTTATTTTAGCGGTTAATAATTAATTTTTCGTTTAGTTTAACTTATACGATAGGTATAAAGTCAAGTTGCTGTTTCTAACATCAGGAAAAGTAACTGGTTCTCCTAGTACAGTTCTTTCTTTACCAACGGTTGTTAAACCATAATTGTAACGAACTCCGATACTAATTGGATCAAAATCAACTCCTACACCTGCAGCAATACCTGCATCAAACTTGTTTAAATTGTCTCTGTCAACTTCTTCATCGATTTCAATTCCGTCTCCAGTTACTTTTGAGCTTACTAAATAAGAGGCATAACCACCGGCATGAACATTAAAGTTCTTTGTAATATTTACTCTAACAAGCAAAGGAACTTCAATATAATTAAGTCTGAATTTAGCATCGCCTTCAAAAGGACCTGCATTATATTCTAGTTTAGCTCCTTTTGTAGTAAACAAAATCTCTGGCTGAATGGCTACAAAATCTGAAACAGGAAGTGTGGCATAAAAACCGGCATTAAAACCAGACAAAATATTGTTGTCGTTTACATCATCACCGCTGTCGATTAAGTTAGACATGTTATATCCCCCTTTTACACCGAATTCGGTTGTTACATTAGTGTCCTGAGCGTGCAGCATTCCAAATGATGCTGATAAAAAAAGTGTTAAGGCGCATAAAAAATTGGCTTGTAATTTCATGATAAATAATTTAGTTAATAGATAGATAATAGGCGTTTATTCATTTTGTTTTTTTAATCTTTCAGTCTCTCGTAAGAGTTTATATTGTTCGGGCAAAAATCTAAGAACAAATTCTAGAATTGCTTTGTCGTTTGTTTCTCTAGAAATGGTCTCAAGCAGCTCAATCTGGTCGCAGATTCCTTCTGAAACGGCATCCAAATAAATAGCATTAAAATCGTTGCCGTTAGCATCAATGAGGTTGTACAGGTCTCGTTTGTGCGTGGCGTTTATTTCAGTAATGACAATGAGCTTAGATGTGGCCATTTTGTTAAGTTCTTCCAACAATTGGTTTTCTTGAACTTCGATTCTTTTGCTTAATTCCTGAACAATTATATCTGAACTTTTCTGCTGTGCAATTTGACTTTTTGAAATAATAGATTTAGTGATATTCGCCGTTGAAATAAAAAAGAAAACTTCTGTTTCTTCTCTTTCATTTTTTGCAAAAGCCTGGTTTTTCAAAGTATTTTCAATCGGATTAATTTTTCTGCAAGACGTGATGCAAATAACTAACAAGAATGAAAAAAAGACTTTAAAATAAGCAGTCTTCATGGGGGGAATTACTTTCATTATTACTTCATAAAGTATTACATTACAAAGATGCTAACGAATGAAAGATTTTCCTTTACAGCATAAAAATGAAACGTTATATAATTCCCATAATAGAATTATATTTTGTTTTTATCCTTTTAAAATCAATGCTTTAAAGGGTTTTTGTTTAGAGCAAAAAAAAAGAAATTACAGATTTGACTATAATTTCTTTTTCTTAATCGTATAAAAATGGAAAGATTTTTTTCTTACAATAATAGAGATCCTATTTATGTGATTGGGTATTTAAGATTTAATCGGGAAGGAATACAGTAAAGACAGATCCTTTGCCTAAAGTGCTATCGGCTGTAATATGTCCTTTATGGTTTTCGACAATCTTCTTGCAGATCGCTAATCCGATTCCGGTTCCAGGATAATCTGTTTTGGAATGAAGACGCTGAAAAAGAATGAAAATTGTTTCTTTAAACTGCGGGTCAAATCCCATTCCGTTATCTGTAAAAGTAATTTTATGGAACTTCTTAACAGACTGTTCTAAAATTTCTGGATAATCAGAAGAGTTTACTTTTTCGCTAGAAATGGATATTTCAGGTCTAATGTCAGGCTGGCTGTATTTTAGCGAGTTTCCAATTAAATTGATAAAAAGCTGCTCGATCTGATACGGAATTACAGAAAGTTTCGGAAGTTTTGGAGCCGTAATAACCGCTTTCTTTTCTTCTATCATTTCTGCCAGTTCAGATTCGGCATTATTTAAAAGTTCATTCAAGTTTACTTTAATGAATTCTTTTTTAGTCGTATTTGTTCTCGAAAACAAAAGAAGATCGTCTATTAAAACGCGCATTCTTTTTGCAGAGCTTTCAATTTTTGTGATATAATTTTTGCCGCTTTCAGACATTACTTCTTTATCGGCATCAGAAACTCTGGAGATAAAAGTCTGTATTTTTCTAAGCGGTTCTTGCAAATCATGACTCGCTACGTGGTTAAAAGAAGCCAATTCTTTATTGCTTTTTTCCAACTCTTTATTACGTTCCTGAAGTTCGATATTAAGAAGATGTTCGTCTGTAATATCAAAATTAATTCCAAGCAAAATTTTACTGCCTTGCTGGTCGGTTACCAATTTACCAGTTGTTTTAAAGTAACGGACTTCAAAATCTGGGCGTATAATTTTATAGTATACAAACGGAAGATGTTTCTTGTCTATAATGCCATCTATTGCCTTTGCTACAGATTCTTTATCGTCTGGGTGAACATATTTAAGAAGTGTTGCTTTATTTGGAGCAAAAGATTTTGGTTCAAGACCCAATAATCGGAACTGATTGTCTGAAAAATCTATTTTATCAGAATCTAAATCCCATTGCCAAGTGCTGAATTTACCAATGCTTTCAGATTCAGAAATTAAACCGCTAGAGATTAAAAGTCTTTTATTGAATACTTTTAAACGCTCAAAATCACGGCTTATTTGTCTATAAGCTAGTAATATGAAACTTAAGGCAACTAAGAATAATGAAATAGAAAAAAGCGGACTTAATGAAATTTCGTCATCGTAAATTTTAAGTCTTTTTTTGAGATACGTTTTCTCGATATCGTTCATTTCGTCGACCTTAAAACGGATGTTTTCCATTAAGATCCTGCCGCCAAACATGTGGTTGTCCAGTTTTCTTTTGTCGTAAGTTTTAGGATCGCTGTACTTTAAACAATTTTCAAAAGAAACAAAACGCTGCGTAATGAGTTTAAAAAGTTTCTGCAGGTTTTCTTGCTGTTCCTTATTGTCGGCAGTAAGTTTTTTTAAGGTAATGAAAGAAGTATTTACCTTGTCGCGCGAATAAATATAAGGCGTTAAAAAACGGGCATTGCGAGTGATAATATATCCTCGCTGGCCCGTTTCTGCATCTTTTATCGCCGACATTAGTCGCTCGAGCTGTATGTTAATTTCGTAAGTATGCATAACCAGTTTGCTTGATTCATTCAAGTCCTGATTATGTTTGTAAGCAATGGAAGATAGAAATAACAGAATGAAAACTGCGATTACAAAAATAACTCTCAAAGAGTTTGAAGAATTAAAATTTGGTATCCATTTCATTGGTATGCTCTTATTTTAGTCGCAGCAAGAAATTATCACGGTTTAATCCAGAGGTATGATAATGCCAGTTAACAGTCACGACTTCATTAATTATTTTTTTTAATGTATTGAAATCGCTTGGCTTTTTGATGTAAATATTAGCGCCTTGAATAAATGTATCTTCAATATCTTCTTCAGAAGAAGAGGTAGAGTAAATGGCAATAATTATATCTTTTAAATGGTCCGTTTTTTTGATTTCAATCAAACATTCCTTACCTGTTTTCTTAGGCATGTTCAAATCTAGAAACAAAATATCTGGAAGTTTATTGTCTGGGTTCATTAAATGATCCATCAACTGCATTCCGTCATGAACAAAATTTACATTTGTCTGTATTTTTATTTCTTCAAACGCATCTTTAAAGAAAAGACGGTCATCTTCATCATCATCGGCCAATAAAATGTGTAATGCGTTTTTTTGCATTTTGATCGTGGTATTTGGGTTTTATTTTAAATTTTCTCTTCGTTTCTTAATAATTCTCTGAAAAGCAGACGGCGTAATTCCAGTCGTGTTTTTAAACTGCGTACTCAAATGCGCAACACTAGAGTAATTTAGTAAAAAAGCAATTTCGGTCAAACTCATTTCGTTAATAATAATCAGCTGTTTTGCTCTTTCAATTTTCTGCAAAATAATAAAGTTTTCAATAGAAGAGTATGTTACTTCAGAGAAAACATTAGATAAATATCCGTAACTGTGATTTAGCTTCTCTGCCAAAAACACAGAACTTTTGTAATTATTGTTGTCATCCATAAATACAAGCTCAATAATAGCATCTTTTATTTTTTGAACCAAGACACTTTTTTGATTTTCAACTACTTCAAAACCGCACGGAGCCAAATTGGTTTTTAAATTCTCCAGTGCTTCGGCATCAAGATTGTCTTCAATCTCAATTTCGCCAAATCCCAGAGTAGTAAAATTTATATTATTTTGTTCCAGGTTTTGTTTTAAATAAAGAGAGCAAATAGTGTTAATGTCGAACTTTATAAATAGTTTCATTTTATAGAAATTTGGTTAAAGATACTTATTTTATTTGTTGTTTTTGCTTTTAAATGATATAGAATTACAAGTAAATGTGATTTTAAAATAATTTTTTCAAAAAAATACCGTCTAATATTTTTACTAGACGGTATTTCCCTGATTGAGTTGCAAGGATTTACAAATCTGACAGGATTTGATGAAATTCTTCTTTTGTTTTTCCCAGTTTCTGCTGAAGTCTTCCATACATTTCGTCTTCTTTTCCTTCAGCAAACATCAAATCGTCATCTGTTAATTCAGCATATTTTTGCTTTAATTTTCCTTTTAACTCATTCCAGTTTCCTTTTATTTCTGTAGTATTCATGATGTCTCTTTTTATATTTATTTGTATTGTAAAATTGCAATTTATCTGCCAGCTTTGTGTTACATTTATTTTTCTGACTGTTGCATAATTTTCATTTTTTTTAAAACTACTCCTGATATCTTCTCAGAATCCAAGCCATTTTTTCGTGTTGCTGCAACAATCCAGTTACAAAATCTGCAGAACCGGCATCGTTGGTTTCGTCTTCAAAAACAGGGAGATAACCTCTAAATTCTGTTATAAGCTGTTCATGATTTTCTAAAAGTTCAGATAGCATATTTTTTTGCGAAGCATATTCTTTTGGAGATTCTTTTATGGTAGAATTGTCTATAAACTCTTTCATTGTACCAATTGTTTTTTCTCCTAATTGATTAATGCGTTCTGCGACTTCATCAATATTTGCTTCCAGAATGCGATATTGTTCTTCAAACAATTTGTGAAGTTCCATAAAACTATTTCCAGAAATATTCCAGTGAAATTTTCTCGTTTTTACATATAATGTCATCTCGTTAGATAAAATCGTAGCAAGAATAGAAGCGCTCTTTTTTAAGTTTTTTGGCGTAATTCCGATATTTGGGCTCATAATTGTATTTTTAATGTTGTTTTTCAAAGATACTTTTCAAGAGTTTTTTCGCTTTACACAATTTTTAATAGATGTTGTAGAAATTCAATGTTAATTAAGAAAATTAGAAAATTAGAAAATGTGTCAATTGGAAATTGATTTAAAGACATCTATATATTTATTATCTAATTATTTAATTGGCACATTTTCTAATTATCATTTTGTAATTTTGCCGCACAAGCAAAACACAATATGACAACACAACAATTACACGAACAAATTCTTCAAAAAAAATCATTTTTATGCGTTGGCTTAGATCCAGATTTAGCAAAGATTCCACAGCATTTATTAGAAACCGAAGATCCTATTTTTGAGTTTAATAAAGCCATAATAGATGCTACACACGATCTGACTGTTGGATATAAACCTAACACCGCTTTTTTTGAAGCATACGGAATAAAAGGATGGATGTCTCTGCAAAAAACAATCAATTATATCAACGAAAATTATCCTGATATTTTTACAATTGCAGATGCGAAACGCGGCGACATCGGAAATACGTCTAGCATGTATGCGAAAGCTTTTTTTGAAGATTTGAATTTTGATAGTGTAACGGTTGCACCTTATATGGGAAAAGATTCTGTAGAACCTTTTCTAGCTTTCGAAAATAAACATACCATAATGCTGGCTTTGACTTCAAATGAAGGCGCTTTCGATTTCCAGACTTTAAATACAAACGGAAAAGAATTGTACAAACAAGTTTTGGAAACTTCTAAAACATGGAAAAACAGTGAAAACCTAATGTACGTTGTCGGAGCAACAAAAGCAGAATATTTTACAGAAATTAGAAAAATTGTTCCCGACAGTTTCTTATTGGTTCCTGGAATTGGAGCGCAAGGCGGAAGTTTGTCTGAAGTATGCAAATACGGAATGAATGATAAAGTTGGTCTTTTGGTGAATTCTGCACGAGCAATTATCTACGCTTCTAAAGGAACTGATTTCGCTGAAAAAGCTAGAGAAGAAGCTTTTAAAGTACAGCAAGAAATGGAAGAGATTATTAATTCTAAGTTTTAAGTTTAAATGTATTAGCCACGAATTCACGAATTTTTTTTAATTCGTGTAGATTTAACTTCTAATTTCACTAATTCCACACACAAAATTAAAAAAAAAGAAGTTCGTGAATTCGTGGCTAAAAAAACTTCTTCCAAATAAACATGAAACAATTCACAGATCAATTAGGAACGATTCATTCCTTTGAAAATACTCCAAAACGCATTATTTCGCTTGTTCCTTCGCAAACAGAATTATTATATGATTTAGGTCTCGAAGAAAAAATTATCGGAATAACGAAGTTTTGTGTGCATCCGTTTCATTTTAAATCAACCAAAAAGATTGTGGGAGGGACTAAGAAGATTCATTTTGAAAAAATAAAACTTCTAGAACCAGACATTATTATCTGTAATAAAGAAGAAAACACAGAAGAAATTGTAGCTCAACTGAGCGCAATTTGTCCAGTTTGGGTAACGAATATTGTTACCATTGAAGATAACTTTCAAATGATTTCAGATTTCGGTCAATTATTCAATTGCAGAACCGAAGCGCAAAAGTGGAATAACAAACTGGCTTTCGCCTTGAGCGATTTCAAAAATTATGTTCAAGATATAAAGGAAAAGAAAGCGGCTTATTTTATTTGGAAGAATCCTTATATGGTTGCAGGAAAAGATACTTATATAAATGAATTGCTAAAACTGAATCATTTTAAAAATATATACGAAGACAAAGGTCGTTATCCTGAAATTGAGTTAAAGAAAATGCGTCTGGAAGGCGATCCTGATATTGTTTTTCTTTCTTCAGAACCGTATCCTTTTAAAGAAGAAGATGCTTTTGAAATTGGAAGATTTACGCATCACGCCAAAACCATTTTCGTAGATGGAGAAATGTTTTCATGGCATGGAAGCCGACTTTTAAAAGCTTTTGCTTATTTTAAACTGCTTCACGAAAGGCTAAAAAAATAGTTTCAAGTTTTTTAGTTTCAAGTTTCAAGTTGCTTCACGATGCGATGATTTAACCGCAAGGAGCGCAAAGAATTTACGCAAGGTTCGCAAAGTTTTTTACACAAAGCTTTGCGAACCTTTGCGTTTTCTAAAACAAAGTAAAATTAAAAACTTGTGTGCTTTGCGGTTAAAAAAATATACTCAAAGTAGAGGAACTTGAAACCTTAAACGTGAAACAAAATAAACCAAACTTTGTAAAAAAAAATAATGCCGGCATCTCGAAGACGCCGGCATTTATTTAACTAACCAAAACCAAAATAATAAATAACCAGTTTATTACATTACAAATGTCCGATATAAATCAAGATTATGCTGTTAACGTCTTGTTATTACTTTGTTGGAGATAAGTTAATGTTCGTGAGATTGTGTTTTTTAACCGCAGAGAGCGCAAAGAATTACGCAAGGTTCGCAAAGTTTTTTTCCGCAAAGCTTTGCGAACTTTGCGATTTATAAGCACAAAGTAAGATTAAAAAACCTTTGCGCTCTTTGCGTTTAAATCACCGCAAAGATTAGGACACAAAGCTTTGCGAACTTTACGCTCACTAAAGACAAAGTAAAATAAAAAAACCTTGCGAACTTTGCGTTTAAATTATGCTCAAAGTAAAGCAAAACTTGAAACCTTAAACCTGAAACAAAACAAACTTTTATAAAAAAAGAATGCCGGCATCTCGAAGACGCCGGCATCATTTAACTAACCAAAACCAAAATAATAAATAACCAGTTTATTACATTACAAATGTCCGACATATATCAATTTTATGCTGTTAAGGTTTTGTTATTACTTTGTTGGTCATAAGTTAAGATTTGCCGAATCGCTGTTTTGAGCTTTCTGTAACGTAAAATAATTTTTGATTATTAAAATATAATAACAATCAATTTTGTTTATGAATATGGTAAGAATAAGTTTGTATATTTGATAAAACATTAAAAATCAGCAAAATGGAATCAAACAAAAAATTAACAACCGCAACAGGAACTCCCGTTCCAGACAATCAAAACATTCAAACAGCTGGACCTCGCGGACCCGTCTTATTACAAGATTTTTGGTTTTTAGAAAAGATGGCGCATTTTGACCGAGAAGTCATTCCCGAAAGAAGAATGCACGCCAAAGGATCTGGTGCTTACGGAACTTTTACTGTAACACATGATATTACCAAATATTCAAAAGCTGACTTATTTTCTGAAATTGGTAAAAAGACCGAAATGTTTGTGCGTTTTTCAACTGTTGCAGGAGAAAGAGGTGCTGCTGATGCCGAAAGAGACATACGTGGTTTTGCCATGAAATTTTACACAAACGAAGGAAATTGGGACTTGGTAGGTAATAATACGCCAGTTTTCTTTTTCCGTGACCCAATGAAATTTCCTGACTTGAACCATGCTGTAAAACGTGATCCAAAAACCAATTTAAGAAGTGCTGATAACAATTGGGATTTTTGGACATTATTGCCAGAAGCCTTACACCAAGTTACAATCGTAATGAGTGATAGAGGTATTCCGAGATCGTATAGAGAAATGCATGGATTTGGAAGCCATACATTTAGCTTTATTAATGCGCAAAACGAAAGACACTGGGTAAAATTCCACTTAGTTTCGCAACAAGGAATTGAGAATCTATCTGATGAAGAAGCTGCTTTATTAGTAGGACGAGACCGAGAAAGCCATCAAAGAGATTTATTTGATGCCATTGAAGAAGGAAACTTCCCAAAATGGAAAATGTTTGTTCAAATTATGTCAGAAGAACAGGCTAGAACATATCGTTTCCATCCATTCGATTTAACTAAAGTTTGGTTAAAAGGCGATTTTCCGTTAATTCCAGTTGGAGAATTCGAATTGAACAAAAATCCAGAAAACTATTTTGCAGAAGTAGAGCAGGCCGCTTTTAACCCAGCGCATGTGCCGCCTGGAATTGGTTTCTCTCCAGACAAAATGCTTCAAGGACGTTTATTCTCTTACGGAGATGCGCATCGCTACCGTTTAGGGGTAAACAATTATCAAATTCCAGTAAATGCGTCGAGATGTCCGTATAATACTTTCCACAGAGATGGAGGAATGCGTGTTGACGGAAATAATGGAGGCCGTAAACACTACGAACCAAATAGTTTTGGAGAATGGCAGGACACACCAGAATTAAAAGAACCGCCATTGGCAATTTACGGAGATGCTTATGCGCATAATTTTAGAGAAGACGATAACGATTATTTTACTCAACCAGGTTTATTATTCAACTTACTGACAGAAGAAAAGAAACAGCTTTTGTTTAAAAATACCGCTGGACAAGTAGGAGGAGCACAGAAATTTATTCAAGTTCGTCATATTAGAAATTGCTATAAAGCCGATCCAGCATACGGAGCAGGAGTAGCAAACGCTCTAGGAATGACAATGGAGGAAGTAAATGCTTTTGATGATCCAAGATTGAACATTGTTGCTCGTTAAGATGCAAAGAAACAAAGTGACAAAGAAACAAAGGTTTTTATACTAGATTTAAAAAGAAACCCGATAAGTATTTAACTTATCGGGTTTTATATTTTAGAACAGATATTTAAGATAGCCAATAAACTTTGTCTCTCTGTCACTTTGAACCTTTGTCCCTTAATTAAGAAAACACCACCGTCTTATTACTATACACCATAGTTTTTCTTTCGGCGTGGAGTTTAATGGCTCTTGCTAAGACAATTCGTTCTAAGTCACGGCCTTTCATGATAAAATCTTCTACCGAATGAATATGCGAAACTCTGGCAATATCTTGCTCAATGATCGGACCTTCGTCTAATTCTTCTGTAACGTAATGACTCGTTGCACCAATAATTTTCACGCCGCGCTTAAAAGCCGAGTGATACGGTTTTGCTCCCGGAAAAGCAGGCAAAAACGAATGGTGGATATTGATGATTTTATTTTCGTAAAGTGAAATCACTTTCGGAGTAACAATCTGCATGTAACGCGCTAAAACGATAAAATTGATCTGATATCTTTTCAGAAGCTCAATTTGTCTTGCTTCGCCCTCTTCTTTATTGTCTTTGGTAAAAGGAACATAATGAAACGGAATATCAAAACGTTCTGCAATTGATCGCAAATCATTATGATTGCTTATAATCATCGGAATTTCGACACCTAATTCATCTGCGCTATAACGCCCTAAAATGTCAAATAAACAGTGATCGTATTTAGAAACAAACAAAGCCATTTTAGGCTTCTGTTCCTGATTATACAAATCCCAAGACATGTTGAATTTAGAAGCAAGGGTTTTGTCAAAATCTTCTTTAAAGCTTTCAATTGCAATTTTAGAGTTTGCAAACTCACATTCCAATCTCATAAAGAAAACATTTTGCTCCACATCAACATGCTGGTCAATGTACGTAATGTTTCCTTCAACTTTGGCAATAAATGTTGTCACTGATGCAATAATTCCTTTTTGGTCCTTACAGTGAATTAAGATGGTTATTTTTTGCATTTTGGTTGGTTTTTTGGTTTTGTTAGCCACAAAGGCACTAAAACTCAAAGTTTTTTCTTAGAACCTTAGCCCCTTAGTACCTTAGCAGCTTAAAAAATTACTTCTTATCCTGCATAGCAAACACCTTTTGCAATAAAGGCGTTGTTCTTGCAGAAATATCATTTCGAATATCTTTTTCTTCAACAGCAATCATTTTAAAAACGCCAGTTAAAGCCTGATTAGTTGTATAATCTGTCAAATCTGGATTTACTTTTTTTACTAATGGAATTGTGTTGTATTTTGTTATAATTTTTGTCCAAACCGCATCGGCGCCTACTTTTGCAAAAGAGTTTTTTATCACAGGGCTAAATTTTCCGTACAAAGCAGTAGTTGTACTGTTTTGCAAGTAATTAGTAGCCGCATTGTCGCTTCCTAAAAGAATGTTTTTAGCATCTGTAAAAGTCATATTTTTTACAGCCGAAACAAAAATAGGAGTAGCTTCTTTTACAGCATCTTCTGCAGCGCGATTCAACATTTTGATTCCTTCATCTGCAAGAGAGCTTAATCCTACTTTACGAAGAGTTGCATCTACTTTTTGCAATTCTTCTGGCATTAAAATTTTGACCGCTTCATTTTTATAAAAGCCATCCACAGCAGTTAATTTGCTCACTTGTTCTGTAATTCCTTTATTTAGCGCTTCTTTTAAACCAGAAGCGATGTCAACACCGCCAACCTGCGAAGAGATTTGTGGTAATTGATTTAAAATTTGTGGCACCTGCGCACAAGAATTAAGTGAAAAAGCAACGGCTAATAATAAAATTTTTTTCATTTGGGAGTTTTAATTTAAGTTTCAAAAATACTACTTATTCAAAAATAAAGCCATTATTTTATTTGATGAGCAGAAACAATTTGTTTCATAATTAACACTTGTCCCGCTATTCGTTGCAATCTTTTGCTTTTTAAAGAAAAAAGCAAAAGGATTTCCACTACTATCGGGGCTAGAGAAGAACATTTGGTTTTATAAGAAACAAAAAAATCACCTTATAAAAATATAAGATGATTTTTAAAGGAAAGCTTTTAAAAACTAATTAATACGATAGTTTAGATTGCGGCTTGTAAATTGGCTTGTTGGTGTTTAAATCTTTTAATATAGTTTCAGTATAATCTTTCCCACCTTTTATGAGATAAAATAAAGATTTTAAGATATAAATCGGCGTGTACGGAAAAATTCTCCAGCTTGCCGATAAGTTCAAAAAAAAGTGCTTCAATGCATATTTAAAAGTGCCCTCATTCGGGCGTATAAAGTAAATGTTAGACTCTTTAATCCTTTTTACCATTTCAGAAATAATAAAAGGATACATTATAAATTTTCCTCCCTGCTGAATTAAAACGTTTATCTCAAACATTGTAAGACCTTCTATATTATTTGTTTTCATAATAGTTTAGATTTTAAACATTTATAAAAAAAATGGGGCTTGAATGTTATAGTGCAAAAAAAAGAAAATTCTAAAAACACGAGTACCCTTAAAAGATTTTAGAATAACACTTTACGGTATTGTTTTTGCCCATTTCTTAAAAATAATAGAGAGAATTCATCAAATCTAATTCTGATAAATTCTCTCTAAAATTATTGGCGTAAATTATTGATTTACAATAGCATTTTCTTGAAGTGGTTCACCATTTAAAATGGCATCTTTTTCATAAACATCTTGAAAGAAACCAACTTCGCCTTTTTCATTTACCAATGAGGTAAAATAAGTAATGTAAATCGGTACTTTTTTAGACAGTTTAAAACTGTTTTCTACTTTACCCGCCATAGCTTTATCAATTTTTGCTTGAGTCCATTCCGGATAATCTTGCAGCATCGCAACAGCTAATTCTTTAGCCATTTTCACATTAATACATCCGTGGCTGAACGTTCTTTTTTCAAAATCGAATAAAGTTTTAGATGGCGTATCGTGCATATAAATGTCATCAGGATTTGGAAACATAAATTTTACTAATCCTAAAGAGTTTTCTGGTCCTGGTTTTTGTCTTACTTGACCGTTAACCATTTCCATGTTTTTCTCTGCAAGATAATTTGGATCTGCAGCAATTTTAGATTTCAATTCGTTTTGTACAATACTTTGCGGTACGGTCCAATACGGACTAAAAACGATTCTGTCAATTTCTCCATCAAAAATGGTGGTTTTAGTTAAAGGTGCTCCAACAAATACAGGTGAAGTCAATTGCACTTTTCCGTTTTTTACATAAACCAATTCGAAAGAAGGTACATTTACCAAAACATACTCATCGCTTGCAGCAATTTTGGCAGCAATTTCACGGCATCTTTCCATGTTCAATTTTAAAGTGGCAACCTTATCTTCTAGCGGAATATTCATTTCGTTAATATGTTCCTCTGCCAAAATATAATTTGGTTTAAAACCGTTACGAACTTTATATTTCATTACAGCATCCATCAATTCACGATCGTAAACATCGCTTTTAGAATCGGTTTTTAAATCTCCTAATAAATACAAACGGGTTCTAACTTGTGCAATTGTACTTGAAACAGCATCTGGGCGCAACTCTTTGTATGGAGTTTCTGCTGGAACAATAGGTTTCCATTTGCGTGATTTTTCTAATTTTTTATATTTTTTTAGAACATCTTGCAATTTATAGTATTGCTCATATTCCACTTTTGCATCAGATGCAACCGCTGTTGTTTCTTCTAAAGTGCTGTAGTTTAAAAAATCTTTCAACATAGCATCATAAGCTAGTCTTTTCTTATCAGCATTACTTTTTTTGGTGTAAACCACATATAATGAACTCAAAAGCATATCTGCATCTGTTTGAGAAAGCGTACTTTTATCTGATGAAGCACTAAATAATTGGTCAATTTCTTTTTGATAAGGAATTACCAAATCATTTGTTTTTTTTGCTTTTTCATATAAAACAGATCCAAATTCGTTGATTTCGTCTTCATCAAACCAGATGGTTCCTAGAGTTCTGGTTTTATACAGAGACATTACCTCTGATTTATATTTTTTCAAATCCGAGTATCTTTTAAAGAAGTCGTTTGAAACTTCGTTTACATCATCATTGTTATGGTAAACGGTTAAATGGTTTGAAGCTTTATATGTATGGTTCTTGTTTTCAATTTTGTTAAAAGAAAATACAAAAAAACTCAAACTTAAAATTACGGTGAATGAATAAAATGTTCTCATTTTTTTAATTTTTACGTTATTACTTTTTACGTAAGTTTTTGGTAAAAATTTGGGGCTTTTCTACAATGCTAAATTAATTTAGGAGTGCTCTAAACACGTTTTCTTATTTTATTTAAATGTTGCGAAATTGCCATGTCTTTAAGCTTTCTTTAACTATATCAATTAGTTAGCAGATTTGTTACCCCTAAAGGCTACGAAATCGATTTATTTTTGTTAACATAAAGCTATAGTCTTAATCAAATATTAAAATATTTTGTACATTGGTCGCTTAAAATTATCATATTCATAAAATGGAACAACAAATACCATATATTCCTAAAAATAAAGTAAGAATTGTTACTGCTGCTTCGCTTTTTGACGGACATGATGCTGCCATCAATATTATGCGCCGTATTATCCAGTCTACAGGTGTAGAGGTGATTCATTTGGGTCATGATCGAAGCGTTGAAGAAGTGGTAAATACCGCCATTCAAGAAGATGCCAATGCTATTGCCATGACTTCTTATCAAGGCGGACACAATGAATACTTTAAATATATGTATGATCTGCTTCGCGAAAAAGGAGCGGGACACATTAAAATCTTCGGAGGTGGTGGAGGAGTAATTCTTCCTAGCGAAATTGAAGAACTGCATGAGTATGGTATTACCAGAATATATTCTCCAGATGACGGCCGTTCTTTAGGACTTCAAGGAATGATTAATGATTTGGTACAACGTGCCGATTTCCCGATTGGAGATAAACTGAACGGAGAAATCGATCATATCGAAAATAAAGTGCCAACCGCAATCGCGCGTTTAATTTCGTCTGCTGAAAATTTCCCTGAAATTGCAAAACCCGTTTTCGATCAGATTCACGAAAATAATACAACTTCTAAAATTCCAGTTTTGGGAATTACAGGAACAGGAGGAGCAGGAAAATCTTCTTTAGTTGACGAATTGGTTCGCCGTTTCTTGATTGATTTTCCAGAAAAAACAATCGGATTGGTTTCTGTCGATCCTTCGAAAAGAAAAACTGGAGGTGCGCTTTTAGGAGACAGAATCCGTATGAATGCCATTAATAATCCGAGAGTTTATATGCGTTCGTTGGCTACGCGTCAGTCAAACTTGGCTTTATCTAAATATGTAGCCGAAGCGATTCAGGTTTTGAAAGCCGCAAAATACGATTTGATTATTCTGGAAACTTCAGGAATTGGGCAGTCTGATACTGAAATTATGGATCATTCTGACGTTTCTTTATATGTAATGACACCAGAATTTGGTGCTGCAACGCAATTGGAGAAAATCGATATGCTTGATTTTGCCGATTTAGTGGCGCTGAACAAATTTGATAAACGTGGCGCTTTAGACGCTTTGCGCGATGTTAAAAAGCAATATCAGAGAAACCATAATCTTTGGGATAAAAATCCAGACGAAATGCCAGTTTTCGGAACGATTGCTTCGCAGTTTAACGATCCGGGAATGAATACGCTTTATAAAGCGATTATGGATAAAGTGGCAGAAAAAACCGATTCTGATTTGAAATCGACTTTTGAAATCACTAAAGAAATGAGTGAAAAGATATTTGTGATTCCGCCAGGAAGAACAAGATATCTTTCTGAAATTGCTGAGAATAACAGAAATTATGATGAGATTGCAATTGCACAGAAAAAAGTAGCACAGAAATTATACGGAATCTTCAAAACCATAGAATCGGTTTCTGGAAAAGTCCCGCAGATTATAAAAGCAGGAATCGACGACGATAGCGTCTTCCTGAGCGGAGTCGAAGGACTTAGAGCTGCCGAAACACACGATGAAAATAGAATCTTTTTAAACCTATTACTAAATCAGTTTGATAAAGTAAAAATGGATTTAGATCCGTACAATTGGGAAATTATTCTGAATTGGGCAGATAAAGTAGCAAAATATAAAAATCCAGTTTACAGCTTTAAAGTTCGCGATAAGGAAATCAAAATCGCGACACATTCTGAAAGTTTATCGCATTTACAGATTCCGAAAATTGCTTTGCCTAAATATGAAGGCTGGGGCGATATTCTGCGTTGGAATTTACAGGAAAATGTTCCCGGAGAATTTCCATTTGCTTCTGGCTTGTATCCGTTTAAACGTGAAGGCGAAGACCCATCAAGAATGTTTGCGGGCGAGGGCGGACCAGAAAGAACAAATAAACGTTTTCATTATGTAAGTGCGGGAATGCCAGCCAAACGTCTTTCTACGGCTTTTGATAGTGTAACTCTTTACGGAAACGATCCAGATTTGCGTCCAGATATTTATGGGAAAATCGGAAATGCCGGAGTTTCAATCTGCTGTTTGGATGATGCTAAAAAACTATATTCAGGTTTCGATTTGGTTCATGCTTTAACATCTGTAAGTATGACGATTAACGGACCAGCGCCAATGCTTCTTGGTTTCTTTATGAATGCCGCAATCGATCAGCAATGTGAGATTTACATCAAAGAAAATGGTTTAGAAAAAGAAATCGAAGCGAAAATTACCAAATTATATAAAGAAAGAGGAATCGAAAGACCGAAATACCAAGGAGAACTTCCAGCTGGAAACAACGGTTTGGGATTAATGCTTTTGGGTGTTACGGGAGATCAGGTTTTACCTTTGGAGGTTTATAACGAAATAAAGGTAAAAACACTTTCACAAGTTCGTGGAACCGTTCAGGCCGATATTTTAAAAGAAGATCAGGCGCAGAATACCTGTATTTTCTCGACCGAATTTGCGTTGCGATTAATGGGAGACGTTCAGGAATATTTTATTACGAAGAACGTTCGTAATTTCTATTCGGTTTCCATTTCTGGATATCATATTGCAGAAGCGGGAGCGAACCCAATTACGCAATTGGCGTTTACGCTTTCAAATGGTTTCACTTACGTGGAATATTATTTGAGCCGTGGAATGAATATCAACGATTTCGGACCAAACTTATCATTCTTCTTTTCGAATGGAGTAGATCCAGAATATTCAGTTATTGGGCGTGTGGCTCGTAAAATCTGGGCAAAAGCCATGAAGTTAAAGTACGGAGCCAACGAAAGAGCACAAATGCTGAAATACCATATTCAGACTTCTGGACGTTCTTTACACGCGCAGGAGATTGATTTTAACGATATTAGAACAACGTTACAGGCTTTGTATGCGATTTATGACAACTGTAATTCATTGCACACAAACGCGTACGACGAAGCGATTACAACACCTACAGAAGAATCAGTTCGTAGAGCCATGGCGATTCAGCTGATTATTAATAAAGAATTAGGTTTAGCGAAAAACGAAAACCCAATTCAAGGTTCGTTCATCATCGAAGAATTAACCGATTTAGTTGAAGAAGCTGTATTACAAGAATTCGACAGAATTACAGAAAGAGGAGGCGTTTTAGGCGCGATGGAAACAATGTACCAGCGTTCTAAAATTCAAGAAGAAAGTTTGTATTACGAAACCTTAAAGCACAATGGAGATTTCCCAATTGTAGGTGTCAATACTTTCTTGAGTTCAAAAGGCTCGCCAACCGTAATTCCGGCTGAGGTAATTCGTGCCACAGAAGAAGAAAAACAATACCAAATTACCATGTTGGATAATCTTCATAATTTCCACGAAGCAAAAGTAAACGAGCATTTAAACCAATTACAAGAAGCCGCCATTAAAAACGAAAACTTATTCGATTATTTAATGGAAGCTACAAAGGTTTGTTCGTTAGGGCAGATTACTTCGGCGTTGTTTGAAGTTGGTGGGCAGTATAGAAGGAATATGTAAGATTTTATTTTTTAATAGATTTATGGAAAAACCTCTCAATTTTTTGAGAGGTTTTTTTAGCTTTTCTCATAAATATGTAATACACCTTCAATATCTAAGAGATACATCCGATTATTATTAAACCTTATAGATTTAATCTTATCTGCGTCTTCTATATGATTAATCAATTCATAATACCCATCATGAGGATTTATCGCTATAACAAAAGATTTTCCAGAGTCATAAACTCTATACCATAATAATCCGTCATGATAAACCACTTCATATCCAGACGCCCAATATGTTTTTCCTTTGTAATCGAAATTTGGTAGACTTGCATTCTCTCTGCCATAATCGAACATTGTTCCATCATCTAAATTGATTTTGTATAGTGACAAACTACTACATACATAGCCTATATTATCAACAATTTCGATAGTTAAAGCATATGTTTTTGTTGTCCAATTAACTTTTCCAGTAGTAATATCGATACTAGAAATCCCATTATTAGATGCAACTATTATAGCGTTTTTGTAAACTTTTAATTGTTTTATTTCACTTTCATTTCCAGTATAAAATATTGTGTTTATGTTTAATTTCCATATTTCTTTATTATCTAATGTAAAGACACCTATTAAACCTTTAGTACTTCTATATGATACAATTAAATCTTCTGACACGAACAATTGTACAAAGCCGAAACCTAAAGTTACAGGCATTTTTTTTAGAATCTTATTTGTTTTCAAATCAATCAACAAATAATATTCTAAATGGTCTACTTCACCATAACAAATGTATTTTGAATTAAATCTTTCTCCTTTAATATGTAGAATATAATCTAATGTATTTAGATTATAAAAAGAATCATTTAAATCCAAACTATACGACAAAATGGCTTTTTGATTTGTTAGGATTATATGATCTTTAAATAATTCAAAATCATAAGCAGTAAATTCTTTAAAAGAGTCCTTGATAGAAAAATTATTATCAAGTAATGTCAAAAAAGCTTCTTTATAATTTCCTTTTAAAAGAATTATTTCATCATTATGAAATTGGTATTTTAGTACTTCTTTTATTCTAGTTAAATATGTATACATTATTATTGGCGATTATAAAGATTTTACTAAAAATGAATTCGTTCTAATTCTTTTTCAAATATTTGATCTACTACTCTACGCTAGTTCAAATTTACTTGTGTATTCAAAGATAGGTTTATTTGTATGTAAGAAATTAATAATTTGCCTTAATTGTGCTAGAAGAGAGGAGAAATCATATTTGAGATTAGATAATTAAAATTGCCAATCTTTGTAGAGTTTCTCGCGAAGATTTTTCCTCCGTCGAAATGACAAGATTGTGGAATATTATCTTAAAAAATAAAAAACCTCTCATTTCTGAGAGGTGCATATATCTATTTTCAAGTTCTATTAAACTTAACTTTTTCTTGATGTTTTTGGTTTTCGTTTTAATTTTTCGATAAGAGCATCGGCTTTTGCATTTTCAGAAATAAAACGTAAAGATTCTGCGTAACGATAATAATAAACGGGATCTAAATCTGTGGTTAAAGCGAAGAGTTTAGTATACCATTCGGCAGCTTTTTCTAGTTCACATTGAGAATAAGAAGAATTTCCTAGTTTTTGAAATAAGTCGACAGATTTATAGCCTTTGGCAGCCACTTTTTCGTAGGTTTTTATAACATCGACATACGCGTATTTTTCGCCGACTTTGTCAGTTTTATAAAAGGTCTCATTTTGCGCAGTTGCACGAAATGAAAATACGATTAGCGGTACTAAAATGGCTAGTTTTTTCTGCATTGGTTTTAGTTTGACTTGTGGTATTTAATCGTATTTTGAATTGTTTTTGAATTTTTTTTTCACTGCAAAAAAACAGCTATCAGCAATAATAAACTGCATTTTTTTATTTTTATTATATGCTTAATACATTTTTTGCTGTACAAATATATGTAAATCAGGAACATAAAATGTTTTTGAACGATGTTTTTATAATTTCGTCGATTTTATAATGTATTAAAAATCAATTGATTTTGTTTCGTTCAGATTTAATATAACAACTTTATACTGCTAAAGAATATCAGGATGACTATAAAAAAATATCTGAATAAAATAGAATCTTTACAGAGTGAAAAAAATACAATTGTGTATTCTGATAATGCTGATTTGGAGTTTTACGTTCAAAAAATAAAACAAAATAGTGAGGAGCTGTCTTTTACTCTCGATATTTTTTTAAAGAAACGAAATTCAGAAACCACGATATTAAATTATGAGATAATAAAACTGTTTGAAAATAAGTTAGGATTGCTTTTTTTGGAAGAAGAAGCTGGAAATGTTTGTTTTGCCAACAGGGACGAAGTGCGAGAAGAATATCGGCAGAGTTTTAAATTGATGGATCTGTTGGATTACATTTATGCTTTTGCACATTCTTCTGTTTTTGCAGTATTTCAAAAAATAATTATACCATCAGAAACGGAACTTTTTTGGAAATTGGTAAAAATAGCGTCGAGTTTAAGAGAGGAATATAAATAAAAAAAGCAGCTCCTGGTACGAGCTGCTTTTAATTTGTAGGGGCAAAAAATTAACGACGGAAAGATGGACTCTGGTTAACAGATTGGTCTAACTTTACTGTCTTAACTTTTTTAGCAGCAACTTTGATTTCGTGTTTCGCAACTTTGTCGTTTGCTTTCACTTCAAGAACATAAGTTCCAGCAGGAAAACTTTCTAAACTAATTGTTTTTGAAACTTCTAACTTGTCTGCTGCAGATTCTCCCGCATAAAGTAAGTTGTGATTCTCGTCGTAGATAGAGAAAGATGCATTTTCTACAGTGTCTAAAGTAAAGCTAACTACTTTTCCGTTTCCTGTTTTGATATTTAAAATGTAATCACCTTTTCCGTCTAAGGCATAGGTAAACACAGTCGCTAAAAAAAAGGCAGCAACTAAACCAGCTTTGGTAAATTTTGTCATGTTTTTTTTAAATTGTTAATTACTAAATGTGGAACGCGTAAAACTACAAATACAAATTTAATTTTTAGCAATAAATTAGCAATTTTAAATGCTTAAGTTGTTGAATTGTAATTATTTCTGTACTTTGTTTGAACTATGTACGTAATTACTGGGATTGCGGTTTTTTGAATTTTGAATTTTTTTTAAGTGTTTTAAAAGCACTTATTTAATTAATAAGAATACTTTCCTAAAATCAACCCAGAGTATATTTGTCATTACTATTAGAAACAAAAAAAACAGCTCGATAACCTCACAGAGCTGTTTTCTTTAAACGTAATTTCAATTTTTTCTAACCTTAATTATACCTTTTGTGTATAATTCTTAGCGTGCAGCTACACTTGAATTTTTAGCAAAACCTGATTTGTAAACTGAAGAAATTGCATTTTTAGATAAAACGGCATTATCAGTAATTGTAATCTCATATTTTGCTTTTTTTACATTGTCTTCTACTTCTAAGAAATAAGTTCCTTCAGGAAATTCTTCTAAACTGAAAGTTCTTAAAATACCATCTTTACCAGATGCGCTTTCAGAGTAAATTAAAGTTCCGTCTTTGTCATAAATAGCTAAATTGGCTTTCGGTACTTTGTTAAGTGCGAAAGTGATCAGTTTTCCATTAGCTTTTAATACATGAAGATTAAATTCTCCATTTCCATCAATTGCGTAAGTGCTTATTCCTGTGAAAAGCAACGCTGCTACTAAACTCAATTTTGCAATCTTTTTCATGGTACTTAGTTTTTAAATTATTAGTTCTAATTCTCTGATGCTAAATTACTTATATAGTACTGTGAAAAATGCAACTGTATTTTCTGATTTCTATGCTATATTCTCATTTACGAAACCGTTATAGGTTAAAATTTGAATTATATTTATCGTTTTTGTTAATTAGGTTATTATTTTCTAACGTTTTTATTGATTTTAACTTTACAACGGGTTAAGGATTTCTTTACAAAAAAGCGAGTAAATTTAACCGCAAAGTTCGCAAAGGTTTTACGCAGAGTACGCTAAGTTTTTTTTGAGGAAATTTTATAAATAAAAAAGTTCGCAAAGCTATATGGATAAAGCTTTGCATTCTTTGCACTATTTTTTTTGGATTGTGTGTTTAACCGCAAAGTTCGCAAAGGTTTTACGCAGAGCACGCTAAGTTTTTTGAAGGAATTTTATAAATAAAAAAGTTCGCAAAGCTATATGGATAAAGCTTTGCGAACTTTTGCGTTTATATGCATAATTTTAAAATAAAATCTTTGCGAATCTCTGCGAAACCTTTGTGTGTCTCTGTGAAATAAATCCTTCATAAAAAGCAAAAAAAAAACAGCTCAATAACCACAAAGAGCTGTTTTTAAAACTTTTGAAAGTTTTTAAACTTACTAACTATCTAACCTCACTTTTATACTTTATGAAAGCATAACTTTTTTAGCGTGTTGCAACGCTTGTATTTTTGTCAAAACCTGCTTTGTAAACAGAAGAAACTGCTTTTTGAGTTAAAACAGAAACATCATCGCTTACTACTATTTCGTATTTTGCTTTTTTTGTATTGTCTTCTACTTCTAAGAAGTATGTTCCTTCTGGAAATTCTTCTAGGCTAAAAGTTCTTAAAATTCCGTCTTTACCTGAAGCGCTTTCAGAGTAAATTAGAGTTCCTTCTTTGTCATAAATAGCTAAGTTGGCTTTTTGAGTTTGGTTAAGACCAAAAGTGATCAATTTTCCATTAGCTTTAATTACGTGCAGATTAAAATCTGCTTCTCCATCAATTGCATATGTGCTTATTCCTGTGAAAAGCAATGCTGCTACTAAACTCAATCTAATAATCTTTTTCATGGTATTTAGTTTTTAAATTAATAGTTCTAATTCTCTGATGCTAAATTACTTCTGTTGTAAGTAAAAAAGCACAACTGTATTTTCTTATTTCTATGCTATATTCTCATTTACGAAACCGTTATAGGTTAAAATTTGAATTATATTTATCGTTTTAGCTAAATCGATTATTATTTTTCAACGTTTTTGATGATTTTTAATTTACATTGAGGTAAAGATTTGTTTAAAAATGTAGGAATTTTTGAAAAGCTTCTAAGATGCTAAGGAGCTGAGCTTCTAAGTTTATTAAGTTTGGATGTTTTAACGCAGAGGGCGCAGAGTTTTTTACGCAAAGAGCGCAAAGTTTTTTGAGAGAACTTTATAAATAAAGAAGTTCGCAAAGCTTAATGGATACAGCTTTGTGAACTTTGTGTTTTTATATGCGTAATCTTTAAAATAAAAATCCTTGCGTTCTTTGCGTAAATTATTTTATTTGGATTGTGTGTTTTAGCGCAAAGTTCGCGGAGGTTTTTCGCGGAGGGCGCTAAGTTTTTTGAGAATTTTATAAATAAAAAAGTTCACAAAGCTGTATGGATAAAGCTTTGCGAACTTTACGTAAATTATTTTATTTGGCTTGTGTGTTTTAGCGCAAAGTTCGCGGAGGTTTTTCGCAGAGGGCGCTAAGTTTTTTGAGGAATTTTATAAATAAAAAAGCTCACAAAGCTGTATGGATAAAGCTTTGCGTTCTTTGCGTAAATTATTTTATTTGGCTTGAGTGTTTTAGCGCAAAGTTCGCGGAGGTTTTTCGCAGAGGACGCTAAGTTTTTTGAGAATTTTATAAATTAAAAAGTTCACAAAGCTATATGGATAAAGCTTAGCGAACTTTGTATTTTATGTGCGTAATTTTTAAAATAAAAATCTTTGCGAAATCTCTGCGAAACCTTTGTGTATCTCTGTGAAACAAATCCTTCATAAAAAAGCAAAAAAAAACAGCTCAGTAACCACAAAGAGCTGTTTTTAAAACTTTTGAAAGTTTTTAACTTACTAACTATCTAACCTCACTTTTTATACTGTATTAGAGTATAAAATTTTAAGTGCCGTGAAGAATTGCACTTAACCTTAATATTTTCTTAGTTTAATGAAGTAGTTCCTTTTGAAGACAAAGTAGAACTATCTGCATTTACTGTAATGTCGTATTTTACTTTTTTGAAGCTATCAGCAACTTCTAAAATATATTTTCCTTGTGGAAATTCTTCTAAACTGAAAGTTCTTAAGATTCCAGTTTTACCAGAAGCGTTTTCAGTGTAAAGTAAATTTCCATTTGTATCATATATACTGATAACCGCTTTCTGTAATTGATTAATTCCAAAAGCAATTACCTTGCCATTTCCTTTTAATACATGAAGATTTAATGCTTCATTTCCATCAATTGCATAAGTACTCATTCCTGTTAGAAGTACTGCACATACTAAACTTAATTTCATAATCTTTTTCATATTCTATAGTATTAAATTTTTTTCTTTCATTTCTCTGATGCAAAGTTATAGCAGCATGTGTGGTATTTTAACATCTATATTTTCCAATTTATATGCTATATTCTCATTTACGAAACCGTTATATGTTAAAATTTGGCTTTAATGTTGTGTTTTTGTTAATTTGATTGTTTTTCTTCAAAGTTTTTCAAAAACCGCATACTTCATAAAATTTCCATTTTTCTTACAATTTTTAACATATTTATATAAAATCAGGTTTTAAATAGGATAAATAGAAAAAAAGTCAAGAAAAAAAATAAGACCCTAAAAAAAATTGGATTTTGATATAGATTTCTCAGTGTTAAGAACGTTATTTTAATGTAAAATTCGCATTTACGAAACCGTTATAGGTTAAAATTTAAATTATTTTAGGTGTTTTTGTTAAATTTGCTATTATTTTTTAAAGAAATTATCATGAAGACTATTGCCCCAGCTCTTGAAGTGATAACTAACTCATACGGAAGTTCTTTTACCTACGCTAAACACGCCGAAAAGACCAATAGTAAAGCTCATTTATGGCACTATCATCCAGAAATTGAGTTGGTTTATATAAATGGCGGCGCAGGAAAAAGACAAATAGGAAGCCATGTTTCTTATTATACCAATGGTAGTTTACTTTTAATAGGAGCTAATTTGCCGCATTGCGGTTTTACAAATGAGCAGACAGGAAATACAACTGAAACTGTAATTCATATAAAACCTGAATTTTTAGGTAGCGATTTTTTTGTTGCTCCCGAAATGAAAAGGGTGCAGAATATTTTGAAACAGGCTAAAGGCGGAATTGCTTTTGGCGGTGAAACAAAAAAACGTATAGGAAAGAAAATTGAAATGATGGAAAACGAACCGCCATTTCAAAGACTTATAACGCTTTTGAGTGTTTTAGACGAATTGGAATCGGCTCAGGAATATACCATTTTAAATGCCGACGGATTTTCGATGGAGCTTCAAACTCAGGATAACGATCGTATGAATGTGGTTTTCAATTTTGTGAAAGATCATTTTCAAGAATCGATTTCTATAGATGAGGTTTCGAGTCTGGTGAGTATGACAACACCTTCTTTCTGCCGTTATTTTAAGAAAATTTCAAACAAAACATTTACGGAATTTGTAAATGAATATCGTTTGGTCCACGCTTCTAAGCTTTTGGCAGAACAGCCAATGAGTATTAATGAAGTTTGTTTCGAAAGTGGATTTAATAATTTCAGCCACTTTAGTAAATCATTCAAACAATATACGGGTAAGAGTGCATCGCAATACCGACACGAGCATAAAATTATAATTAGCTAGTTTTTTTAGCTGGGATTTTTTTTAGCCGCGAATTCACGAATTAATTTAAAAAAATCGTGAATTCGTGGCTAATTTTTTTACGCCATAATTAGATTTTTTATCTGCAGAATCTCCAAAATCTGCGAGAGTAATTTTATATGCTCTCGCAGATTTAGCAGATCGAGCAGATTTTTATTTTTTTGCTATTGGGAAATCAGATTTTTTTAGATTCTTAAGGATTACTGACTACAAATGTCAATTAGTGAAATTATGAGTGATAAATTACACAAAGTATTTAAAATAAAATTCGTGAATTAGTGGCTATCTTTTTAAGCACAAACCACAAGTCGGATTTTTCATATATTTTATTCTGAAAAAAGTTATATTTACAAACCCTAATCAGAAAAAATATCAAAAATGAAAAAAATCAAAATGCTATTGTCTGCATTGTTACTTTGTCTAACCACTATGACATACGCTGCAAAAGTAGACACTTTACAAGTTGCCAGCACCGCTATGGGAAAAACCTATAAAGCTGCGGTAGTTTTGCCAAATTCTTATGCAAAAAGCAAATCTAAATTTCCTGTTATGTACCTGCTGCATGGCGCTTACGGACATTTTGGCGATTGGCTTAAAAATACTCCAAACAAAAAATTGGTTCATAATCTGGCAGATCAATACAATATGATTATTGTAATGCCAGAAGGAGAAACGTTTAGTTTTTATTTGGATAGTCCCGTAAACAAAGAAAGTCAGTTTGAGACTTTTATTACGCAAGAGGTAATTCAGAAAGTAGATAAAACCTATAAAACAATTGCAGGCAAAAGTGGAAGAGTAATTACTGGACTTTCAATGGGCGGACATGGAGCTTTATATTTATCTACAAGACATCCTGATTTATTTTGTGCAGCGGGAAGTATGAGTGGGGCAGTAGATATGGGAACGATGTTAAACAGAGAGTCATCTGCTCAAGTTGTAAAATTAATGCAGCCGGTTTTTGGAGATAAAAGCGGTAATACTGAATTATATGAACAGAATGCAGTAATCGGAATGATTGATAAAATAAAGGCAAATAAATTACCACTTATTATAGATTGTGGTGTAGATGATTTTTTAATTGAACCCAACAGAGAATTGCACAGAAGATTGGTTTATTCTAAAGTAGATCATGATTATACAGAAAGACCAGGGGCGCATACTTGGGAATATTGGGAAAATTCGCTTCCGTATCACGCCTTGTTTTTTAATAAAATACTAGCTAAGAATCAGCTTGGTACAAAAAAATAAAGATATTTTTATTTGAAAATAAGCCAAATCGCTTTTTTTGGTTTAATTTTTGGAATACCTTTATAGTATAATCCTTAAAAAAATAAAATTATGAAAAAGATACTTACCTTATTTGCAGTTATCGGTTTAATTGCATTTTCTAGCTGTGAAGGACCAGAAGGGCCTCCGGGACCTGCGGGAGAAGTTGCTCCAGTTATTGATGTGAATAATGTTAACTTTGCTTCGAATGGAGATGGAGAAGTTATAGACTTTGGTTTTACCCTTTTTCCAGGAGATGTAGTTTTGGCTTATAGAGCAACAGGGACAGCAAATGGAAGTACTGTTTGGAGCCCAATTCCAGAATCACATTATTATGATGATGGGACTTTATTTTTTACTTATAAATTTAATTTTAGCCGAGTAGATTTTGAACTTTATCTAGAGGGATTTGAATTGAATACAGTACCAGCTGATTTAAGAAATAATCAAAAATTTCGTATTGTAGTTGTTCCTGGTGAAGATCCTAGAATTAGTAATAAATCAGTTAATTTAAAAACATTAGACTATAATACTGTTATTGCAAAATATAATATAGATGACAGTAAGGTTAAAACAATTAATTTATAATTGAAAAACTTATATTGGATAAAAAAAGGAAATCAACACTAACGATTTCCTTTTTTTTATACATATATGTTTCTGAAAACTATTCTTTATCAGAATCTGTCAATATTTTTTCCTTTCCAAATTTCAGAGAAACTAAGATTCCAACTAAAAGAGATAAAGCTATAAATCCTAAAGAAGCCCATTCTGGAACGTGGAAGAAATCATGAAGCAGCATTTTTAATCCGACGAAAGCTAAAATAGCTACTAAGCTATATTCTAAATAACTGAATTTTGCCAGCATATTTGCTAAGAAGAAATACATAGAACGTAATCCTAGAATAGCAAAAATATTAGAACTAAATACTAAAAACGGATCTGAAGTAATGGCTAAAATTGCAGGAACACTATCAACTGCAAAAAGAACATCCATAACTTCAATCACAATCAGCGCCACAAATAAAGGCGTTGCAGCTTTCTTTGCAGTTTTCGTAGAAATAAAAAATTTCTCTCCATCCATTTCTGCAGTAATCGGCATAACTTTTCCTAAAGCTTTGTAAATAAAAGAGTCTTTTGGGTGAAAATCTTCTTCTTCGCCAGAAAATAGCATTTTTAACGCGGTGAAAATCAGGAATATTCCAAATACATAAGTCGTCCAGCTAAATTTATTGATTAGCATTACTCCAAAGAAAATCATCAATCCACGGAAAACGATGGCTCCGAGAATTCCCCAGAATAATACGCGGTGCTGGTATTTTTGCGGAATTTTAAATGAAGCAAAAATAATAGCTATAACAAAAATATTATCGACACTCAGCGAAAGTTCAATCAAATAACCCGTAATAAACTTCATCGAAGCTACGGCTGGTTTTAAGTTGTCTGGATTTGCAATATAATCTGTAGTATAAAGCCAGTAGATTACTCCTGAGAATAAAAAAGATAAGGTAACCCAAACGAGTGTCCATTTGCTGGCTTCTTTAGTACTAATAATATGTGGTGTTTTGTTAAAGACGCCTAAGTCTAAAGCAAGAATAAAAACTACAGCAAGTAAAAAGATAATCCAGACTATCATAATGGTTTTTGTTTAAATGATATACAAAGATAGCTTTTGATGTTAAACTTCAAAAATTAATTCAACTAGAAAAAGTTGTTTAAAGCTACTATTTTCTGCTTTATTGATTTAACTCAATAACTAAAACTATTGTCTCTATAATTTAGGAGCAAGAACTTTGTTAAAGTTTTAAACTTTGACAAAGTTGCACGTGTAATTATCTTCAAATCATTGAGAATGATAAAACAAAAACAAAAACAAAAAAAAGTGCCAGCAAATAAATGCTGGCACTTTTAGAATATAATTTAAGCTTTGAATTATAGAGCTGATTTAACAGTTTTGATAATTCTAGCAGCAATTTTGTATGGATCTCCGTTTGAAGCTGGTCTTCTGTCTTCCAACCATCCTTTCCATCCTTTTTGAACAGTCATTAAAGGAATTCTGATAGAACATCCTCTGTCTGAAACTCCATAAGAGAAATCGTGGATAGAAGCAGTTTCGTGTTTACCAGTTAAACGTTGGTCATTGTAAGCTCCGTAAACTGCGATGTGCTCAGCAGTAACAGGACGGAAAGCCTCACAAATTCTTTCGTAAGTAGCTTGATCACCACATGTTCTTAATACTTCGTTAGAGAAGTTAGCATGCATTCCAGAACCATTCCAGTCAGTATCTCCTAGAGGTTTTGGGTGATATTCGATATAGTAACCATATTTCTCAGTTAAACGGTCTAATAAGTAACGAGCAACCCAGATTTCGTCTCCAGCTTTTTTAGCTCCTTTAGCGAATAATTGGAATTCCCATTGTCCGCAAGCAACCTCTTGGTTGATTCCTTCAAAGTTGATTCCAGCAGCGATACATAAGTCAGCGTGCTCTTCAACTAGTTTTCTACCGTGTGTGTTTTTTCCACCTACTGAACAGTAGTACATCCCTTGTGGAGCAGGGTATCCTCCAACTGGGAAACCAAGTGGAAGTTGAGTTTTAGTATCCATGATGAAATACTCTTGTTCGAAACCAAACCAAAAATCATCATTATCATCATCAATTGTAGCTCTACCGTTAGAAGGGTGTGGAGTTCCGTCTGCATACATAACTTCAGACATTACTAACCATCCGTTGATACGAGTTGGATCTGGATAGATTGCAACAGGAACTAAAAGACAGTCAGAAGAACCACCTTCGGCTTGTTTTGTTGACGAACCATCAAATGACCAATTTCCAAGTTCTTCTAATGTTCCTTTGAAATTCTCGTGCTCTTCAACTTTAGTTTTACTTCTAAGATTTTGAGTTGGTTCATATCCGTCTAACCAAATGTACTCTAACTTAATTTTAGCCATAATAATATAAATTAATTTTTTTGTTTTTTTTCGTTGGGTCAAATATAGATTTATTTTTTTAGTCCCAAAAATTAGGGGGCTATTTTGTTTTATGAACTATAATTTTTTGGATAAGCGCAATTTTGGCAGGGGTATATTTTAAAAAAAGCAATTTTAATAACCTTAAAAATACAAATTCGTAATAATTACGGCAGATTTTTGAATTTATGAGTTAAGAAATTATGAAAAAATGTTTATTTAATCAATATTACCGTACAGTTTTGTTATATTTTTGTCATTTGTATTCATTATTCTTCATAAAAAGCATCTTCTGTTGAAAAATCGGTGACTAAAAATCTAGAATTAATGTTTAAAACAGGCTTATTTATTGTTTATATTTGTCACTTATTTTTTTAATGAAAATTAGTACGAATTTAAACTTTACATACCATGTCAACATTACGTTTTCAAGCTTTACAACAAGCTTCTAACAGAAAGCCGGTACATTTTGAAGAAATTGACCGAAAGTCTAATCTTTTCGGATCAAATGTGTTTAATGAAAAAGCAATGAAGCAATATTTGACTTCAGATGCTTTTAGAGGAGTGAGAGATGCTATTCAGCATGGTACAAAAATAGACAGAAAGCTTGCCGATTATATCGCCATGGGGATGAAAGAATGGGCACTTGCAAAAGGAGTTACACATTATACACACTGGTTTCAGCCATTAACGGGAACAACTGCAGAAAAACACGACGCTTTTTTTGAAACTTCTTATGATGGAAGCGATCCTGTAGAAAAATTTGGTGGTGCGCAATTGGTACAGCAAGAACCAGATGCATCGAGTTTTCCAAACGGCGGAATCAGAAATACTTTTGAAGCGAGAGGATATACAGCCTGGGATCCAACTTCTCCAGCTTTTATATATGGTACCACTTTATGTATTCCGACAGTATTTATTGCGTACACAGGAGAAGCTTTAGATAATAAAATACCTTTATTAAGAGCATTGTCTGCAATTGACGAAGCGGCAACAGAAGTTTGCAAATACTTTGACAAAAACGTAAAGAAAGTAACCGCTACATTAGGATGGGAGCAAGAATATTTCTTAATTGATAAAGCTTTGGCAAATTCTCGTCCAGACTTAATGATGACGGGAAGAACTTTATTAGGGCATACCTCTGCAAAAGGACAGCAGTTAGACGATCACTATTTCGGATCGATCCCAACTCGCGCGCTTACTTATATGAGAGATTTGGAGCAAGAATGTATGCTTTTAGGAATTCCTGTAAAAACGCGTCATAATGAGGTAGCGCCAAATCAGTTTGAGCTGGCTCCGATTTTTGAGGAAACCAATTTAGCGGTAGATCACAACTCTTTATTAATGGATGTAATGCAGAGAGTGGCAGAGCGCCATGATTTTAAAGTATTATTTCACGAAAAACCATTTAAAGGAGTAAATGGTTCTGGAAAACACAATAACTGGTCGTTAGCTACAGATACGGGAGTTAATTTATTGAGCCCGAGCAAAACGCCAATGAGCAATTTACAGTTTTTGACATTCTTTATTAATACGATTAAAGCGGTAAACGATAACGAAACTTTACTAAGAGCTTCTATCGCAACTGCAAGTAACGACCACAGGTTAGGAGCAAACGAAGCGCCGCCAGCAATTATGTCGGTATTTATTGGAGCTCAGTTGACTAAAGTTTTATCTGAATTGGAAAGCGTAACAACAGGAAAACTTTCGCCAGAAGAAAAAACAGATCTAAAATTGAACGTTGTTGGTAAAATTCCAGACGTATTATTAGATAACACAGATCGTAACAGAACTTCGCCGTTTGCTTTTACAGGAAATAAATTTGAGTTTAGAGCCGTTGGTTCAAATTCGAATTGTTCAAATGCAATGACAACTTTGAATGCTATTGTAGCAAAACAGTTAATCGACTTTAAAAATGAAGTAGAGAATCTGATTGACTCTAAAGACATGAAAAAAGATGATGCTATTTTCAATGTTTTAAGAGAATACATTAAACAATCTAAAAAGATTCTTTTTGAAGGTGATGGATACAGCGAAGCTTGGGAAAAAGAAGCAGCGAAAAGAGGTTTAAGCAATTTTAAAACAACTCCAGAAGCTATAAAAGCAAAAGTTTCTAAGCAAGCTTTAGATTTATTTGAGCAATTAGGAATTTTTAATCATGTGGAAGCCGAAGCACGTTACGAAATCGAATTGGAAGAATACACAAAAAAAATCCAAATAGAAGGACGTGTGTTAGGAGACATCGCGAGAAACCATGTGATTCCAACTGCGATTCGTTACCAAAATACATTGATTGACAATGTTAAAGGTTTAAAAGAAATTTTCGGAAAAGAATTTGAAACGATTGCAAAAGAGCAGATCGTTCTAATTAAAGAGATTTCAGGTCATATTGAAGGAATCAATTCAAAAGTGTTGGCAATGACAAATGAAAGAAAGAAAGCCAACCAATTGACAGATGCTCAAAAAATGGCAGAGGCGTATTGCAATAATGTAAAACCATACTTTGAAGATATTCGTAATCACTGTGATAAATTAGAACTTTTAGTAGATGATGAAACTTGGACATTGACCAAATACAGAGAATTATTGTTTACGAAGTAATATTTAGCTAACAATTTGTTAAAGCCTGTCTCAAAAAGACAGGCTTTTTTTGTTGTTATGTTAAAAATAAGATTGCTAATGAGTTTTTTTAGCAATTATATTCCTCTAAATGTAAATAAATTGTAATAAGTATCTTTTTTCCTATGAAAATTTTAGTGCATTTGGGCAGTTCATCGAGATAGTTTTACAGTTTATCGAAAAGAGGTTAATATCTTGTAAAATAGGTATTTATACGTGAACTTGTTTTGAATAAGTTTTTCTAATTTTGGTCATGAAGTTGAAAAAACAGATTTAAAATTTGTTTTTAAAACGGTTAAAAAGCCCTCTTTTTTTCCTCCCCCGGAATACAAACCTACAGAACCTACATAATAAGTTGTATTAATAACCAATTAAATATATTTATTATGAAAAAAGTAATTTTAAGCATCTCAGCGATGCTGTTTGTAGGAGTAGCGGCAATCGCTCAAGGCAACACCTCTTCAGTAAACCAGGTTGGAAATTCTGACACAGGTATTGTAAATCAAAATGGTCAAACCAACGATTCTAAAATCGACCAATTAGGAGATTCAAACAAATCTGAAGTTTACCAAGGAATTCAGCCAGGAGTTTACAATGCTAAAAACAACATAGCAGACGTAAAACAAAAAGGTAACAGCAACACTGCTTTTGTTTCTCAAAGTAACCATGACAACAAAGCTTACCAAACTCAAACTGGAGATTTAAACAAAGCTACAATCTGGCAAGATCAAATCGCTGGCCCAAGCAATGCATTAGGAGGATGGGACAAAGCAACTCAAGTACAAACAGGAAAAAGCAATACTGCTACTGTTGACCAAGGAACTACAGGTAACGAAAAACCAACTGGACTTCCATTCAACGCTACTCAGTTAGGACACGGTGCTGCAGTTAATGTTCCATTTGCACCTCACAGCCAAAATGATGCAACTCAAACTCAAAATGGAGACAATAACACAGCTTATGCAAGCCAAGGTGGGGTGAAAAACGTTTCTTCTCAAACTCAAACTTCTCCTTCTGGAACTTCTGCTGCTGATGGTAATAAATCTAACCACTATCAATACGGGGATGAAAATAAAGCTACTTCTGTACAAAACGGTACTAAATTGACTGAGAATACATTACAAATTGGAAACAAAAATACTGCTACTGTAACACAAACTGGTGCGGCTCACAACAGTATTGCTTTCTCAAAAGGAAACATGAATACAATTACTGTAACTCAAAGCAACTAACATGCTATTCTAAAAATGTGATAGCCGTAGAACGGTTATCACATTTTTTTAATTTAAATCAATCAAGATGAAAGCCTTCATTTTAAATATTGTATTTCTATTTGTTTTCTGTCCCTTGCTTTCAGCACAGGAAAAAGAAGATGGTTCGGAGTTTAAAAATTATAGTTCATCACTTTTTAATTCAAAAGAGAAAGCCTTCAGTGTGGTTTCAAATTTGAATAAAAATGAACGTGAGGAGTTAAATTCTAGAATTCAAGCTGGTGTAGTAATACAACAAATCGGCGATTTTAATAAGGTTCAGGCTTCTTTAAAATCTAACGATACAAAACTTGCTGTAGATCAAAACGGTGACAAAAACGCGCTGATTTTAGATAAAAATGCCAAAACAATCACACAAAGCGTTATACAGCAGGGTGACAATAACAAAATTTCAGACTTTACATTGCATACCAATTACAATGTAAATATGGAAATGATTCAAAAAGGTGATAACCAAAGTATTCAAAATATTGGTACCAATTCACTGTCCAAAAACATGAAAATTACCCAGACAGGAAACGGTGCATCAATAATTCTTATAAATAAATGATATGCATTTTTTTAACAGATATATAACCTCTTTTTTTCTGCTTTTTTCTTTTCTCATTTATGGGCAAGTTCCTCAAGATAAGATAAAAGCAAAATTAGAAATTGTACAAGTAGAAGGTACCGTAAAAATTACTGGTACAGCCGAAAATCTTACAGATGTAATTCGGAGTGCTGCGTACAGATTATCTGTAATAAAAAATAATAATAAAAGTAATAATCAGTCTAACAACGATCAAGTTGGTGTTTTTACATTGCAGCCCAATGAAATCCAAAAATTATCTAGCTCGCAGATTAATCTTTCGGCAGATGATGAAGTAATTGTTTTGCTATTGTTTTATGATGAAGATAAACAAATTATAGCAAAAGACAGAGTGGTGCTGGGTGAAGAAAAAAAAAAGATGATGTAATAGTGCTTCCCGTTGACGGATTTGTTTTGAAAGGTATTATAACCGATGATACCAAGACAAAAATGGGAAAAGATTTTTACGATAGATATTATTACAAATACAATGAACTTGGAATAAATGCAGAAAAAATAGTCACAATAGGTGAAGAATATAGTTTCGCGAGAAATACAGCCATTTCGATAATCATCGATAATGAAGTTATTTATGAATTTTTAGCACAGCCAAACGACGAATTTTTAGAAGCGGTTGCAGAAGAATCTGTAAACGCAACCTTTACTTATTTGAAAGAAAAAGAAAAAGAACGCAAATATTTCACTCAGTATTAATTTTATTATTAGCGCCATGAAATTTATTTTAACCTTCACAGTAGTACTCTTTATCTCTCCGTTTATAAATGCACAAGCTCTAGTTTATAAACCGGTCAATCCAGCTTTTGGAGGAGATACCTTCAATTATCAATGGCTTTTAAGTAGTGCCGAAGCACAAAATAAGCAAAAAGATAAGGCGGCAGAAACCAAAACGCAAACAGACTTAGAAAGATTTAAAGCCAATTTAAATTCGCAATTATTAAGTCAGATTTCCAGTTCTCTCTATAAACAGCAATTTGGTACAGATGGTATCAAAGAAGGCTCTTATACTTTCGGAAGTTATTCTGTCGATGTTTACCCTTCATCAGACGGATTAACGCTCAATATCTTAGATACCAATACAGGAGAACAAACCCAAGTAATCATCCCAAATCAATAACATGCGATTCCATTACTATCTAATCATTGTATTTGGATTTCTTTTTACTGGTTGCGGCGCTTATTATAACCAACCCACTGGAGTACAGAAAGCTGTTTTGGGAGAAGGTACGCCTGCGACTTCATTACTAAAAGATTTGCCAAAACCTAAGGAACAAGTCGTGGTTGGTGTTTACAAATTTAGAGATCAGACAGGACAATACAAACCTCAGGAAAACGGAAGCAGTTTTAGTACTGCCGTAACTCAGGGTGCAACTTCAATTTTGATAAAAGCACTAGAAGACTCAAAATGGTTTGTGCCAATCGAACGTGAAAATATCGGAAACCTTTTGCAGGAAAGAAATCTTATTCGAGCCACTAGACAAGAATATATCAAAAATGCAAATCCGAACGAACCGCAATTAACGCCCCTTTTATATGCTGGAGTATTATTGGAAGGAGGAATTGTTTCTTATGATTCTAATATTATTACCGGCGGATTCGGAGCAAGATATTTTGGCGCAGGAGCATCTGTAAAATACCGCCAAGATCGCGTTACGATATATCTGAGAATGATTTCTACCTCAAACGGAAAAATTTTAAAATCAGTTTATATCTCCAAAACCATTTTGTCTCAAGCAATTGACGAAAGCCTTTTTAGATATGTCAATTTTAAAAGACTTCTTGAAGTAGAAACAGGATATACAACCAACGAACCTGTGCACATGGCTGTAACAGAAGCCATAGAAAAAGCAGTAGAATCTTTAGTTATAGAAGGAATAAAAGATAATATCTGGGAAGCCGATGCACCAAAATGGCAAGTAGATAATTTGATTAAAGCCTATAATGAAGAAACCAGAACAGCAGAAGTAACCGAATTGTACGGAAGAACTCTTGAAAAAAGAAGAAGCAAATTTGGAATAGAACTTTCTGGCGGCGGAACTTTAATGGATGGCGATTACCGAGATCCGCTTTTCAGACCGTTTGGGCGTGGAGCTCTAAAATTTATGCTTACACCAAGTTTTACAGTAAGCGCTTCTACCAATGTAGTAAATCTTGCAAACAAAAATCTGCTCGACGTAGGATATATATCATACGACTTAAATCTGGAATGGATTTTACTTCCTAAAGACCGATTTACTCCCTATCTCTATGGAGGAGGTGGATTTGCAATGAACAGAAAATTTGAAAACACCTATAGTAAAGTTCAGTTTGGTGCTGGTTTAGAATATATGGCAGCAGATTACTTAGGCATTAAATTGTTTGCAGAACAGAATATCAATTTTAGTGATAATGTTGATTACAAAATAGCAGGGACCAGAGATGATTACTATTATAAATTTGGATTAGGACTGACGTTTTATTTCGGCGTGAAGAAGAAATAAGACAGTATTTCTGAATTTACAAAGTAATTAAGTTTAAAATTTAAAACAAGCAGCAATGAAGTATATATATAAAATAACGAGCATACTTTTTTTATTGTTTTTGGTTTCCTGCAGCGAAGAAAAAATTGGAGAATCTGAGTTTGGAACAGTAACAGGAAAAGTAGTCAACAGTGAGACTTTTGAACCAATGGAAAATGTCAAAATATTATCAAGTCCGACAACCAGCACTGTTTTTACAGATGCCGAAGGAAAATTTACAGTTTCAAACATAAAAACGGGAGAATATTCTTTTCAAGCTCAAAAAGATGGTTTTGTAGCAAAATTTGAAGCAGTTACCGTAACAGCAAATAATACCTCTGAAATTGTATTTGAATTGAGCAAATCTACTGCAAATAATAAGCCTCCAACAGTTCCGATTCTGGCAGCTCCAGTAGATAATAGTGTAAATCAACCAGTAAGTTTAGAATTAACTTGGACCGTAACAGATCCAGATAATGATGCAATGACGTATACTGTAAATTTGAGAAATGATAAAAATAGCGATGTAGCAGTTTTTGCAGACATAAAAGACAAAAAAATAGTACTCACAGATTTAATATATGGTGCTAAATATTACTGGCAGGTTTCTGTAAGCGACGGAATTAATACCCCTGTTTTAAGTACGGTAAGTGCATTTTCTACCGTTGCATTCCCTTCAACAAGACATTTATTTGTGAAAACTATAAGCGGAAATAATGTCATTTTTACCGCAGATGACGCAGGTAAACAATACCAATTGACAAGTTCGGAAAAAAATTACTGGCGTCCGAGACGAAATAATCAGGCTCAGAAAATAGCATTTATAGGAACAAGCGGTTCGCAAAATGATATTTATACAATGAATTTTGATGGATCAGATATTAAAAAAGTAACCAGTTCTGTTCCAATTGCAGGATTCAATTCAGACTATTTAGGCTATTCTTGGAATGCTTCAGGAAGCGAATTTATTTATCCGAGCTTTGATAAATTGTATCGAATTAAAAGCGATGGAAGCGGATTAGCCAAAATATTCCAAACACCAAACGGGAAATTTATTTCTGAATGCGATTGGAGTGCTGATGGAAGTAAAATAGCGCTTAAAGTAAACGATATAAACGGTTACGGTGTCGAAATTTACGTTATAAATCCTTCAGGAGTTATAGAAACGCAAGTATTAGCAGGATTGCCTGGAGCAGTCAGCGGATTGAATTTTTCGGTTTCTGGTTTAAAACTTGTTTACACGAGAGATGTTTCTGGATTTGAAAACAGCAATTATCGTCAATTAGATTCTAAAATTTTTGAATATAACTTTCTTTTAGGAAATTCATACGGAATTGCGACAGAAAAAGCTGCAGGAACAAACGATCTGGATGTGCGATATTCTCCAAACGAAGCAGAATTGATTTTTACGAATACCTCAAACGATGGAATTTCAGTGAAAAATATCGTGAAATGCGGAATAGGCGTAGCAAATTCTAGAACAACCTTATTTTCAGGAACAGCAATGCCTGATTGGGAATAAAAAATATATAGAAAATCCGCTTAAATTGTAGTCTGGTTTCATGCAGATTTACAGATTTAAGCGGATTTTTTAATATTCAAGATTATCAGATTCTAAGAGAAAACTTAGCATCTTAGTGCCTCAGTACCTTAGCGCCTTTAATCAGCAAGCCAAACCTTCATAACCAATTTTATTTGAGAAGATCGGCAGAAGATATACTTCTGCCGATTTTTTTATCAATCAAATAATCGAATACCGCAAAGAATTAAAAAAAGGGATTATCTTTGCACCACATCAACACAAACTAATTTTCATGAGTTCAGATTCTAGCAAAAGATATGCACAAAGAGGTGTTTCGGCATCAAAAGAAGACGTACATAACGCTATAAAAAATATTGACAAAGGTTTATTTCCGCAGGCATTCTGCAAAATTGTTCCAGATTATTTAACGCAAGATGAGGAGCACTGCCTTATCATGCATGCTGACGGAGCAGGTACAAAGTCATCTTTGGCGTATATGTATTGGAAAGAAACTGGAGATCTTTCTGTTTGGAAAGGAATCGCTCAAGATGCTTTAATCATGAATATTGATGATTTATTGTGTGTCGGTGCAACAGACAATATTTTACTTTCTTCAACTATTGGAAGAAATAAAAACTTAATTCCTGCCGAAGTAATTTCTGCAATTATCAACGGAACAGAAGAATTAATCAACGAATTAAAATCATTCGGAGTTACTATTCATTCAACAGGAGGAGAAACTGCCGATGTTGGAGATGTAGTTCGTACTATTATTGTAGACTCGACAGTTACGGCACGTATGAAACGCAGCGATGTTGTAGATAATGCCAACATTAAAGCTGGTGACGTAATTGTAGGTCTGGCTTCTTTCGGACAAGCTTCTTATGAAAAAGGGTATAACGGTGGAATGGGAAGTAACGGACTTACTTCTGCACGTCACGACGTTTTCGGAAAATATTTAGCTAAAAAATATCCAGAAAGTTATGATGCAGCAGTTCCAGAAGAACTAATTTATTCAGGACAAGTAAATTTAACTGATGAGGTAGAAAACAGCCCAATCAATGCAGGACAATTAGTTCTTTCTCCAACAAGAACTTATGCACCAATTATCAAAAAGATTTTAGATAAATATACTCCAGAAGATATTCACGGAATGGTGCACTGCAGCGGTGGAGCGCAAACTAAAATTTTACATTTTGTAAAAGATTTACACATTATAAAAGACAATTTATTTCCAGTTCCACCATTGTTCAAATTAATTCAAGAACAATCAAAAACAGATTGGAAAGAAATGTATCAGGTTTTCAACTGCGGTCACAGAATGGAGCTTTACGTTCCAGAAAGTATTGCACAAGATATCATTGAAATCTCTAAATCTTTCAATGTAGACGCACAAATCGTAGGTAGAGTAGAAGCATCAGATGCTAAAAAACTTACTATTACAAGCGAATACGGAACATTTGAATATTAAAAATATTGTAAACCATATAAGTTATATAAGTTAATTTTAATTTAGAAGAATCAATTGTCAGGCTGAGCGGAGTCGAAGCCACGTTCCAATTAAATCCTTCTTTTATATTTTCTTATATTACTTATATGGTTAAAAAAAAACACAACGATTATGTACGAATTACTTTTTTGGAGATATCTGGACGAAATTTACCTTAATAATCAGGAGGTTTATGAAGCTCTTCTTGAAAATGAAGAAGTAGAAGGTCTTGCTGTTCTTCAAACTGACGTAATCGTAAATAGAATTAATTCTGTTTTTTCTGATTGGGAAAGAGTCGATGAAAACAGCTGGAAAAATCCAAAAGGGAAAGGCGCATTTCAAGTTCTTACTACACCACAAAGCATCAAAATAGACTGCTACGGAACAGAAGGAAAAACCATGAATAAATTGGTTGAGATCATGGAAGAATTCAAATTACCTCTTTACGATCCGCAGGTTCCGGAACGTTACGATGAAATGAGTGAATAAGAATTATGAATTATGAGTTATGAGTTATGAAATTAATAAGCAACAATTCATAACTCATAATTTATAATTAAATCTACCCATCCTTCAAAAGCAAATTTTGTTCTTTTCTCAATTTAACAACCAATTGATCTAGATACGTTTTTATTTTCTGAGGAAGCGTATTCCAATTTTGATCTTTTTTGAAACTTCTGCAATCGTCTAATTCGCATTCGACAGCACGAATCACGTATTTTTTATTTTTATAAACCGTAATAATCTTTACGCGTCTTATTTCATCATATTCAGTTCTTGTGCCATAAACGATTACAGGATCAATATAACCATCGTTATCAAGATCTTTTGTACTGCAATATTTTGTCCAGAACCAAATGTTAGTTTCTTTCGGAACATAATCTTCGAGTAAATCATTAATTCTCCATTTTTCTAGAAATCCACCATGATCATTCATCACGCAAATTGCTTGAATTTTGGTATTTAAAGTATCTTTTTTAGAAATTGTTTTCTGATTTTCTGCTAAAACCAAATTGTATACACCACCTTTATCACTAAATTCAAAAGCTCTGTAAATAGGAAAATCGGTTACGCCTTCAAGTTCGCGCTGTGAAATTTCCTGTTTGGATAATCTGTGGCTTTCTGTTTTTTGAGAAAAAATAAATGACGAATAAAAGGAAAGTAAAATTAAAATATATTTTTTCATGCTTTTGCTAGGCTTTTAGTATATCAAAGATATTTAAACCTTTTGAGTTCTGCTAAAATTATGTTTTTTAGAATAGAAATTGTTGTATTTTTCTAGATTAAAACAACAACGAAGATTTCAAAGAAAAACAATAAAAATGATTACAATAAAACGGAGTAATTTTCTTCTCGGAGCGCTGATTTCAGTACTTTCCATAAATAATGCAATAGGACAGAAGAAGACGGCAGAAAAAGCAAATCTGATTCAGTACGTCGACCCAATGATCGGCACAGCAAAAATGGGACATACCTATCCTGGTGCAACAGTTCCGTTTGGAAGCGTACAATTAAGTCCGGAAACCGATACAATTGCCTACAGTTTAAACGGAAAATATAACGGTGAAGTCTATAAATACTGTGCTGGTTATCAGTATGAAGATAAAACCATTGTCGGTTTTAGCCATACCCATTTCAGCGGAACGGGACATTCCGATTTAGGCGATTTCTTAATTATGCCGACAACAGGAAAACTGCAATTAAATCCGGGTGTGGCATCAAAACCATTGTCGGGTTATAGGTCGGCATTTTCCCATTCGACAGAAAAAGCAGAACCCGCTTATTACAGTGTTTTATTGGAAGACCATAAAATTAAAGCTGAATTGACCGCAACAACCCGCGTAGGAATGCATCAGTATACTTTTCCAAAATCTAATGAGGCGCATATTATTCTAGATCTAACTTCAGGAATTTACAACTACGACAAAAAGAATGTTTGGACATTTGTTCGTGTAGAAAACGATACTTTAATAACAGGTTACCGTCAGACCAATGGCTGGGCGAGAACTCGAACGGTTTATTTTGCGATGTCATTCAGCAAGCCAATTAAAAGTTACGGACAAGCGGCGCAAGAAAAAAGTGTTTACAGAGGTTTCTGGGGAAGATTTGACCAAACGAAAAACTTTCCAGAAATGGCAGGACAAAACTTAAAATTGTTCTTTGATTTTGATACTAGTGAAGGCGAAAAAATTAAAATAAAAATGGCTTTATCGCCTGTAAGTTCTGCTGGAGCTTTAGAAAACATGAAAAAAGAAACGCCTGACTGGGATTTCGAAAAAGTAAAAAAACAAAGTCAGGAAGTTTGGAATAAAGAATTGAATAAAATTCAGATTGAAACCATTCAAAAAGAAGATTTGGTGAACTTTTACACAGCAATGTATCACGCTTTTCTAGGTCCAACAGAATACATGGATTTGGATCGAAATTATAAAGGACTTGATATGAATGTTCATAAAGCTGAAAATTTTACCAACTATACCAGTTATTCGCTTTGGGATACCTATCGTGCTTTGCATCCTTTATTTAATATTGTACAGCATAAAAGAAATGCCGATATGGTCAGTTCTATGTTGGCGCATTCAGATCAGAGTGTTCATAAAATGCTTCCAATCTGGTCACACTATGCCAATGAAAACTGGTGTATGATTGGCTATCATTCTGTTTCTGTCGTAGCTGATGCCATTGTAAAAGGCAATATTTCTTTTGATGCCGAAAAAGCGCTTCAGGCCTGTGTAAATACGGCAAAAGTTCCTTATTACGATGGCTTAGAATATTATATGAATAAAGGCTATGTTCCAGAAGATAAAAGCGGAGCTTCGGTTTCTAAAACTCTAGAATATGCTTACGACGACTGGGCAATTGCACAGGCGGCGAAGAAATTAGGCAAAACAGAAATTTATAATGAATTCATCAACAGATCGAAAAATTATAAAAATGTATATGACGAGAAAACAGGTTTTATGCGTCCGAAATTGAATGACGGCACTTTCAAGAAGGAATTTGATCCGCTTGATACACACGGGCAAGGTTTTATTGAAGGAAATTCTTGGAACTACAGCTTGTACATTCCACAAGATCCTGCTAGTATGATTAATTTAATGGGCGGAAATGAAAAATTTAAAGTTCGTTTAGATTCTTTATTTAACATGCATCTTCCAGATAAATATTTTGAAAACACAGAAGATATTACCCGAGATGGAATCATCGGAAATTATGTTCACGGAAACGAGCCTTCGCATCACGTAGTTTATTTATACAATTGGACAGATTCGCCTTGGAAATCACAAGATAAAATTAGAATGATTTTGAAAAAAATGTATCGAAACGGAGCTGATGGTTTAGGAGGAAATGACGATTTCGGACAAATGAGTGCTTGGTATATTTTCAGCAGTTTAGGATTTTACCCAGTCGCTCCAGGTTCTGACGAGTACGCATTGGGAAGTCCGCTACTGAAAAACGCTATTTTAAATTTAGAAAACGGGAAAACTTTTGAAGTTACAACAGTGAATCAATCCGATAAAAATGTGTTTGTTTCAAAAGTGCTTTTGAATGGAAAAGAACTTTCTAAACCATTTTTAAAACATGAAGATGTTATGAATGGAGGAAAGATTACGTTTTATATGACTTCAAAACCAAATAAAAGTTATGGATTATAAATTATGAATGTTGCCGTGATGTCACCCTGAGCGGAGTCGAAGGGCGTTCCAATTGGCTCGGGGCTTCTCCCGAAGTCTCGGGACGCTCAGCCTGACAAGAGAGATGTAAAAATCGAGAAAATTGTGCAATTCGTGAAATTCGTGGCGAAAAAAAAGCGAAATTTGCACTCTAAATAAAGAAACGAAATATGAAAATAAATTTAAAATCAGGAATCGATAAATTACTTTTCGGAATGAAGCAGAACGATGTAACCGCTGCTTTAGGAAAACCTGATAAAAACTATAAAGACGAAGACGACAACGTAATTTTTGTTTACAATGCATTAAAAGCAAGATTGACATTCTATCAGGAAGAAGATTTGAAATTGGGTTACATTGTAGCATCAAGCAATGATCTAGAAGTTTTCGGATTCAAATTAATCGGAAGAAAAATTGCTGATGTCAAGAAAGATTTCGCTGCAAAAGGAATTACAAAATACAATCAGGAAACTTTTGATACTTTCGAGAATTACTTCAACGAAGACAATTGGTTTATCCTTCAAACGGAATTTGATGAGGTGGTGAAATTCGAAATTGGAGCAATCATCAACAGTAAAGATGAATTTGACTGGAAATTTCCGGTGAAGAAATAGTTTAGTTTGTCATCCTGAGGAACGAAGGATCACACTCGGAGATCGACAAAGACAATAGCGTAAAGTTTGTCAGGCTGAGCGGAGTCGAAGCCCCGCAACGTGATTCAGCATGACGGGCTTCGACTTCGCTCAGCCTGACAAAACAAAAAACCGATAATCGTAAGATTATCGGTTTTTTTATGAGTTGCAATTAAAAAGAAATTATCCTTTTAACCATGCATTTTTAAGTTTCTCTTTTGAAGCATCAGTAGCTTTAAAAGTTTCAGATTCTTCGAAAGGCAGTTTTACGGTTCCTTTAATCGTTTCTTCTTTAGTACCACGTTTAACTTTAAGCGTAATAGGATCGTTTTCTTTCCAATTTTCACTTTCTGTAATCAAATCGTAAATGTTGTCTAAATTGTATGATTTGTTGTTTACAGCTAAGATTTTATCGCCACCTTTTAAATTCAAGTTTTTAAAGAATTCAATTGATTCTGAATCTGGACGAACAGCAATTTCTTTTGTTGCTTTATCAATTGTGATATATGGAGTTTGTCCTTTAATAAACGGATTTCCTGCTTTTTTCTCCGTTGCTTTTGTAACACCAACTTTAGCTAAATAAAAATCGTAAGGAATTGGAGTAGTTCCTGCAACATATTTATTTAAAAACTCACCAACTTCAGGATACGTTAACGAAGTGATTTTTGCGAATAATTCGTCATCATTAAATGGTTTTTCAACACCATATTCATCAGATAGTTTGTGCATTAAATCCAAAATGCCTCTTTCGCCATTACTTTTTTCTCTGATGATAATGTCAATGCACATACCAATTAAAGCACCTTTTTGGTATACATTTAAGTACTGGTCTTTGTATGGCTGCTCTAATACATTTTTGCTCATAACGGTAAATGACATTGTATCATTTAAACCTTTTGCTTGTTCAATTTTATCGGCAATACGAGTATAGAATTCAGCTTCATCAATCAAACCTTGGTTGATTTGGAAAAGATTCGCAAAATATTCTGTTACACCTTCATACATCCATAAATGCTCAGACATTTTTGGTGCATTGTAATCAAAAAACTGAATTTCTTTTGAGTGAATGGTTAATGGAGTTACGATATGAAAGAATTCGTGAGAAACCACATCTTTCATAGATTCTACCAATTTTTCTTTAGGCATAGATTCTGGCAAAACCACTGTTGTAGCAGTTGGGTGTTCTAAAGCCCCAAAACCGTGCGCATCGTCTTTTGCCATGCTTGATAAGTACAATAACACCGTATATTTTTTAGTAGAGTTTACCTTTCCTAAAAAGTTTTTCTGTGCTGTCATCATCGTTTTCATCTCTGGCGTAATGCTTTCAGCAGTATATTTTCCAGTAGGAGAGTACACCGCGATTAAAATATCCATTCCGTTTACATTAAAAGTAGTGTAATCTGGTTTAGAATACATAATTGGATTTTCTACCAAAATTGCATAACGAGAGGTTGTAAAAGTATCAGAAGTATTGCTTGCATCTTGATCTGTCATAGAAGTAGCGCCCCAAAGCGTCTCAGGATGCGTAATCGTAACTTTGTAAGGAACATCTAATTTGTCTTGGAAATACCCAACAAAACCATGAGTATTGACCATGAAATTTTTTCCTGCATCGATGTTTGTTCCCGCTGGAGAGAAAACGTCATCATTTCCAAATCCAGTTCCTTTTTCAGTATCGAAAGTGTCATTTACCAAGTAAGTGATTTTCTTTAAGGATTTTGCATTTGAAATAGACCAAGAATTATCGTCTAATCTTTTTACCGTAAGTGGGTTTCCTTTAGCATCAAATGCTTTAAAATCTTCTGAAAATTTACCGTAATTATCTGTAGAATACGTACCTGGAACGGTTTTAGGAATGCTGTAAACAATTTCGTCAGTTTTAATAGCAGGAGGCGTAACGGTTACCAACACTTTATCGTCTTTAACATCGGTTAAATTGATATTCACTTCAACTATATTGCTTTTTGTGGCTCCAGTGCTCCCTGTTTTACAGCTCCAAAAAGTTACCGCTAGAGCTAAGGTGTAAAGTATTTTTTTCATTTGTATATGTTTAGTTAATTGTATTTGACACAAAAAGCATTAAAAAGTTACTAAAAAATCACATTAATTTTAAAGATAAAAAAAACTCCTGAAAAACAGGAGCTTTATCTTAGTCTAATTTATTTTTTATATAATACTTTCCGTCCAAATCTTCATCAAAATCATCTATTTTTACTGGTTTTGGTTTCGGTTTGTTTGCAACTGCCTTCTTTTTCCACATCTCAAATTTTTCTGCAGGCATTTTCTTCTTCATGATTTCCAGAACTTCTTTTTCTGCTAATCCAAATTCTTTTTTTATAATTTCAAATGGATTTCTTTCTTCTAAAGCTAACGAAACAAGTTTTTCCGTTTCTTCCCAAGTTAATTCTTTGCGGCTACTCTTTTTCATCTCGTGAAAATTAATTCAAAATAGGGTGTTAATGATTAATAGATTGATTTTCAATTCTAGTATCAATATTATAAAAAAAAATAATACGTTGTTTCAGCAGAGTGCATTTTTTTTAATGATTTTAGCTGTTTTTGAAGGATCTTGATTTTTGAAATGGAATTTTTAATAAATTTTTCAATTGATTGTTTTCCTCGGGCAGCATGTGAGTATCTACACCGTATACCAGCTGATCTTTGGGTAAATAGGTAAAGGTTCCAAAAATTCTGTCCCAAACAGAAAAAATATTTCCATAATTGCTATCTGTATAAGGCAGAACATAATGATGATGCACTTTATGCATATTTGGAGAAACGATAAAGTAGCTTAAGAAAAGATCTAGTTTTTCTGGAAGTGAAATATTAGCGTGATTAAATTGTGAAGCCACAACAGATAGCGACTGATAAAGAAAAACCATCCACATTGGAGAACCGACAAGTAAAACACCCAAAGTGGTAAAAACAAAACGAACAACACTTTCTCCTGGATGATGTCTGTTTGCTGTTGTAGTGTCAATCCAAGTGTCGGTGTGATGCACTAAATGAAACTGCCACAGAATTTTTACTTTGTGTTCTACCAAATGAGCCAAATAAGCTCCAATTAAATCCAAAAGCAGTAAGCCAAGAATGGTATAAAGCCAAATAGGCAATTGCGGAAGCCATTGCAGAATTCCAAAATTATGCTCGACAGTCCAAGCTGCAGTTTTTATTAAAATAAAAGCTAAAACAAAGTTGACCACAATGGTAGTAAACGTAAAAAAGAAATTTATTCCAGCATGAGGCCATTTTTTATACTGCATTTTAAACAATGGAAAACTGTTTTCGATGAGCCAGAAAATGGTAATACCACCAACCAAAATCAAACTTCTGTGCGAAGAAGGAATCGTAGAAAAATAATTGATAATGTCATTCATACTACATAATATTTGAATTGAAGTAAAAATTTCTTTCGGTTTTATCCAATAAAAAAGAGAAAACCAAATATAAATATATCTGATTTTCTCTTTCAAAATAATTATTTAGAGTATTATTTTTTGATTAGGCTTATTATAAACAATAAAACCCAAGCACCTCCAACTGCGATTAAGATCTGCCAGAGAAGTCCGCCACCGCCAATACCAAGTTTGCCTGCAATCCATCCGCCGATAAACCCGCCGATAATTCCAACAATGATATTACCAAGTAATCCAAAACCTCCGCCTTTCCAGATTTGACCAGCTAACCAGCCAGAAATAGCGCCAATAAGTAAAAAATATAAAAATTCCATGTGTATATTTAGTTTATTTTTGTGAATGGTTTTTTGAAAGCAACATTATGCTTCTGCATGATTTTGCAGTAAAGTTTTATAGAGGAAACCTCCAGCTAAAGCCCCGAGAATAGGGGCGACCCAAAACAGCCAAACCTGAGATAATGGTTCTCCGCCAACAAAAATAGCTTGTGACAAAGATCTCGCTGGGTTTACAGAAGTATTCGTAATTGGAATACTAATTAAATGGATTAATGTTAAAGCCAAACCAATTGCGATTCCTGCAAATCTGCCATTTGCAAATTTATCGGTAGCACCCAAAATCACCAATAAGAAGAATAAGGTAAGTACAAACTCAGCGATAAAACAAGCTTGTAACGAATAGCCATCAGGAGAAAAAGCGCCAAAACCGTTAGAAGCAAAGGCTCCAGCTTTTGTACTGTCAATTGCAAAGCCCGCTTTTCCAGAAGCTATTGTGTATAAAGTTCCTGCCGCTGCAGCAGCTCCAACACATTGCGCAATGATATACGGAATAAGATCTTTGGCAGAAAACCTTCCGCCAGCCCATAAACCAAAAGAAACGGCAGGATTAAAATGACCTCCAGAAATGTGTCCAACAGCATAGGCCATAGTCAGTACTGTTAAACCAAAAGCCAGCGCAACACCTGCAAACCCGATTCCTAAATCTGGAATACCTGCAGCAAAAATAGCGCTCCCGCATCCACCAAAAACAAGCCAATAAGTTCCGAAAAACTCAGCAAATAATTTTTTCATAATAAAATAATTTAAATGGTTAATGTTAGAATGTATATTGGTAAGCCCAATAAATTAAAACAAATTGTAAGGGCAAACGTACAAATAAAATCCATATTGGTAAACCAAAACCTGCTTTTTTATTTTCCAACATATACAAATTGGCAGGGAAAACAGCAATTAATAGCATTATAATTCCCCAAGCGGCATAATGTGTTGTAAAAGGCAGGATTAGAAAGATGCCCAAAATAATCTCGGAGGCACCACTTAAAATATTTATTAATTTGGGGTTTTTGAATGCGGGCGGAATGATTCTTATGTACATTCCAGGTTTTCTAAAATGATTTATACCAGCAATAATATATAAGGAAGCCATTAGATATAAATGCCAAGGTAGAATCATGATAAATATTTGTTTATCACGAATTTATAAAAAAATTAACAATTATTGCATTACAGATCTTATTTTTTTAATAATGCCTGTTTGAAGTTATTTTTTAGGCTTGAAATTTACATTCATAATGATTATGGCAAGTATAATTAATACAATACCAATCCATTGAGAAAGGATTACTTTTTCGTTTAATAAAACAAATGCCATCATTACAGAAACGGGCAGTTCAAGGGCAGAAACAATACTTCCCAATCCAATTCCAGTTAAAGGAAAACCTGCAGTCATCAAAAGTGGCGGAATTATAGTTCCAAACAAAGACAGAACAATTCCCCATTTCAAGAAAATTTCCATATTGAAAGCCGTTACTTGAGTTGCAAAAGTAAACGAAAAAACAATAACGGCGCCACCTAAAAGCATGTAAAGGCTTCTCTGTGCTGATGAAATTTCTGTAGCAACGCTATTTGCAGTAAACATAGTGGTAGTAAAAGAGGCTGCAGCGAGCATTCCCCAAACTAAACCTCTCCAGTCTAGTTCGATGTCATTATTGATAATATTGGTCGCTAAAACAGTTCCAAAAAGCACTATACAGACCGCAATGACTTTTTGTTTTGAAGGAAGTTTTTTTTCTAAAATCATTTCAAGCAAAACACCCATCCAAACGGTCTGCATCAATAAAACGATTCCGATAGAAACAGGAATGTATTTTACAGCCAGATAATAAAATAAGCTGGTCATTCCTAATGAAGTTCCCGCAAGCATTAAACTGAAAATATTTTTAGGAGATGCTTTTACAGCGCTATTTTTATTTTTAATACGCTGAAAAAGGTTGATTAAAAGAATGCCTAAAATTCCATAAATAAATTGTGAGGTCGTTACTTCTGCAGTTGTGTATCCTTCCGTATAAGCCATTTTTACAAAGGTAGCCAGCATTCCGTATGTGGTTGCTCCCAAGGCAACAAGAAAAACACCTTTTAATACATTATTTTGCGACGTCATAAATTATCTGTTTTAAAAAAATTAGCCGGCAAAGGTAAGTTATTTTGTTTAGGATTTCATCGTACTATGTTGAAAATAGTAATTTAATGATAATAAAATTCATTTTTAAAGTCTTGAATTAAGAATTCTTTAAAAAATGAAAACGCCGAAAAAGAGAAAAGCCATCAAAAATAATTCTGATGGCTTTTATTGGCAAAGAACAATTGTTCTCTATTATAATTACTTAGGCTGATTTTGGTAGGTTTCAATTTCGAACACTAAAGTTGCATTTGGTGGAATTACACCGCCAGCACCTTTTTCGCCATAAGCTAAGTTTGAAGGCAGGAAGAAAGTTGCTTTTTCTCCGTCTGTCATCATATCTAACGCTTCAATGAAACCAGGAATCATTCCTTCTTTTTTTCCAACTGTAAAAGGAAAAGCTTTGTATCCGCCTTGAGCATCTCTGTTAGCATCATATTTTCCGTATGCTTTTGCTACTGGAGCCATGCTGCTGTCAAATAAGGTACCATCTTCAAAATATCCCGCGTAGTGGAAATAGATTGTAGAACCTTCAGCGCCTTTAACGCCAGTTCCTTTTTGTGTAACAACATATTTTAAACCTGTCGCAGTTGCAGTAGCTTTTGCTTTCAAATCTTTAAAATAAGCCGCTTTAGCCGTTACTACTTTTTTAGCTTCTTCTTTTTTAGCAGCCTCTTTTTTTACATCATCGCTTAAAACTTTTAAAGCATCAAACTTCTTTGCCGCAGCACCTTTACGAGTAATCACAATTTTTGTCATTACATCGTCCTGAACAATTTTGTTTACATTGTCCATTCCAGAAACTACATGACCAAAAATAGTATGCTTTCCGTTTAGCCAAGGAGTATCTTTATGTGTAATGAAAAACTGGCTACCGTTTGTTGCTGGGCCCGAATTTGCCATTGCTAAAACACCGCCTTTTTCGAATTTTAAATCGTCTACAAATTCATCTTTAAATGAATATCCTGGACCTCCAGAACCATTTCCGTCTGGATCACCACCTTGAATCATAAAGTCATTAATAACTCTGTGGAATTTTAATCCGTTATAGAATGGTTTTCCTTTAAGAGACGCTTTTACATTAGGATTTGTACCTTCTGCCAAAGTGATAAAATTAGCCACTGTAACAGGAGCTTTTACATATTCTAAGGATAAAACAATATCTCCTTTTGTAGTAGAGATTGTAGCAAAAATTCCGTCGCCAGGATTTGCAGCAACCGCTGTTTTAGTTGTAGGTTTTGCTGCTGGTTTTGCAGCAGGCTTTTTAGTTTGAGCCTGAATATTTACTACTGCTAGGCAGAATAAAAAAAGAAATTTAAACTTCATTATTATTTAAATTTAAGTCTGTGATTAAATAATTACGGTTTCTCTAATAACTGAATCTCAAAAATGATGTTCGCATTTGGCGGAATTACCCCTCCAGCTCCAGTTGCTCCATAAGCTAAATGAGAAGGAATAAATAAAACTGCTTTATCTCCAAAAGAAAGCTGCTCGATTCCTTCAATAAAACCAGGAATTAGGCCATCTTTTTTTCCTGCCTGAAACGGAATTGGCTGATAGCCGTTTTGTTCAGCTCTTGTAGCATCATATTTTCCAAAAGCTTTATTTACATCAGCAACGCTTGAATCAAATAAGGTTCCATCTTCAAGAAATCCTGAATATGAAATATAAATTTGAGTTCCAATAGCTGGTTTTTTACCAGAACCTTTTTCTGTAATAACAAATTCTAAACCAGAGTTTGTTTTAGTTGCTTTTGGTTTAATAGAAGCATAATAAGCTACTTTTTCTTTTTGAACTTCAGCATATTTACTTTGTTCTTTTGCAATGTCAGCAAAATAATCGTGGAATACTTTTACAGCATCAAATTTCTTTGCCGCTTCACCATTTCTGATGATTTTTACAGAAACAATATTATCGCCTTGCACTACTTTGTTTACGACTTCCTGATCTTTTGCGTCTACAACATGACCAAAAATTGTATGTTTTCCGTCTAACCAAGGAGTTTCGACATGCGTAATGAAAAATTGGCTGCTGTTTGTTCCAGGTCCGTTATTGGCCATTGCTAAAACTCCAGCTTTGTCAAATTTTAAATCAGAGAATTCATCTTTAAATTTATAACCAGTATCTCCAGAACCAGTTCCTAATGGATCTCCAGTCTGAATCATGAAACTTTCGATAACTCTATGAAATTTTAAACCATCAAAAAAAGGTTTCTTTTTAAGGTCTTCATGCGTTATAAACTCGTTTTTACCTTCAGCAAGAGTCACAAAGTTTGCAACTGTAATTGGCGCTTTTTTGTAATCAAGCTCTACAATGATGTGACCTTTGTTTGTTTCGATATCGGCATATAAACCATCTGGCAGATTACTGTGATCGTCTTTACAAGAATAAAATGAGCTTACGGCTATTAGTAATAATAAAATACTCTTTTTCATTTTAAGATATTGTTTTATTGAGTTAATGTGTCTTTTTTAGCTGGAGCCGCAGGTTTCGCAGCGGCTGGTTTTGGTGTTACGGTTTGTGAAGGCTGTGCTGCTGGTTTTGCAGTTGGCGCAGCCGGATCTGGAACAAAATTTCTAAGTGTTACAGTAACCATTAAAGATTCGTTTGTTCCAATTTTTTTGTTGTCTCCGTGGTAGCCGTACGCCATGTGTGATGGGAATAAAAAAGTCACAGTTTCATTTTTGTGCATTCTTTTAATTCCGTCGCGAAGTCCCATCATAATGTCTTGTTTGTCGACATAGTAAGTTTGTGGACCAAGATCAGATTCGGAGTAAATGACATTTCCTTTTATATCTTTCACTTCCATATTAAAATAAGCGATATCTCCTTTTCTTGGAGCCAAAGTTTCGGTTGCATTTTTTTCTTCATAGCAAAACCAATAGCCTTTTGGAGTGGCATAATATTTTACTTTCGGATTGCTTTTGATTATTTTTTTAATGACATCTTCTTCATTTGCCACTAATTTTTTGTTTCGGTCAGCCGATTTTTTCATGAATGTTCCCGAAGCACTCGAAATAGGTCTTCTGGCTTCTTCAGGATGCTTACAGCTGATTGACAAAACAGCAATAAGCAAAGTGTAAATGCTAAGTTTTAGGTTATTCATGATTTGGACTATAATTTTAGTTTCTTTACTAAATCTTCAAATTTATTTACTGTTTCTTCCATCGAAACTTCCGATCTTCCGCCAGCTGCATTACTATGTCCGCCGCCGTTAAAATGATCTCGTGCAAACTGATTTACATCAAAACCTCCTTGCGAACGGAAAGAAATCTTGATAATGCCTTCTTCTTTATTTTCGATAAAAATAGCAGTAAAAACAATATCTTTTATACTTAAACCATAATTAACAATTCCTTCTGTATCGCCTTTAACATAATTGAAAGAATCTAGCTCTTCTTGTGTTAACGTCATATACGAAGTTTTATGATCTTCAAGTATCTTCATGTTTTGCAAAGCGCGCCCTAATAGCTGCAATCTGCTGAAAGAACTATTATCGAAAAGTAAAACAGGAATCTGCGTGTTTTCGACTCCTAAATCAATTAATTCGGCTATGATTCTGTGCGTGTTTCCAGTTGTTCCCGGAAAACGGAACGAACCAGAATCAGTAAGAATTCCTGTGTAGATGCAAGTTGCAATGTCTTTATCGATATCTTCTCTTTTGTTTAAGAAATCGATGAAATTATAAACCATCTCACAAGTCGATCCGAATGAAGTGTCTGAATAAGTATAAGTGGCATAATCATCAGGTTTCTGATGATGATCGATCATGATAAAAGTAGAATTCAGTTTTGCTAAAACATTCTCCATCATTTCGCCTGTACGGTGAAAAGCATTAAAATCGAGCGTAAAAATTACTTCAGCTTCTTCTAAAAGTTGTGTACAGATTTCGGTTTCTTTCTCGAAAATTTTTACCGTTTCAGATCCTGGAAGCCAAGCTAAAAAATTAGGAAAATCATTTGGAGCAATTACCGTTGCCTGATGATTGTTTTTAATTAAAAAATGGTATAAACCCAACGTAGATCCCATTGCATCACCGTCTGGTCCTCTGTGCGGAATTATGACGATTTTCTTTGGGGTGGCGAGTAATAATTGAATCGCTTGAATATCTTGTATTTTCATAGTGTGCGAATTTACAGTTTTTAATGTAATGCTGAAAATATTTTTAAATCTCAGTGGTCAGTGATCAGTTTTTTTAAGTGATCAGTGTTCAGATTGTTTAGTGTTCATTTCTATTATGGAATTTGGGTTTTAAATTGTTGTATGTAATTAGCACGCAGATGACACGGATTCGCTATCGCGATCCCGATAGTTATAGGGAGCTGATTTAAACGGATTTTTTTATAAGTTACTAAGTTCCGTAGGAACGCTTTGTTTTGTAGCAACGGATTTTAATCCGTTGGAGTTAATGTAAATTAATTGGGATTTGGAATTTAAAAATATTGGAATTTTCTACGGAAGCTTCGGAATAAAATATTGGAATTTGGAATTTAAAAATTTGAATTTTTATTCTTTATAAATTCTGAAGTTCTTTCTTCTGAAACTTTTGATATAGCTTATACTTAGCGCCTTTCACAATCTGTGATTTATAAATTCCAACCGAACCCGAAGAAAAATAAGCAATTGTGCAGGCAATTGCGATAAAGATACCTGGGGCAATTCCGAATAATTCCATTCCCATAATCGTGCAGGCAATAGGAGTGTGGGTTGCGCCAGAAAAAACGGCTACAAATCCGATTCCGGCTAAAAGAGCAATCGGCATCGGAATAACGGTTGACAAAGCACTGCCTAAAGTTGCGCCAACAAAAAAGAGCGGTGTAACTTCTCCGCCTTTAAAACCAGCGCCTAAAGTAAATCCAGTAAATAAGATTTTAAGCAGAAAATCGTACCACGGGTTAGGATTTGAAAAGGAATCGACAATTACAGGAACACCCAATCCAGAAAATTTAGTAAAACCTAAACCAGCAATAGCAATCGCTAAAATAACTCCGCCAATTACGGGACGAAGCGGTGGATATTTTATGTTTTTTGAAAAAAGCGAACCCCAAAAGTGTGTGCTTCGCGAAAATAATAAAGCCGCAAATCCAGAAAGAAGACCTACAATTATAGTATAAAAAACGTTGTTTAAACTAAGTTCTGGAATTGTTGGAATACTATAATGCGTATGTTTTATTTGCCAAAATTCTACCGTAAAATAAGCAACGTAAGCAACTAGAAAAGAAAGTAAAATGCTTTTGAAATTGATTTTACTAAAATATAAAACTTCTAAAGCGAAAATTGCACCAGCCAAAGGAGTTCCGAAAACAGAAGCAAAACCAGCGCTGATTCCGAGAATGATTAAAATTCTGCGTTCTGGATTATCAAGTTTGAATAATTTGGTGAACTGATCGGCAATCGCGCCTCCCATTTGTACCGCAGTTCCTTCTCGACCCGCCGATCCTCCAAACAAGTGCGTGAGCAGTGTTCCTAAAAGAACTAAAGGCGCCATTCTAAACGGAATAACTTTTTTAGGATTTTCGTATTCTTCCAATAAAAGATTGTTTCCTTTCGCAACAGATTCTCCCCAATAATAATAACTCAAACCAACCAGAAATCCACCGAAAGGCAAAAGCCACACAATCCATTCGTGCTGAATTCTAAATTGCGTAACCCATTCTAAAGAAACTAAGAAAAAAGCTGAAGCTGAGCCAGAAAGAAATCCTATTAATGCACAAATAATAATCCATTTAGGAATATCAAGAAGTAATTGTTTTGGATTTAGGTAAGTCATTAATGAGTGAAGATATTTAGCCACGAATTCACAAATTTATAAAATTAGTGTAGAATAAAATAATTCGCGAATTCGTGGCGAAAAAAAATCTAAACGACAGCAGTAAATTCTATTTCAACCAAGTATTCTGGAGCAACCAGTTTACTGATTTCATAAAATCCTGTTGTTGGTTTTATATCTTTAAAAAAAGCAGAATGCGCTCTTGCCACTTCTTCAAAAGTAGAAACATCAGTTGTGAAAATTCTAGTTCTAATAACATCTTTCATTCCCACATTTAAATCTTCCAAAACTTTTTCAACTCGCTCCAAAATATTATAGGTTTGCGCGTAAGCGTCATCAGCTTTTACTTTATCGCCGTCAACAATGGCTACAGTTCCAGAAACTTCAACGATGTTGCCAATTCTTACCGCTCGGCAATATCCCATTTTGTCTTCCCACGGAGATCCAGTTAAGATGTTTTCTCTTTTCATTTTTACAATTTTTGCGAATTTGTCAGTATGGTTTTAAAAGCAAATTCAGGTTAATTTTAAGATGCTGCAATTTAAGAATTATGCTCCTGAAAGGAATTAAAAAAAGCTTGAAATCAATTCAGAAATTCAAGCTTTTTTGTGATATTAATTTGTTAATCGGTTTGTTTTTCTTCGTAAAGGCGAAGCTTATTTTGCACCGTATTCAAATTCTGCTGTAAGACTTCAATTTTATTCAGAAGATTTGCAATGGCGTCAATTCCTTCGAGATTTATTTTGAGATCATAGTGCATGCGAATCATTTTTTCTATGGTTGGCAATTGCTCGGGTTCTAAAAATTCGTCATTTTCTTCCACAACAATATGTATCAAACCATAATTGTGAAGTTCGGTTATAAAAGTATTTTCAATTTCGTGGTACAAACAAAACTGTTTTATCTGGATTAAATTTCTGTTTTTCATGACTTTCTTAGTTTTGCTAATTCTTCAAATAACTCTTTTTCTTTATCCGACAGATTCGTTGGAATTTTTATGGTGTACGTGATGTACAAATCGCCAAATTGATTTTCTTTTTTGTAAACAGGAAATCCTTTTCCTTTCAGTTTCACCTTAGTTCCGGGCTGAGTTTCTGCTGGAACCTTGATTTTTACTTTTCCATCAAAAGTATTGATGTAAGTTTCTCCGCCCAAAATTGCCGTGTACAAATCAATCGGAGCTTCGGCATACAAATTATTTCCTTCACGCTTAAAATCTGAATTATTAGAGATATTAAAAGTGATATACAAATCGCCGTTTGGACCTCCGTTTACACCAGGACCGCCATGATTTGGAATTTTTATAATCTGTCCGTTTTCAACACCTGCAGGAATCGTGATTCGGATATTTTTTCCGTTGACAGTTAGATTTTGTTTGTGTGTAGTGTAAGCAGATTTAAGATCCAATTCCAGTTCGGCATTAAAATCCTGACCTCTATATTTGGACTGCGATCTGCTACTTCTTCCGCCGCCACCATACATTGAATTGAAGAATTCTGAAAAATCACTTCCAGAAAAGTCTCCGCCAAAACCAGAAAAATCGCCTTCAGAATATTGAGAACTGCTTTGTCTGCTTTGCTGCTGATTCGGATCGTAACCTGCTTTTTCGAACTCGTCGGCATGTTTCCAGTCTTTTCCGTATTTGTCGTATTTTTTTCGATTTTCGGGATTGCTTAAAACTTCATTAGCTTCATTTATTTCTTTAAACTTTTTTTCGGCTTCTTTATCATTCGGATTCAAATCGGGATGATATTTTCTGGCCAGTTTTCTATATGCTTTTTTGATGTCTGCTTCCGTAGCAGCTTTCGAAACATCTAATACTTTGTAATAATCTATATAATCCATTTTCTTATGATTTTATAAATGGTAAATAAAGCCTTGAAGTTAAGAAAAATCTGCTGATTTTCAAAATGATATTAATCTGCTTTTGGAATTTGGAATTTTAGGTTTGAGATTTTTTTTCGAAGAAAAACCATCTTTTGGCAGGTTTTTTGATTCCAAAAATTAGCTTAATTTAATGTTATAAAACTCCTAAAGTTGTAGTAGCTAACTTAATTATACTATTTTTGTGAAGCAGGACTTTTGGTTATATTAATCATAAAAAGCCGATTCGATAATACTTTTTTCAATGAAGCACATTTTATTTTTCATATTATTTTTTACTGCTTTGTCAGTATCAGCCCAAGCCGAATTTAATACTAAATTCAAAACTATTCCTGGAGGAAAGTTTACTGCAAAGCCCAAAAAGACTCCAATTCCTGACGTAAAAGATCCGCAGGCTAATACGCTTGATGTTCCGAGTATTAAAACACCAAACGTTTTTGAAAATACGACCATAACTCCAAAATCAAAATTTCAGATAGGAGAAGAAAAAAGCAAATTTACCATGTCTACCGAGACCGATTTTGCTAATCCTGGCGATCGTTACGTAGCCAAAATGGAAAAAGATCTCGATAAAGCCTTGAAAGATGCAGGATTGCGAGAAGGCCGTGGTGTTTTGGTAAAGAGAAATATTTCTTTGGGTGATTTTAAAACCAAATCAGAATATTTTATAGTGAAGTTCCGAGACTTTGGAGCTATCGACGGCGATTTGGTAAAAGTATCTTCAAATGATCAGGTAATCCGCGACCGACTTTTATTAGACTCCAATTTCCAGCAAGTAAAAATTAACCTCGGACAAGGTTTTAATAAATTAGATTTCGAAGCCTTAAATATAGGTACACTAGGAGGAAACACCGCAGAAATACAAGTCTATGACGATAAAGGCAATCTGGTAACAAATGATTATTGGGATAATCTTGCCGCAGGATTTAAGGCGTCGATAGTGGTAACGAAAGAATAGAGCGCTTGCAGCGCTAGTTACAAAGTTGCAAAGTGACAAAGGTTCAAAGTTTTACGCTTAGTATACCTTTGAACCTTTGTTACTCTGTCTCTTTGTTACTTTGATCAAAATGGATCCGCAGTAACCTTAAACTTCATTTCTGCTTTTACCGTTACATCTTTTGTCAAAGTTTCTTTTAGGGTAACTTTAGTTCTTATTTTGTAGCTATCTGCTTTAATATATTCATCTAATCTTTTATCGGTACAAATCAAATCGATCGTGTTGCTTGAGACGTTAATATTGTCTTGGTACGCTAATTCGATTTCTTCCGAATTGGCTGTAGAAATATACAAATGAATCGATTTTAAAAACGTAAAAGTCTTATCTGAAGGTTCTGTAATCGCTAATTTCAGCGACCTGATTTTTACATCTTTTACTAAACTTGCTTTCGTTTTATTGTTTTCAAATTCAGCCGAAGAATTGGTTGTAACTTCTGGCGTGATAATCTCCGAAGGAAGATTAATTGGTGAAGTACTCTGGATTTTAATCGAAGCATTATTCGAAATAGTAAAAGTCAATAAATCATCGACAGCATCACAAGAAGAAAAAAAGATAGACAGAAAAGCCGTCAGAGCGATAAGTTTTGATTTCATGGTTAATTTTTAGTTACAAAGTTGCAAAGTTTCAAAGGGACAGAGAAACTAAGAAAAAATGAAACTTTGTTTTTTGGGTTTGTTTAAAATTGTTTTTTCCTAATTACGAAGTTTTTGGGGAAATGGATTTCTTTAGAGTGACAAAGTTACAAAGGCTCAAAGTGACAAAGGTTAATGCCTTTTCAATTTTACCTATGAGCCTTTGTTACTTTGTCACTTTGAACCTAAAATCGGAAGTATGAAAAAAAAATATTTTTTTTCATACTTCCGATTTTTACTTTTCGAATATAAAAAGTACTTTTGCGCATGCAACACAACGTACTTATTTTAGATTTCGGATCGCAATATACTCAGCTTATTGCGCGTAGAGTTCGCGAATTAAATATATTCTGCGAAATTTTTCCTTACAATCACATTCCAAGTGATTTATCAAGTTATAAAGCCGTAATTTTAGGAGGAAGCCCTTTCTCTGTTCGTGGAGAAGACGCACCGCATCCTGATTTATCGCAAATTAGAGGTAAAATGCCTTTACTTGCTGTTTGTTACGGAGCACAATATTTAGCACACTTTAGTGGTGGAGAAGTTGCTGCTTCAAACACAAGAGAATATGGTAGAGCTAACTTGTCTTATATTAAAGAAGGTGAAACTTTCTTTGATGGAGTTTCAGAAAATAGCCAAGTTTGGATGTCTCATAGTGACAGTATCAAAGCTTTACCAACAAATGCGGTAAAATTGGCAAGCACGCATGATGTAGAATATGCTGCTTACAAAATTGAAGGCGAAACTACTTATGCAATCCAATATCATCCAGAAGTATACCATTCAACTGATGGAAAAAAGATGCTGGAAAACTTCTTAGTAAAAATTGCTGAAGTTCCTCAAAACTTTACTCCAAATGCTTTCGTTGACGAAATGGTAGCAGAATTAAAAGAAAAACTAGGAAACGATAAAGTAGTTCTAGGCCTTTCTGGTGGAGTAGATTCTACTGTAGCCGCAGTTTTATTAAACAAAGCAATCGGACAAAATTTATATTGCATTTTCGTTAACAACGGACTTTTGCGTAAAAACGAATTCCAAAATGTATTAGATCAATACAAAGGAATGGGATTAAATGTAAAAGGTGTAGATGCAGGAGATCGTTTCCTTGGTGAATTAGCTGGAATCAGTGATCCTGAAACCAAACGTAAAACTATCGGACGTGTATTTATCGAAGTTTTTGATGATGAATCACACCTTTTAGAAGACGTAAAATGGTTGGCTCAAGGAACTATTTACCCAGACGTTATTGAGTCTGTTTCTGTAAAAGGCCCTTCTGCTACAATCAAATCGCACCACAATGTTGGTGGATTGCCTGATTATATGAAATTAAAAATTGTAGAACCGCTTAGAATGCTTTTCAAAGACGAAGTGAGAAGAGTAGGAGCTACATTAGGAATTGATCCAGAATTATTAGGAAGACATCCTTTCCCAGGACCTGGATTGTCAATTAGAATTTTGGGAGATATTACGCCGGAGAAAGTTAGAATTTTACAAGATGTAGATTCTGTTTTTATCGAAGGATTAAAATCTTGGGGATTATACGATAAAGTTTGGCAGGCTGGAGCGATTTTGCTTCCTGTAAACAGTGTTGGCGTTATGGGTGATGAGCGTACTTACGAAAAAGTAGTAGCGCTTAGAGCCGTAGAATCTACAGATGGTATGACGGCTGACTGGGTTCATTTACCTTACGATTTCTTGATGAAAGTCTCTAATGATATCATCAATAAAGTAAAAGGTGTAAATCGTGTAGTTTACGATATTAGTTCAAAACCACCTGCAACAATTGAGTGGGAATAAAAAATATTGCTTTTAAATGATAAAAATGCTCACTTTTGTGGGCATTTTTTTTGTTTATATAGGAGTGAAATCATAACTTTTTGATGCGAAACTCTTTAGTGTTCTAAGTTGTAACAAACCTAGAGATAATAGTAGTATTTTTTTAAAATTAAGTTACATTTGTAAAGCCCTAATTTTTATAACCTACTATTTATGAGAGAGTTTTTAACGATTTCTCTTGTGTTTGTTCTGTCTTTTAACAAAATAACTGCACAAGATTCAATTATTGAATATCAAATTCAGAAAGGAGAAACCGCTTATTTTATTGCCCAAAAGTATAAGGTTTCTATTGATGAGATTTACAAACTTAATCCAGAATCTCAAAACGGCATTAAGGAAAATCAAATTTTAAAGATTCCTGTTCATGCTGAAACGACCGCAAGTCATAATGCGCAATTAAAACATGTCGTTCAGCCAAAAGAAACACTTTTCGGACTTTCAAAACAGTACCATGTTTCGGTAGAAGCCATCCAAAATGCAAATCAGGAAATTTTGGCTAGCGGACTTCAAATAGGTCAAGAATTAATTATTCCTCAAAATTCAGATCATAATCTAAAATCAGAAATTTCGGGTTCTTCAAAAGCAACGCATCAAGTTGTTGCCAAAGAATCATTATTCAGCATAGCGAGACAATATAATGTTTCGGTTCAGGATTTAGAAAATTTAAATAAAGACATTTTGATTAACGGATTGCAGATTGGTCAGACGATTTCTATTCCGAACAAAAGAAAAACTTTAGACGGAAGAGTTCGTGTAATTAATCAGGAAACGGTTTTTCATGTGGTTGAACCCAAAGAAACCAAATTTTCGATTGCCAAGAAATACGGAATTTCAATTGACCAGTTAGAATCTCAAAATCCTGAAATCGTAAACGGATTAATTGTTGGAAATAAATTGGCGATTAACACCGCAGCGATAAAACCAACAAATGAAAGCGAAGAACTGATGCTGGCTCTAGCCGAAAAACAGGTTGTGGTTGAAAAAACAAAAGCCAAAACGGTTGAAATTGAAGATTTGAAAGATCGTTTGGTGGTTCAGAAAGAAATGAATCAGAAAATTATAAAAATTAATGATCTGAAAGTGAATCTGAACGATATGAATGGTTCTAAAGAAAATTCGGTTCAAAAACTGCGTTTGGTTTTAGAAGCCAATAAAAATGTTCAAGATATTTTGATGGCAAAATTAGATTCGCTGGTTACTTCAATGAATAATGATTTGAAAGAACTGAAGCGAATGGACATTTTGAATGTTGAGGAATCTAAAAGACTAGAGAAACAATCTTCTGAAGGAATCAATCAAACCAATGAATTATCGTCTCAGCTGAAAAAAGAATTGGCAGAAAACAGAAAAGTGTATGCCGGCTTGATGAATAAGGTCGAAAAAATCGCAGTTGAGGAAAATCAGGAGTATAAGAGGAAAATCCGCGAAAGCGAAAAAAATAACAATACTACTTCTTTACAACAGCGTTTGTCTTTAGAAGAAATAAAAAAATATAAAATTGAGCAGGAGCAAGGCGATAAACAGAATCAGCTTTTGATTGCTAAAATTGATTCGTTGGATATTCAAAAGAAAATTGAAGTAAAAAGACATATTAGTAAAGCTTCTTATTATAGTATGGAAGCGCGAAAATTTGATGATAAACTGGCTTTGGTTAAACTGAAAAAATATCAGGACGAAGCAATCAAAAAACAGAAGAATAATAATTCGGGAGAAAATTCAAAAACTATTTCGTTGGAAGAAATGAAACAGGAATTGAAAGACAATCCGTTAAGGACTGATAAAACCGTAAAAGTGGAAGTTTATGATAATCTTAAAGAAGTTTCAAACGGGTATTACTTAGTTTTAGGTATATTTACAGACGCGGTTGACCGAGATAAGTTTATTATGAAACTCATTGATTCTGGCGAATTTAACGCTAGTTTCTTTTTCAACATTAACAGCCTTTCGTATTATGTTTACGCTGATAAGTTCGAAAACATGGAAGAAGTGCTTTACAAATGCAAGAAAAAAGAAGAAGATGAGTTATATAAAGAAATCATTATTGCAAAAGTAGAAATCGATCTAAGGTAATTTTTACAGCAATAAAACAAACGGCGCGAATTTTGCTTTTAGTAAAATTGTAACTTATTTTAGAATTAGAAATTAAATTGTTTTAAGCCTTATTATGAAATATTATTTAACAGTATTGTCTCTCGTATTTTTTATGACTTCAACCGCATTTTCGCAAGAAAAAGTAGTGAAATATAAAGTATCGAGCGGTGAGACGATTAATCAGATTGCACAGAAATTTAAGGTAACGCCTTATGATATTTACCAATATAATCCAGACGCAAGAACGGGTTTGGTGCCGAATTCTGTGTTGCTGATTCCGACAAAATCAGGAGAAGCAAAAAAAGAAGTTTCTGAAACTAAAACGGCTTCAGGAAAAGAGATTATTCATGAAGTGCAGCCAAAAGAAACGTTTTACAGCATTACGCACAAATACGGAATTTCAGAGGAAACTTTAAAAGAGGCAAATCCTACTTTGGAGAAAACAGGTGTTCAGATTGGCCAAAAATTGGTAATTCCTGCAAAAGGATCTGCGCCAAAAACAGCCGTAAAACCTGCAAAAGAAAAAGGTGCTGAAAAATATGTTTACCACGATGTTCAGCCTAAAGAAACTAAATTTGGAATTGCAAAACAGTACAATATGACGGTTGACGAATTGGAAAAACGCAATCCAGATATCGTAAACAGTCTGCCAGTTGGTTATAGATTGACGATAAAAGGAAAAGCGCCAAAAACAGAAGCTGCTCCAGTTGAAACAGCAAAAACTGCAGAAAATAAAAAGCCTGTAGAAACTTCTAAAAAAGCAGTTTCGTATATGGAATATCAGGTGAAACCTAAAGAAACGTTTTATAGTTTAGGAAGGGTTTTCCATTTATCTCAAGAAGAATTAGTAGCCTTAAATCCGTCACTTTCTGAAGGTGTAAAAGAAGGAATGGTTTTAAAAGTTCCTGCTGGATATGTAGCTCCAGCTCCAATTATTGCAGCTCAAGTGCCTGTTACTAATGGCGGGGCAACAGTTGCTAAACCAGTTGAAAATACTGGCGGTGGCGGTATTAAAATTGTAGACAGAGTAGAATCTGAAGAAAATAATGCTGAAGTTGTGGCATTAACTAAAAAGAAAACAAACGAACGCAAAAAAGTTGTTTTATTGCTTCCGTTTAACTTAGCAAAAGTGCAAAGCGATACTTCTGGAACGGCTAACAGAATTAAAAATGATAAGTTCTTAAATATGACTTTAGATTTTTATTCTGGAGCTATGATGGCGATTGATTCTGCAAAAACATTAAAACTGCCAATTGATGTTTCGATTTATGATTCGCAAGAAACTAAAACTACTTCTAATGTGGTAGGTTTAGTTTCGAAACTTCAAGATGCAGATGCTGTAATTGGACCATTTTACCAGAATAATGCAGAAACAACAGCAAACATGCTTCTTTCTAATAACGTTCCGGTAATTTCACCTTTATCAAAAGACAGCGCGAATCCGATTAACAATTTATATCAAACAGTACCTTCAAGCGACGTAATCAGAAATGCAGTTTTTGATTTTATGCGTTCTAAAAACGGAAATATTGTAGCGGTAGTAGATAAGAAAAAAGAGTCGGTTATTAACTACATCAAACAAAATCAAAGAGGAGTTGCTTTTGCTACTTTGACTGAAACGGGAGGTTTGGATGTGGCTAATCTAAAAAGTCTATTGATGCCAAATCGTATGAATTATGTTGTAATGGAAACAGGTAATACAGCGATGGTTAAGGCAACAATAAAAGCTTTGCTTGATTCTCAGAAAACATGTCAAGTTCAATTGGTAATTTTAGAACCAAACAGTACTTTGGATACCGATGAAATCAATTTTGAGAATTTGGTAAAACTGAAATTAATGTATCCTTCTGTAACTCGCGAAAGTGACGAACAGCCAGTTTTGATTTATGAAAAACAATATCGTCTTAAAAACAAAGCCAATCCAACGTCTTATGCAACGAGAGGTTTTGACGTTACGTTTGACACAATGATGCGTTTAGTTCAAGGAAAAACATTTCAAGAAACTGCCGATTTGATGACGACTCAGCAAGTAGATAATAAATTTCAATATTATAGAAAAGAAGATGGCGGACACGCTAATAAAGGAGTGTACATCTTGTATTACGATAGCGATTTAACTTTAAAAGTAGCAAATTAATGACATCAAAAGTAACCTATTTAGGAGATTTAAGAACAAGTTCAATTCACGTGCAATCAGGAAGCGAAATCATTTCTGATGCACCACTAGATAATAACGGAAAAGGAGAAGCGTTTTCTCCAACAGATACAGTTGCAAATGCTTTAGCAAGCTGTATGATGACCATTATGGGAATTAAAGCCCGTGATATGGAAGTAGATTTTGTTGGTTCTACAGCAGAAGTAACGAAAATTATGAATGCAGAACCAAGAAGAATTGGTGCAATCGAAATTGTGTTTGAAATGAAAAGCAATGCCGATGAAAAAAGCAGAACTATTCTAGAACGTGCTGCAATGACTTGTCCGGTGTTTTTGAGTTTAAGCAGTGAAATTGAAAAGAAAATTTCTTTTAACTGGAATTAAATCTTAGCAAAAAACAAATAAGAAAGGGCGTCTAAATTAATTTTTAGATGCCCTTTTCTCTACTAACTAATCAACCAATAAATTATTTATTCTGAAAACTCTAATTTTTTAAGTTTGTTCCAGCCTCCGCGTGTAAAGTCTGGAATTTCTACAGGAGCAGAATTATGATCTAATGAAATTTCTGTTAACGGTCCTAGACAAGACCATTCTGCTAAATCGTAAACGTCCATATCAAGCGGAAGTCCTTTTTGAAGGCAATGAATTAAACGGTAATCCATAATAAAATCCATTCCGCCGTGACCGCCTACTTTTTTTGCTTGTTCTTCGATTCCTTTTGCGATCGGATGTTTGTATTTTTCCATTAAAGCTTTTTTCACTTCTTCGGGAACAAAAGAATGTGCACTTAATTTTTCGTGATTTGGTTTTACATCGTCGCTTAATTCTTTTCCGTCAAGTGCATAACCTTCAAGCGGATATTTATTTGCAAAACCTTTTGTACCGCTTAACTGATACATTCTGCTGTACGGACGTGGAGAAGTAACATCGTGCTGAATATGAATCGTTTTTCCGTTTTCGGTACGAATCATCGTCATGGTATGATCTCCGTTTCTAAAATCTTTAATTTCCTGACCCGATTTTTCTTTGATATAAGCAGGATTTCCAACGGCTTTAGTATCCATAGAAACCAAGAAATTCATTTTGTCACCACGATGAATATTTAACGCCTGACAAGCGGGCCCCATACCGTGTGTCGCATAAATATCACCGCGGTGTTTGATGTTGTAGTCCATTCTCCAGTTGTTCCAGTATTCTCCCCAAAATGGCTGTAAACCGTGAATGTAAGAACCTTCAGCATGAAGAATTTCTCCAAAAAGACCTTGTTGAGCCATGTTTAGGGTTGTCAATTCGAAGAAATCGTAAACACAGTTTTCTAGTTGCATACAGTGTTTTCTTGTCTTTTCAGAAGTATCGATTAGTTCCCAAATCTCTTTCATAGTTAATGCTCCAGGAACTTCTATAGCCACGTGTTTTCCGTCTTTCATGGCCTGAACGCCAATAATGGCATGATGTTTCCAATCGGTTGCGATGTAAACCAAATCTACATTTGGCAAAGCCGTTACTTTTCTCCAAGCATTTTCGTCTCCATAAAATTCTTGCGCTTTTGGAAAACCGGCTTTAGTCAAAATTTCATTTGATTTTGAAGTGTTTTCCTGAGTCATGTCGCAAAGTGCAACAATCTCTACGCCTGGAATATGTGTCATACGTTCTACCGCACCAGGACCACGCATTCCGAGTCCGATAAAGGCAACACGAACAGTCGGAATCGGATCTGCGGCCATTCTAAGCACATCTTGCTGTCCTTTTGGACGAGAAGGTGTTTTAGTCTTAATTATTTGTGCCGAAGCAATTGTCCATCCGAACAAAAGAAAAAGAATTATAAAAGGTTTAAAAAAGGTAATTTTCATAAATGCGTATTTTTATTATTCAATGGTGTCATTTTTATACGTTGTGTGCAATTTTTTTAACACATAGAAACATAGGTTATTGTAAACTTAAAAAGGCGTTTCACTAATTTTAATCCACATAGAACTATGTGTTAAAGCTTGCTTTTTTTTGTAATCTCAACCAGAAGTAACAAAAATCTATGTTTCTATGTGTTTAAAATTTCGTTCTAAAGGTTAAAAGGTAACCTCTCTAATGAACCAAATTAGAGAGGTTTTCAAAAAAAAAACAATCCAAGGATTTTTTTAATTATTTTTGACTACTAAATCTTTTCATTAATGGCGTTACATGTTTTTTACTATCGTCGTCTAATGAATTTAATGCTTTATCTGCTTCGGTTGGAGCGTATTTGGTTAATCCTATTATTCCTGCGGCAATTACGTTGTACGATTGTTCTTTGGTGCTTTCTTCTATTAAACTTTTATAAGAAGCATCTTCTGTAGAAGCTAATTTTATAACAGCATTTGCTCTCGCAATTGTTTTTGTATCATTTTTAGCAATATCCAATAATGTTTTTAAAACCTGATCTTTGGTTTGCTTTTCATTCAAATCAATTGCTTTAATGCTCAAAACTCTTAAGTCTTCCTGTTGATCTTTTAAGCCTTCCATTAAAATCAATTGCGATTCCTGACTTCTGTCTTTTGAAGCAAATTTTATAGCTTCAATTCGGTTATAGTACGATGGTGCATTTTTATATTGAAAAAGATAATCAGCTGCTGTTTTTTTATCGATGTTAACTTCGCCAATCAGAATTTTATCCGGATCTAAATCTATAAATTCGGGTTTTGAAGGAAGATCAAAACTAAAACTTTGCTGTCTTTTATTGATTAAAATATCCTTTCTGATCTTGGTTCCATTTACATAAAAATCAACTTTTAGTGGAAGCGTAAAAGTTTGTACTGCACTATCCTGAGATTGATTTATGGTAATGATGATTTTTCCGTTGGCATATCTATAACTAACATCCAAAATCGGACTTCCAGCATTAAAATACCATTGATCGAAATACGGAAGCCAGTCTTTTCCAGTAACATCTTCCATCGCCAAACGCAATTGATGCGGTTCTCCCGATTTGTAAGCATTGGTTGTTAAATACTGCTTCAATGATTTAAAAAACGCTTCGTCACCCATTTGGTTTTTCAAAGCATACAAAATGATAGAGCCTTTAGAATAACTGATGTTATCAAACATATCGTCTGCTTTTCTGTAGTGAAAACGCGCTAAAATTTCGCTGTTTCCATTTTTTTGCGAACGAAGATAATTCTGCAGTTTTTCGTAGCGAGATCTATCTTCTGCGTCTTGTCCCGCATCGTGACCGTGCCAAAGGACTTCTCCAAAAGTGGCGAAAGATTCGTTCATTGTTAAATTTGACCAGGATTCAGCAGTGACCAAATCTCCAAACCACTGATGAAAGAGTTCATGTGCTATAGTGCTTTCTTCGTTATTATCTAATAATTCTCGGGCTGTTTTTTGTACATAACCGCCATGAACCGTTGCAGACGTATTTTCCATTGCACCGCCAAAGAAGTCAGTTACGACAATCTGAGAATATTTTGCCCACGGATATTCTACTCCTAACATTTTGCTGTAGAAATTCATCATATCGGGCGTTTTTCCAAAAAGCTGTTTGGCGTAAGGCGCATATTTTGGCTCCAGATAATAATTGACTTCTTTTCCGTTATATGAATCTTTATAGATTTTAAAATCTCCAACGGCCATCATAAATAAATAAGGCGCATTCGGCTGTTCCATTTTCCAGATGTCTGTTCTGGTTCCGTCTTTATTAACTTTTTGTGAAGTCAATTTTCCGTTTGAAAGTGTTGTGTATTTTGACTCCACTGTCATCGCAATCTCCGAAGTTGTTTTCTGATTCGGTTTGTCAATTGTTGGAAACCAGCAAGATGAAGCTTCGGTTTCGCCTTGCGTCCAGATTTGAGTTGGTTTATCGGCTTTTCCGTCAGGATTTACAAAATATAGACCTTTAGAATCCACAATAGATTCTCCTTCTTTGCTTTTTAATTCTTCTGGTTTTGCCGTGTAATTAATGTAAATCGTGTATTTCTCGGTGCTTTTATATTTTCTGTTTAAAGCAATAGAAAGCTCTTCATTGTTGTATTTATATTGTAACGGAATGCTTTTTTTGCCATCGATAATCGCAATTTCTTTGAAATCCATTCCTTTCGCGTCAAGCTTAAGTGAATCACTTTCGTAAAAATGAGGTTTTAAAGTAATCCATTCTTTTCCGTACAAATAACGTTTTCCGTAATCGAAAGAAACTTCTAGTTTGGTATGAATTAAATCATGTGTTTTTAAAGGAACAGCGCGATAAATCGATAATTCATCTGATTTTTCTGCTTTGTTTTGTGCTTCTATTTTTGGACTTAAAATACAAGCCAGCCCCAAAATAGTATATTTTAAAAAATCTTTTTTCATTTTATATTTTTTGAAAGTTCTTTTACAGTTTTTCGATAATTCTGACTTCGCCGTCTTTTTCATCTTCGTTTAAAATATTCGATTGTTTTTTGGTGTACGCCAATAAACTCCATTGAATTATTTTGTTTGAAGGATATAAATCAGCTTGCTTTTTCAGCCATTTTTCTGCTTCCTGAGAAGAAGAAGTTTTTTCAATCGCCCAAGCCGAAACCAATTGATTGGCTGGAAGAAAGTTCATAACTGTATTATCTACGACAGGATGAAAAGCCACAATTTTATCTAAAGATTTTGAAGCCATTTCTTTGTTTCCAAGACTGCTGTAACATTGATAATCGAGCCAGTTTTCTAAGCGTTCATCAATATTTTCGTCATACGGTTTTCCAACGCCTAAATTTTCTGGGAACAGTTTGGCATCGGCAATAAATTGCAAGGCTTTTTTATAATTTTTGTTTTTCATTTCAGCCAAAGCCTGCATTAGTTTGGCTTCGTGATACAATTGTCTTCCTGCGATTGCGCCCTCAAATGGAAGAATTTGCAATTTGGTTAAGAACTTGTCGACTTCCGTATATTTTTTGTTTAGAAGAAGCGTCTTTGCGTATAACATTCCGAGCAAATAATTGTCTTGATGTTTTTTGTAGAATGGTTCAGCTGTTGCTAATGCTTTATCAAATTGTTTTTGAACGATATAGTGTTCCGCCAGCATTTTATGGTATCTCCAGCCTTGTGGATCTAATTTTATAGCTTGCTGTAAACTTGCCAAAACAGTTGGAGCATCATTTTTAAATAGCGATGCTTTGGCGCCATAAAAAGCAGGATCATTTGGTTTTGAGTTGCATTGTAAAAATAATTCTTTAGCGGAAGCGATATTATTTCGATTCCATTCAATTAAACCTAAATGATATTTTAATTGGTATTGATCGTTGGTTTTTATTAATGATTTTAAAATTTCAGCCGTTTCGTTTCGGAAAGGAAAACTCGTTCCAGGCTTGATTTTGCTGATATCAACTGATTTATTTTCTAAGAAAGCTTTCCAATAAATAATTTCTGCGCTTGGTTCTGCAATAGAAAATACTTTTAAAGCGTCTTCTTTTCGGCTTATATTATTGTACCAAATACCTAATTCTAAAAATGTCTGTTCCGGCATTTCATTTTGAATAGCTGATGTAAAAGCCAATTTGGATTCGTTTGAATTGTTCCAAAGGTATTTTTCGAAATCAGCAAAATGATTCAATGGATCAAGTGTTGCAATGGTTTTTAAAACCGAATTTGCTTTTTCAGCATTATTCTGAAGACGATATAAAACCGCTAAAACTTGTAAACCTTCTTCATTGTATTGATTGTTTACGAGACTTTTTTCAGCATATTCAACTGCTTTTGGCAGATTGTTTTCTGCTAAATAAATTTTGCTTAAAGCCGTATAAGCTGGACTTCTAAACTCTACACTTGCAGCTGCGATGTCAAAACCGTCTTTTGCGTCAGTTGTATTTCCTAAATGCAAATTCGCTAAAGCGTAAAAATAATTCGCAGCAGCATCATAAGTATCAATTGCTAAAGCTTTGCTCGCCGAATTTACAGCACCTTCATAATCTAATTTTCTGATTTGTAAAGAAGCTAATGCAGAAAGAGCAGGAGCGTAGTTAGCATCTAATTTTAAACAGGCATTAAGTTTTTCTTCGGCAAGGATATAATCTTTAAAACTGATGTAATTCTTCCCCTGCAAATACAATCCGTAAATTGAATTATGATCGAAATCTTTCGGAATTTCTAAAGGACGATTAATGTTTCCATCTTCTGGAGCTGAATTCCAAACCAGTTTATTTTCACCCAAAACAAATTTCAGTTTATTTGAATCGACTTTTATCTGAACAGAATCTTTGAACGTTTGAAGTGTGTTTAATGCAATATCTTTTGAATATACTTTTTGGTCGTTTTCAAAAACTTCGATTTTTTCGTTTAATTTTTGAAGCGGAGAAAAGTAGATTTTCAGCCAGCCATTTTCATTTTTAATATTGACAGAGCCATAATTATTGGCTTTTACAAAACCTTTGGTCTGTTTTACAGGAAACCAGTATTCTGTCCAAGTATCGGTTTGATAAGGAGCAAACAAACGCTGTTTGAAAGGCGTAAGATTACTGCCTTCGCTCGCCTGATTAAATAATCTTCCGCTTTGTACTTCAACGTATTGTCCGTCGGTATCGGTCAGTAATTTTTCCCAAATCATTCCTTGCTGCGACAATCCCCAAATCCAGATTTTTTTGCCCGGTTTATCGTCGTGATTTCCAAATCTTCCCATTCCGAAATCTTCATCGTGATAATATCCGCCGAAGAAATCATTGTATTTTCCGAAAACGTGATACGATTTGTAACCGCCAAAATTGTTGTTTTTATAGAATGATAAATCTTTACCATTTTCCTTATCGATTGGCCACGAATTGTATTCTCCGTTATGACCAATATACGTTTGTCCAGGATAAATAAATTGCAGATTTTCAGCTGCTTTTATTCCAGTATTCATCCAAGTATAATAAGGCTGCTCGAATTCAGTTGTGTTTGACCAAAATGAATTTGTAGTAAAATAAGCTTTGTCTTTTGGCAGGTTAATATCTAATTTCCAAGAAGTTCTGGTTAGTAAATCTAAAACTCCAATTACACAACTGATGCTTCCGTCTTCGCGATTTATGATTTTATAATCGACAGGAGTTGCACAATTTGGCGTATGTCCGATAATTCCATAATTGCCTTCAACGCCGCCGCTTGTCCACGGTCCGCGCATGGCAATGTCTCTGAATTTTACAACATGATTATTGTAAACAATATCTTTTCCTGTAGATTTTTCGATTGCTGACCAAACTTTTCCGCCAATTTCTGGCAAGATTGTCAGTTTGATATAATCATTTTCAATTTCGATTACTTTCCATTCTTTCTGGATTGGTTTATCGGTAAATCCATCAAAACGAAAGTACGGATAAAACTTGGTGTCCGGTTTCGGAATCGGATCTGGATCTGAAAAAGGGTAAGTCGTAAATGCTTTTTTGTATTCTTTTACAGTGGTTTTGTTTTGTGCAGTGACAAAAACGCTTCCAAAAAGTAGAATGGATAATATTGGTCTAAATTTCATGTGGATAGCTAGTTTTTTGGGTTTGCTTTTTTTAACACATAGAATCATAGTTTGCTTTGTCTATAAAGGCATTTCATTTGTCTAAATTCACATAGCTATGTCTATGTGTTCAAATCTAGATTTGTTTTTTAAACTCTTTTATTGAAATAGAAAATTCTATGTTTCTATGTGTTTAATTTTTCTGCAATTTTGTCATTTCGAGGAACGAGAAATCTTCGTTAGTAGCTCGACAAAGATTGAGGAATATCTTGTGGAGATTTCTCCTTCGTCGAAATGACAAACAGGGTGTGTAATCTTTATAAAATGACAATTACTTCACAATCAACAGCAAGCCTTTTCCTTTAGAAACGGGTATTTCGTCTGTTGGTTTAAAAGTCTGAGCAGATTGAAATTTAAGAACTTCAGGAGCCGTAATGGTTGCTTTTGAAGGATTGATTCCCAGTTTTTTCCAGTCGATATTCAGTTTTACTTTTGTATCATCATTTGCCCAGCTTGCAATTGAAATTAAAGCCGTTCCGTTCTTTTTGTAAACCGTTGCCAGAACTTTGTCGTTGTTTGTTTTTACAGGGCAGTTTTCACTCCAATACCCAATCATTTCAGAGCCTTTAATTCCGAAAGAATCCCATAATTTCCAGATTTGTCTTGGGTCTGCACCGTCGCTCCAAGGCAATCTGTTTGTCATTCCATAAACCATTCCTCTCCACGGATTTCCGCCATCCTGAAGCATTTCTCCCATTAATCCGAAAGGAATTCCGCTTACTTCTGTCAAGAAAAAGTCAGGCTGATTTTTTTCGTAATCAAAATATTCTCCAAACCATAATTTATTGATGTATGGAAAATGTTCCATATACAAATTGGCGCTGTTATTAAATCCGTCGCTTTTGTTGTATTGGTTCGCGCTGTGCAAATCGATAATTCCAGGATGACCGTCTTTTGTCAATACACGTTTGATACGTTTCATTGTGATTCTGTCAAAAGCAACGTCATCCAGATAAATTCCATCGATACCAACGTTTTGAGTTAGCCAGTTCATGCCTTCTACATAATAGTTGTGCCAACGGTTCATTCCGCTATTTACGATTGCAGCATCTTTAATTTCAGGTACAAACCAAGCAGCGATATAGTCTTCGCCAACGTGTTCTTGCAGCCAGGAGAATCCGCCGCCTTTTCCTGGAGAATAAATTTCGTGACCTAAACTTCTTAGAGCAAAAGTTTCATACGCTTTATTCGAAACCTCTCTAACGGTATTGTAGATTTTTACTTTTAATCCTTTTTCATGCGCTTCATCAATATACGTTTTCATCTTTTTAAATTCGATAAACGGATAATTGATATACGGATTAATTGCATTTGCATGGTGAATATTGATTACCGTTGCACCCGTTTTTGCAATTGAATCGATAGGACTGTATTTGTGATAGAATTTTGTATCCCACTGAAAATCTGTGTTTATGGTATGGAAAGGCGTAATTAATAAGTTGAAGTTATAATACAAAACATCGCCTTTTTTCATTGTTCTTGCCCCGCTATATGCATTTACCAAAACCGATTTCTGGTTTGGAGTAATGGTAATGCCGCCCTTATTTTCGTTCCCCCATGAAGTTGGCAACAATAATGGTTTTTGTAAATAGAAATTAGTATTTAAAGGGCGGCTATATTTTTCGTCTCTTAAAGAAAATTGCAATCCAGAATTTACGGCACCAATCCAAGCGCCGTCTTGATTTTTGTGCGCCACATCCCATTTCCAGTCAAAAGTTGCAGGACGATCGCCGCCTTTTTGGCCCAATCCCATCATGTATTTTGCCGATGTTGGCTGCATTGGCATTTGGAAATTGATATCATTAAACGTAACATCTTCAAGAGCCGTAACTTTTACTGTATAATGTACAAAACCGTCAAATTCAACAGTTGCGTTTACCTCCATTTGAGCTGATTTTGAAGTCGAAGTATTTTCAAAAGAAACGGTTCCTGCTTCTTTTTTAGTGAATTTTACACCGCTGTTTTTCCATTGCAATTCTTTTCCAGCAGCATCAACAAAATGAAAATCGATTGGAGCGCTTAAAATATCATTGGCTTTTGTTCCCACAGAAGTCATTTCTGGAGTAAAGAAAGTCTGAATTTGAGCTGGAAATCCGTTTGGCGCTAAAATCAGTTTTCTTCCTAATAAAGCGATTTCAGAATTGTTTACTGTTAGTGGAGTATAAGGCGCGATAACTGTATTTTCTTGCGCTAAAGTGGAGTTCAGCCATTTTAAACGTGTCATTTTTTCTGGACTGTCGATTCCACCGTTTTTCGTTACTTCGTTTGAAACAGTGATTTGAAGATTGATTTCTTTCGATTTTCCATCAGCAATAACTGTAGCTTTTCCAGTATAAGTTCCTGCTGTAGCGTTTTGCGGAACGTCGATACCACACCACATTGCCTGAATTTTTCCTTTAGAAACAGAAACAGTATTGGTGAAAGGATTTCCATCATATTTAGTTCCGTCAGTATTGATGCAGCTGATGTTTTTTGCATCAATTGTATTTCCGCCACTTTTCAAATCAGAAAACGTCACTTTTACATTTTGCAAATCTTCAAGCGCATAAACGCCCAATTGAAAAGCAAGGTATTCGCCTTTCATTGCCGTATCAGAAAAATTATTTTGAACGCCTTTCTGAATCCATCTTTGCGGTAAATCTGATTTTAATTTGATAGAATGCAATCTGTCTTCTGGAAAAACCAAGAAAGAATTTCCACTGTTTTTTGAGATTAAATCTTTGGTTTCAGCAGCCGTTGCAATAACTTCCATCGGGTAAAAACTATTGAAAGCATTTACGCTCTGAATTTCTGTAACCGAACAATTGTCTTTTGTATTTGATTTGATGTTAGAAAGCCATTTTGCATCGGCTTTGTCTTCAGGTTTTGCATAAATTCCTTTTGGATAATTGGCAGTTCCTTCATCAATATAAGGCATGTAATAAACGTAATACATTCCTTTTCCCGAAACAGGTTCAAAGAAAATAGTTCCGTTTTCTCTATTGATGTTTTCGGTTTTTATATTTTGGATTTCTTTTCCAGATGCATCTTGAACAATGATTTTTTTAAGTTCTGGATTGTTGTCTCTTCTTCGCCATTCGATTGTAGTTTTGGCAACATTTCCTGAACCTGAAAATGCAATTACAGCGCGGTGGTTTCCTAATTTATCGGGATTCCAGCTGTCATTTCCGTCTGAATATTTTATTTGTGCAGTTAATGGAATACTGATCGTGAAAAGACACATCATCATTATTCTGGTCAAAAGCGTTGTGTGTTTTGGGTTTAGTTTCATTGTATTATATGTTCAGGTTAAATAGTCTTTTTTTGAAATTAATAAACTGCTTTCCAGCCTTGTTTTTTCCAGTAGGCAATAATAGGTTTGTAAGGCCCGTATTTGTGCTGTTCTTCAGAAAAATTATCATTGAATGGGCTGTGCGCATAATCTATAGGTTTGCCCATTTTATCTGGATAATCAAACGTTTTTGGATTTGGTCTTTCGTGTACAGAATCATCATTTACATAAGCCGCAATATCAAGTGCTTCTTTGTCTGTAAGGTATGGTTTTCCATGCTGCACTTTATCATACGGCATATTGTTTTTTAACCATTGTGCTTGTTTAATTACACGATGCATACTTGAACCCGGCTGATAACCGTATTCTCCCCAAAGCGGAGGATAAACATAACCTGATTTATCAGCATTATAAACTCCTTCACCATTATTTCCGTGGCAACGCGCACAATTTTCTACAAATAATGCTTTTCCTCTTTCTGGACTTGCGGCAACATCAGGAAATTCGATTTCTAGATTTTTTGCTCCTTTGAAATTGCCGTCTTTTGGAACAAATTTGCTAATCCATTTAAAATAAGATAAAAAGGCTACCATTTCTTTACTATCCAGCGGAAGCGGTTTTCCAGAATGCGGGCGCATAATGCAGTTATTAACTCGTTCTGCCAATGTAAGCACTTTATTTTCGCGCCCGCGGTATTGTGGATAATTATCGTGTGAAGACATTAAATTGAACGCATGCGGTTTTGTTCCTGCGTCTTGATGACAATTGGTGCAATTCATTTTGTTGCCTAAATATTTTCCATTGATTCCGTTTGGGCCAATGTAATAAGCGGTTTTCATCATTAATTCTCTTCCATAACGAACCGATTCTCCAAATTGATCGTCTGGAATTTTTGAAGTGTCAATGGTGATGTAACCTTCATCTTCGGCTTCTTGATTTACAGCAGCTAAAGTCTGTGAATTTGATTTGGTGCACGAATTGAAAAATACAATTGGCATTGCTGAAAAAAGTCCGATAAGAATTGTTTTTTTCATGTGTAGAATTTTTAATCTTGTTCTTCTCCTGCGAGGTTTTCGAAACCTCGTAGGTATTCGTTTTATAATTAGACCTACAAGGTTTTGAAAACCTTGCAGGAAGATCGTCATTAGTTAAGAAGAAATGGTTTCATTTTTTCTTCTTCAATAAATTGCGTGCGATAAGGCGGAATTTCAGATTCCAACGCCCATAAAAGCACTCCTTTTTTATTCGTTAAAACGGTAATATGTCTTTTTGAACAGCAACACAAAATCAAATCTTTGTTGATCATATAAGCGCTTCCCATTCTGTCGTTGTAAATGTCTTTTGGCAATTTGATTTGAAAATTCAGTTTTACGGCATTGTTCTTTTCGTCTACTTTTAAAGCAAAAACAGAAGATTGTTTTTTATCTACACCATTATCAAAAAATAATAAACTTCCTTCCTGATCGATGTGTGCAGCGTGTGCTTGAGAAAAATTGCTTTCTGGAGCCATTTTCATGGTTCCGTTTTTTCCTAATTTCCACATTACTTTTCCTGTTTTAGCATTTACTTTCCAAATTTGGCCGTTGTTGTAAAAAGAAATCAGAAAATTGCCGTCTTTGTCATAATTCAAACTGTTGGCGTGTGTCCAGTCTTTTTTTGTTTTTAAAATATCTTTGTCTTTTAGCGGATCTAAATCATCAAAAACAGTCCATTTCCAAAGTTGTTTTCCTTTTTTATCTAAGATTACAATTCCGTCACCGCTAACAGTATCTTTTTCTTTTCCACCGACAGATTTCAGGTTTATTATTTTTTCTTCAACAGTTAAAGTCACAATTTCGTTAGCCGATTTTTTAATGATTTCGTGATGAATAGTCTGCTTTAAATCGCCTTGTCCTTTTTTGATGTGGGTTAAAGTATCGTCTTGAAGGTTGATTTCAAGAATTTCACTTCCGTAGCTTGTTGGTTCGTCGTTTGTTCCTAAAATAGAAAGAATACTTTGTTCTTTTGTAAAATGGGCTACTTTAAATCCTGTTCCTTCAAGCGTATGATACCATCTTAAATTTCCTTTGTAATCTACAATGTATGCCGTTCCCGGAGTTTCTCTTTTCGCTAAAAGCATAAAACCTTTTTTGAAATTTTCTGGCAATAACTCAGGCTTTGGACAATTGGCTTTGAATTGTTTTTGAAGCCATTCTGGTAATTTTCTAGATTTGAAAGTATAAACCTTGCTTGTTTTTTTATCGGAGCCTTGAACCGTAACAATTTGAAAACTATAATTGGTTTCTGGAATAATGTTGTAAAGCACTAAAGAATGTTTAAGGCCAGAATTTGAGATAGGAGAGGTTATTTTATTTTGGTTTCCTTTTTTATCCGACCAATATTCTGCATATACCTGAGCTTGGTCATTCGTAGTAACATCGATCTGAATTTTCAATTCGTTGTTGCCATGAGTGCCAATATTGATATTGGAGATAATCTGGTTTTTAGAACAGCTTGCCAATGTAAGCAGGACTAAAATAAAACTTCCTTTTAAAATTAATTTTTTGATCATCTGAAAAGCTTCTTTTGTGAAACAGAAAAGCACTTTTTATATAAAAATCAAGAACAGACAGACTATTTGCTGCCTGTTCTTGAAATACATTTTATTATCTGTCGGCGTTGCTTAAGTTTGGATTAAGATCTACCTGACTCTGCGGATATGTGTAATATTTGTTTTGTGGCATTTTAATCAAAGCGGCCTCGCCAACTCTTAAATGATAAGCGTTTACCAAAACATCATATTTGTTCATTCGAATTAAATCGGCACGACGTTTTCCTTCATAAAACAATTCCCAGCCTCTTTCTTGCAAAATAGCATCTCGCAAACTAGTTTGTGTATGTTCTGATAAAACTAGAAGTTTGGCGTGAGATCTTCCTTTTACCTGATTGATAAGATCGATTGCTTCTTGAGTTGGGCCGCTGATTTCGTTTAGCGCTTCGGCTCTGCTCAATAAAACATCAGCATAGCGAAGAATGTTTACACTATGACCATCGTAATACGTTGTCGTTTCGTCATCAGCATATTTTTTTGTAGAAACGTCTTGCATGTACAATTCACCTTCTGGCGGTTCAGCGCCTAAGTACGGAGGCTGTTTGTGCAATAAACCATCTGTACCCATAAATTCTGGGAAGAAACACTGTTTTCTTTCGTCTTCGTCTCCAAAAGTGTTGTAAAAATCCCAGTTTACGGTATAATACTGCCATCTGTTTTGAACAACTGGGTGATCAACTGGCCCAAAATGGTTTAGTAATTCAGTTCCGTTTGTGTTGGCATCACTTAAAGAAGAGAAGATGTTTTCGCTGCACCATTTGTTACTTTCTTTAAACAAACCTAAGTAAGAAGGATAAAGACTGTATTGGTTTAAATCCATTACTTGTTTGGTTAAAGCAACTACTTTTTGCCAATCGTGGCTTCTTAAATACAATTTAGCTAATAGTGTAAGCGCAGCACCTTTTGTAGCACGTCCTACATCGTTTGTGCCATAAATTTCATTGTTTTGATAATTAAGAGGAAGAACATCCGCTGCTTCTGTTAATTCTTTAATCATAAAAGCATCAATTTCTTCAACAGATGATGGCGGAGTTTGATCTAAGTATCCAGGATTCCCTAAGTTTGCTTCGGTAATTAAAATTACAGGTCCCCAAGAATCTGTCAAATCCATATAAGCAGAACATCTTAAGAATTTGGCTTCTGCAATAAATTGTGCTTTTTCTGCCGCTGTAATGCCCCCCATAGGCAGAATGTTGAAAATGGCATTGTTTGCATTAGCAATTAGTTTGTACATCGCGTTCCAGTCTTCTTTAAGAAGTCCGTTAGCAGAATTCCAAGTTCCTAGTGACAATTGTCCAGGATCTCCACCAAATTGGCAATGTCCTAAATCTGTAGCAATATCTGTTAAGGCAAAGTGTCTCGTAGCCCAATACGAAAAGTTATCGCCTACAGACGGACCTTTTAATCTTCCATAAATAGAATTGATGGCCGCAATAGCATCTGACTTTGTTTGGTATCCATTAGTATTAGTCAAACTGCTATATACCGTGGGATCAAGGTCTTGGTTGCACGAAATTTGTGCCCCAGCGGTAAGTAAAAGTAATAAGATTGTATATTTTTTCATTTGAATCAATTTAATGTTACTAAAAAGCATTTTAGACTAGTGAATGGCTACTTTAATTCCAAGTATAAAAGTTCTTGAAGCAGGGAACGAGTTAAAATCAATTCCTCCACCTAAATTATTAGAAGAATGCCCGTTTACTTCAGGGTCATTTCCAGAATAATTGGTAATCGTCAATAAATTTTGTCCGATAGCATATAATCTGATGCTGTCAATAAATTTTACTGTTTTCAAAGCGCTTTCAGGAATAGTGTATCCAATAGAAACATTTTTTAGACGTAGGTAAGAAGCTTCTTCAACAAATTTTGAATTCACATAACTTCCGTATTTGCTTTTGTAATAACCGTCTCTCGGAATATCTGTATTTTCATTCGTTCCAGCAACCCAGCGGTTTAAGGCATCTGTACTGGTAGAAGATTCTCCAACCATTTTAGTCATATTATAAACAGAATAATCAAAAGCACCTTGGAAAAAGATATTCATGTCAAAATTTCTGTATCTGAAATCGTTATTAAAACCAGCCACATAATGCGGAATAGAATTTCCTAAATACGTTCTGTCTGCTGCTGTAATCGTACCGTCTCCATCAACATCTACATATTTTGGATCTCCAGGCACAGATAACGGCTGAGGAGCATAAGTTTCTCCAGTTTTAATTACTCCAGCATATTTATAACCAAATAAAACACCCATTTCTTTTCCTGGCTCTAATCTTGTAAATTCTTGCCCAGAAACTGTTCCACTCGGGTTAGAAGTGTTTGTACTGATGATTTTTACATTATCAGCCAGAGACACAATTTCTTGTTTGTTGTAAGCCAGATTTAATGAAGTTGTCCAAGAAAATTTATCCGATCTAAAGTTTGTTGTCGTGATTCCTAATTCAATACCTTGATTGTCAATAACTCCAGAGTTAATTCTTTGCGTACCAAAGCCCCACCATCCTCCAACAGGAACATTTAAAAGCGCGTCTGTCGTTCTTTTTTTGTAATAATCGAATGTAATAGAAAGTTTATCATTAAATAAACCTAAATCCAGACCAATATCAGTTTGAGCTGTTTCTTCCCATTTAAGATTTGGATTGGCTAAGTTTGCAGGTTCTGTACCAGCCACGAAATCGTCTGGAGCAATGGTAACACCCCAAGAAGTTAGTCGGCTCATGTACGAGTAATCTCCAATACCGTCACTACCTGTAATACCGTAACTCGCTCTTAGTTTAAGTTCAGAAATTGCCTTTACGTTTTGCATAAAAGATTCGTTAGACACTTTCCACGCAACCGCACCAGAAGGGAAAATACCAAATCTGTTGTTGGGCCCAAAACGAGAAGAACCGTCTTTTCTGATTGTAAAAGTGGCTAGATATTTATCGTTGAATGCATAATTTAACCTTCCAAAATAAGAAGTCAGTTTCGTTTCTGTTTTTTCTGTTTCAGGTTTCAAATAAACCGAAGCACCTTGCAGATTGTAATACGTCAATAAATCATTAGAAAAACCAGTACCAGCGGCTCTTACTCTTTCGTAAGTGTCTTTTTGGTTCGAAGTACCAATCATTGCAGTAATGGCATGAACCTCTTTAATATCAAATTTATACGTCAAATATTGTTCTGTACTCCATCTGAAATAGGTTTTATTTTCCTCAGAACCAGAACCTTTCAAAGCTGCACCAGCTACTAAAGTACTAGGAGTATATTTTCCTTGAATATTTTCCTGCCATTCTGCACCAGCACCAAAGTGATACGTTAAGCCTTTAATAATCTGATAATCTAAGAACATGCTTCCGTTTACCAATCTGTTGATGGTGTGGTCTGTAGGTTCCAGCAAAAGAGCCAAAGCATTGTCTTTTCCTTGAAATTTGTAATATGAACCATCTGGATTGTAAATTGGAATAGTTGGAGGAGCTGTCTGAATAGAGAACATTGGAGATAAAATATTATCGCCAAAATCACTATTATTTCCTTCAGCCACAGCGCCATAAACGTTTGTGCCCATATTCAATCTTTCGCTAAATCTTTTTTCGCCACCCATTCTCACACTATATCTTTCGAAATCAGTGTTTACGATAGCTCCCGTTTGTTTTAAATAGTTTCCAGAAAGAAAGAATTTCGAACTTTGATCGCTTCCGCTAAAAGTAAGCGTTCTGTTTAACACTTCTCCCGGACGAGTTGCCGCGTCAAACCAATTGGTGTTGGCAACAGGAAAACTAGAAGGGAAAAGTGGAGGTCTTCCGTTTTCAGCATTAATTGCATTCTGAATGTCTGCATATTGCTGTCCAGTTAATAAAGAAGGCTCTTTTATAATATTTTGAAAACCGTCTGAAATCTCTGCTTCAACATTCATTTTTCCAGCTTTACCTTTTTTAGTGGTAATTAAAATTACTCCATTTCCTCCACGCGCACCATAAATTGCTGTAGAAGCAGCGTCTTTAAGAATCTGAATGTTTTCAATATCATTTGGACTAATAGAAGCTCCAGTGCTGGTAATGAATCCGTCAACTACATACAGCGGAGCATTAGAAGTATTGATTGAGTTTCCACCTCTTATTACAACTGAAGGATTTGTTCCTGGCGCATAGCTATTTTGCTGCACTTGCACTCCAGAAGCGCGTCCTTGCAGCGCCTGACCAACATTGGCAACCGTTCCGCCCAAGTTTAAATTGTCTTTGCTAAGCGAACTCACAGAACCGGTAAGATCTTTTTTCTTAGATTTTCCGTATCCAATTACCACTTCTTCTAGTTTCTGCCCTGCTTCTTTCATGACAATTTTTAGAGGAGCGTTTCCAATAGTTACTTCCTGATCTTCCATTCCGATGAAAGTAATGACCAGTTTTGTAGCATTATCTGGAACCGTAATAGCAAAAGTTCCGTCTACATCAGTCTGAACACCTTTTGTTGTGCCTTTCACTACAACATTGGCACCAGGAAGAGGCAAGCCTTTTTCATCTGTAACCTTTCCTTTCACTGTTTTTTCAAAAAACAGTGCCGTTTTGTTCTTGTCTGAAATATGTATAGAAGAAGCTGCAGAAGCTTGAAATGTAAAAACTAATAACGAGAGAACCGTTATTCCGATTTCTTTGCGGGATAAATTGTTAATCCGAAAATCTCTTGGCTTTTTTTGGGTTAATAATTTCATACTTTAAATTGGTTTTGGTTAATGTTTAATTGTTTTTTTCTTGTTTGTAGGTTTTAGACTTCTTTTTTAATCGTGGAATTCATTTTGTCTTTTTAGTTAAGTTTTGATTGAGTTGTTTTTTGTGCAAATCAGAGGTTTTCTTTTTCACTCTAAACAATGCCTGTTTAGTTCTGTTTTCTTCTTTCTAGAAGCTTAAAAATCACCCTAAATTTTGCATAATTAACTTAGTTTTAAGATTAATCTCTGACGAAACTAGAGATTATATTTTTATAAAACAAGAAAAAACACAAAAAATGTGCTCGAACACACAAAATTTATGTTCTCGAGCACATAAAATTGTGCGAAACGTTTTTTTGGACTTAAAAAGATGAGATATTTTTAAAATATTTTCGAAATAATGAGTAGGCTTAAATAAGGTGTTTTTTGAATAATAATTGCTGATTTTGTAAAAACTTGTGAATTTCGCAACTACTAATCCTAAAATATAAAAATTAAACAGGCTTTTCTTATGGGTTTACGTGCAAAATTTTGAGTTTATTTTGAAAAGAATAATGGTATTTACTCAATTTTGAACTAACTTGGCTTATTCAAAAATGATGGGATTAAAAAAGCCGAATCTAGAATGGATTTCAGCTTTTTGAAAAATCAAAAATTAACAAATTTTAAGAATTAGTATTGTGAAGGAATATCAAGTAGTTTTAATTGATAAAAATCAAGCTGGCAAGAATGAAATTTTAAATCCGATTTTCTGGGAAAAAGCAAATTGTTTAACCGATTTTTCTTCTCCGTGGAATGATAATCCAATTTTAAAAATCGAATTTCGCGCGCTTTGGGATCAAGAAAACTTCTATTTTAATTTTAGAGTTTTTGATACTGATGTTTATATCGACCAAAAAGATGATAGCGTAGACAGCATTTGCAATTCAGATCGTGTGGAGCTTTTTTTTAGAAGTAATGATAGTCTTAATCCTTATTATTGTTTAGAAATCGATCCGTCAACAAGGCTATTGGATTTTCACGCGCTACCTAATAAAGTTTTTGATTACGAATGGAAATGGCCTCAAAATCATATAAAACTAGAATCTTCTTCAGATGAGGTTTCTTTTACAGTTGCAGGCGCAATTAGTATTGAATCGTTAAAAGAATTAGATTTAGTTCATAACAATACAATTGAAACAGGAGTTTATAGAGCCAAGTTTTCTAAAGACGAAAAAGGAGAATATCAGCCAACTTGGATTTCATGGGTGAATCCAAATACTGCAGAACCGAATTTTCATATCGCTTCGTCTTTCGGGAAGTTTATTTTGATGGGATAATTGCCGCAAAGGCGCAAAGACACAAAGTTTTTTTAATTAAAAGCTTTGTGTTGTAATGCGAATATTAGATTTGTGTCTTAGTAAATTCAAATCTAATTTAATCTGCTGAAATCTTTTTAAATCTGCGTGAAACATAAAAAAAAATCATGAAAATCCTTTTAATCTGTGGCGAAAAAAAGTAGCTTCTCATTGTGGAGTTACTTGTGCGGTCTTCGACTTCGCTCAGACTGACAAATGGAAAAAAACTTCTCTACTTAGGATTTTGTGGCGAATCCCTTAGTTAGTGTAAAAAGAAGCATTTTCCACATTAATAATATCAATAGGAAGCAAAATAGTCTCGGGAATATCTTTCCTGAAAATAAAATGATCTGCCAAAGTGCTCACGCCCAAATAAGCCTGTCTTTTTTGATTTTGATGAATTAAAAAATGAACCAATCCCTGATTTAAAAAACTAACATTTTTATCAATTAAATCGTAGCCAATCAGAGCAATTTTTTTATCTGTAACCGAAGATAAGATAGAAGCAATCTGATAAGCTTTGGAAGTCGTAATAAAAATACCGCTTAGATCTGGATTTTCGTTTAAGAAAGCCGTAAGCTTATTTTCTATATTAGAATATTTTAGTTTTAATGTAGTTACAGAAAAATCAGGAAGATTTTTTTCATCAAAATAACTTCTAAATCCTCGTTCTTTTTCCTGCATGTGAACGGCATTTTTAAGGCTTTCATCAATATGAATAATGGCAATCTGACCTTTTGGGAGAATCAGATTCATCAAACTAGCGGCAACACGGCCACTTTTATATAAGTCCTGACCCACAAAACTTTTTATAGAAGAAGATTCGACCTGGTTGTTGAAAGTGTTGACAATAATTCCCAGTTCGTCATATTGCTTTATGATTTCAATGGTTTCTTTATGAAAAAGAGGAGTCAGTAAAACCGCATCTGGCGACTGTGCAATAATCGTTTCGTTGGTTTTTAAAAAAGCTTTAGTGCTTTCTGGATTGAAATAATGGATGTCTATAGCGACATTGTAGGCTTTAAATTCCTTAATCGCATCTTGTATTCCGTTAACGCAAGGAAGCCAATAAGGGTCAAATACAGGATCGGGAAGCAAAACACAAATGCGGTAAACTTTCGTGCTTTTTAAATTTCGTGCAATTAAGTTGGGCTCGTAATCAATGACATTTAAAACTTCGTTGATTTTTTCGAGTGCAGCAGGAGAGACTTTTCCTCTATTATGCAGAACACGGTCAACAGTTCCTTTAGAAACTCCAGCCATTTGTGCAATATCCTTAATCGTGTACTTTTTATCCATATAGAACAAATATAAAAACTTTGATTTAATAAACGTGATTTTTTTGTAAGAATTAATAAATGTGCTCGAGAACATAAAAATAGTGTGTTCGAGCACATTTTTGTATTTTTTCTTGTTTTATAAAAATATAATCTATAGTTTCGTGAAATCAAAACCGAAAATATAAAATAAATTTACAACCAAATAACGTTTTAATTTATTGAATTAAAGTGTTTTAACACAAAGTGTTTAAGTGAAAAAAATTACGTCATTAGCTCCCGGCCGAACCTGTCTTTTTGGAGATCATCAAGATTATTTGGGATTGCCTGTTATAGCCTGTGCGATAGATCGAAATATTAAATTAATTGCAGAAGAAAATCAGACCGATACATTTGTTCTGAATATGATTGATATTAATGAAATTAGAATTATCAATATACACGAGGCTTTTGAAAAATTAGAACCAAGAGATTACTTTGCTTCCTCGCTGCGGGTACTGCGTAGGCATGGTTGCGTGCCAACATCTGGCTATACGATTTCCATTACCGGAGATATTCCGATTAATTCAGGAACATCCAGTTCGTCAGCTTTATTAATGGCTTGGATTCGTTTCTTGATTGAAGCTTTCGGAATTGATCATGAAGTTACGCCTGAATTTCTTTCTAAATTAGGATACGAATCTGAGGTTTTAGAGCATGGAGAACCTGGTGGAATGATGGATCATTTCAGTATTGGCGTCGGAAATATTGTGTACATCAATACTAAAAAGCCATTTTCTTTTGATGTAATCGGAACGGAATTGAAAGGTCTTATTACAGGAGTTTCTGGAGTTCCAAAAGAAACTATCGGGTTACTTGGAGAAATAAAAGGAAATGCGCTGATGGCAATTGATCTGGTAAAACAGAATTATCCAGAGTTTGATTTAAATGCTTCTGAAGCTGAAGATGTAGAGAAATATCGAAACTGTCTTCCAGATCGCCTGATTCCGTTTTTTGAAGCGGCGGTTAAAAATTATTATTATACCAAAGAAGCTTTAAAAGAATTTGAAAAACCAGTTTTGGATCTAAAAAAAATTGGTGCTTTAATGAATGGACATCATGAAATTTTGCGCGATCTCCTTAAAATTACCGTTCCGAGAATTGATGACATGATCAATGCAGCGCTAAAAGCGGGTGCATACGGAGCAAAAATTGTGGGTTCTGGCGGAGGCGGAAGCATTGTTGTAATTGCTGATCCTAAGAATGAAGATGCGGTTATAAAAGCGATTTTAGACGCTGGAGCACAAGAAGCGTATGCGGTAAATGTTGATCCCGGAGTACGAATTATTGATAATATTGAAAATTAAATAAAATGCACGACAATTTAGTGATTTTAGCCGGCGGAGCTTCTTCTCGAATGAAAAAAGAAGCGGTTACAAACAATTTATCTCCAGAAGAAATTGCTCAGGCCAACGAAAGAAGTAAAGGTTTGATAGGTGTTGGCGCAAGCGGAAGACCTTTGTTGGATTATCTTTTGTGGAATGCCAAAAAAGCGGGTTACAAAAATATCTACATTATAATAGGAGAGCAAGGAGAATTGTTTAAAGAGTTTTACGGAAGTAAAATGAAGGATAATGATTTTCATGGACTTACTATTTCATTTGCAGTTCAGTATATTCCTGAGGGAAGAATAAAACCTTTTGGGACTGCTGATGCTTTGTTTCAGGCTGTTGAACAATATCCAGAATTAAATTCACAGTTTTATTCGGTTTGCAATAGCGATAACTTGTATTCGGCAGAAGCATTGCGTGTGCTGAGAGAAACCGAAAGTCCGAACGCTTTTATTAGTTATGATAGAGATGCAATGGATTTTCCGTTGGAGCGCATTTCTCGTTTTGCGATTGCGAAATTAGACGAGAATAATCAGCTTTTGGATATTTTAGAAAAACCTTCAGAGGAAGTTTTGGAACAATATAAGGATAGGGAAGGCAAAATACGCGTGAGTATGAATGCTTTTAAGTTTAATGGTAAGACCTTATATATACATCTTAAAAATTGTCCCGTTCACCCAGAGCGCGACGAAAAGGAGCTGCCAACGGTGCTTTTGAACTCCGTGAAGGAAAATCCGAATGCTACGGTCGGAATTCCGTTTTCTGAGCATGTTCCAGACCTAACTGCGAAAGAAGATATTGCCGATGTAAAAACATATTTGGCAAAATATTATCCTGATTTAAATTGGAATAACAAAAATTAACAAAACTTTGATATCTAAATTAGAGAATAAGGAAATTTAATGTACTACTTTTGTTTTGCAAAAAAAATGCAGATATTTGCATAAATTACGCAATCAATAATGTGAGAGTTGATTCTAATTTAGATTTTGAATTAATAAATCTATAACTAATCAACAAAAAATTATGACAAACATTCAAAGTACATTACAGGTAGAGAAAAAAAGCGCCATTGTTCCGATGGTAATTTTAACCTTATTGTTTTTTATTCTAGGATTCGTAACCTGGCTTAACGGGCCACTTATTCCGTTTTTTGAGTTAGCTTGCGAGCTTACTTCTTCTCAAGCCTATTTTGTGACTTTTGCCTTTTATATTGCCTATTTTGTAATGGCAGTTCCTTCTTCTTATATTATTGAAAAAGTGGGATATAAAAACGGAATTTCTTTAGGATTATTGATTATTGCCGCTGGAGCATTTATGTTTTATCCTGCAGCAGCAAGCCGTACATTTCTCTTGTTTTTATTAGCGCTTTTTGTAATGGGAACTGGTTTAGCGGTTTTGCAGACAGCTTCAAATCCGTATGTTGTGGTAATTGGGCCAAGAGAAAGCGCCGCGGCAAGAATCAGTGTTTTAGGGATTGCTAATAAACTAGCTGGATTTGTAGCGCCAATAGTGCTTACGGTTTTGGTTTTATCTAATATGCAGGACTTTACCGCAGACAAAATTGCTCTGATGGGTGAAGCTGCAAAAACGAACGCATTAAATTCTCTTGCTTTGCAATTACAAACTCCTTATCTTTATATGGGGTTGATTATTACTGTTTTAGCTTTGATGGTTAAGTTTTCTCCTCTGCCAGAAATTGATTTGGATGAAGAAGGAAATGTGTCGAATTTGAGTGTTTTTAAACAGATTAAAAATGCTTTCAAACATCCACAACTGGTTTTAGGAGTAATTACTTTAATGCTGTATTTATCTGCAGAAGTTTTGGCGGGAGATTCTATTGGGGCTTTTGGGAAACAGCTTGGAGTTTACGGTGAAGAAGGAAATTTCTACCTCAAATTAACATCATTTACGATGTCAGCAATGGTTGTCGGATACGTTCTTGGAATAGTTCTGATACCTAAATATGTTTCTCAAGTTACAGCTTTAAAAGTGTCTGGGATTTTAGGTTTAATACTAGTTTTGGCCATTGTTTTGATTTCGCCAAAAATAATGATTGCGTTTCCTGGTACTCCAAATATACCGTTGGTAATACTTTTGGTAGCACTTTTAGGATTGGCAAATGCATTATGCTGGCCGGCGATTTGGCCAATGGCATTGCAGGATTTGGGAGGTTACACAAAGATAGGAAGCGCTATATTGATTATGGGAATTATTGGTGGAGCTGTTTTTCCATTGTTTTACGGAATGATTACCGAAAGCATTAATTCGGCAAATGTTGCAAAAAATCTGCAAGATGTTTCAAAAAGCGGAAATCAATTGGCGTATTTAATGTTGTTGCCTTCTTATGCAATGATTTTGTTTTATGCTGTAAAAGGGCATAAGTACAGGAAATGGAATAGTTGAACAAAAAATAAAAATTAATATATCATGTTAAAAAGTAAAATCGACAAAGCAACAGGTTTCGAAAAACGATTCGAAAACATCAATACAGTTGTTTTTGAAAACTCTACGGAAGCTTCAAAAGAAGTAGCGCAGGAAATTGCGGCTTTAATCAGAGAAAAACAAAAAGAAGCAAAACCATGTATTTTGGGTTTGGCAACCGGTTCTTCTCCAAAAGGATTATATGCTGAATTAGTGCGTTTGCATAAAGAAGAAGGTTTGAGTTTCAAGAACGTAATCAGTTTTAACTTGGATGAATACTATCCAATGGAACCAAACTCAATCAACAGTTATGTTCGTTTCATGAAAGAACTTTTGTTTGATCATGTCGATATTTTACCTGAAAATGCTCACGTACCAGACGGACTTTTGACAAAAGAACAAATTGCAGATTACTGCCACGAATATGAAGCTAAAATCGAAGCTTTAGGCGGAATCGATCTTCAGATTCTTGGAATTGGAGGTAACGGGCATATTGGTTTTAACGAATCTGGTTCGCTTCAAAACTCTAAAACACGTTTGGTTGCTTTAGATCATATTACGAGAGTTGCTGCGAGTAAAGATTTCTACGGTTTAAATAATACGCCAAGAACAGCAATTACGCTTGGAGTGAAAAAAATCATGGAAGCAAAAAGAGTAATCTTATTAGCTTGGGGTGAAGGAAAAGCCAATATTGTAAAGAGATCTGTTGAGGATGAAGTTACAAATAGAGTTCCTGCTTCATTTTTGCAAGAGCACAACAATGCCGTTTTTATTTTAGATAAAGAAGCTTCTTCAAAACTAACAAGAATCAACAAGCCTTGGTTGGTTGAGAAAATTGTTTGGACTGATAAATTAACTCGTAAAGCGGTTTTAGGATTAGCATTGGATCTTAAAAAACCAATTTTAATGCTTACAGACGCCGATTATATCGAAAATGGTATGAGCGATTTGCTAGCAGATTCTGGTCCAGCTTACGACACGAATATTAAAATTTTCAATAAATTACAAAATACAATTACAGGTTGGCCAGGTGGAAAACCAAATGCTGACGATTCAAACCGTCCAGAAAGAGCTGAGCCAGCTAAAAAACGTGTGCTGATTTTTTCTCCGCACCCCGATGACGATATTATCAGTATGGGAGGAACTTTCATGCGTCTGCAAGAGCAAGGGCATGAAGTGCACGTTGCCTACCAGACTTCTGGAAACATTGCAGTTGCTGACGATGAAGCATTACGTTTTGCAAGATTCGTAATTGATTACAACGAAAAATTCGGAATCAAAAGCGAAGAAGCAGATAACATTTATAAAAAAGCAGAAGCTTTCTTGCAGAACAAAAAGAACAGTGAAATTGATATTCCTGAAGTTCGCTACATTAAAGGTTTAATTAGAAAAGGTGAGGCGAGAGCTACAAGTTATTTTGTTGGTCTTCCAGACGAGCAGATTCACTTTATGGAATTGCCTTTCTATGAAACAGGAACAATCGAGAAAAAACCAATCGGACCAGAAGATATTCAGCTGACAGTTGATTTAATCGAAAAAATTAAACCACACCAAATCTACGCAGCAGGAGATTTAGCAGATCCACACGGAACGCACAAAGTTTGTTTGGATGCTATTTTTGAAGCGGTTAAAGTTTTAAAACCAAAAGAATTCATGAACGACTGCTGGTTATGGTTGTACCGTGGAGCTTGGCAAGAATGGGGAATCGACGAAGTTGAAATGGCAGTTCCAATGAGTCCAGATCAGGTTTTAGCAAAACGTCACGGAATCTTCAAACACCAATCTCAAAAAGACGGAGTTGTTTTCCAAGGAACAGATGCAAGAGAGTTTTGGCAAAGAGCTGAAGACAGAAACCGCGAAACAGCCGAATTGTACCACCAATTAGGTTTGGCAACGTATGCGGCAATGGAGGCTTTTGTGAGATGGCACTATTAAGAAGGTTCTAAGGTGCTAAGAGACAAAGGTGCAAAGGTTTCTAATCTTTGTGTAAATCTTTAGCTTTTTGGTGAATCTATAATCTTAAATAATATTTTTGAAGCAGGAAGAGGGAACGATATTAGGTTCTTTTTTCTTGCTTCTTTTTTTGTTTAGGTTCTAAGTTTTTAAACCATATAAGTGATATAAGTAAATTTAAGTTTTGGGTGGGTTTGAATCGCAAAGCTCATTTAAGCGTACTGTATGTATTTACTTGTATTGTATGTCTTATTTGGTTTAAAATGATTGTTTTATATGACCTTAAATCGCAAAGTTTATTTAAGCGCATAGTTTTACATGTTCTTATATAGCTTATATGGTTTAAAATGATTTTTATATGACCTTAAAATCGCAAAGTTTATTTAAGCGCACAGTTTATATGTTCTTACATAGCTTATATGGTTTAAAAATAATTCGCCCTTTAACGGTCTAATTGTTTGAAATATTAATAGCTTTGCAAGAGAAGCAAGAAAGGGAATTGTACATTCTTTTTTTTGCTTCTTTTTTCTTTAAAAAAAATGGAACAAGACAAAAAACAACTCATAAAATTAGCACACACCAAAATGCCTTTCGGTAAATATGAAGGACGATATTTGATTGATCTTCCAGAATATTACGTGGTTTGGTATCATACTAAAGGATTTCCAAAAGGAGAATTAGGACAACAACTTCAGCTGATTTACGAATTGAAATTGAATGGGTTGGAAGAGTTGATTCGAAATATAAAGAAACAGTATCCCAAGCCTTAAAATAAATTAGATAATGAGATAATGAGAAAATTAGATAATCTTTAGAGAGATAAATGTAAAATGTCTATTTAAGATGAATTTAATTCATGTTTTGCAATTAACACTTGTCTATTTCTTAAATTTTTTAATTGACACATTTTCTGATTTTCTAATTAGCAAAATGTCTAATTAAATTTGTACTTTTGCCAAGTTTTTTACACAACTACTTACAAACAAACAACAGAATGAATCAAACAAAATATATTTTTGTTACAGGAGGTGTGACCTCTTCATTAGGAAAAGGGATTATCGCGGCATCTTTGGCAAAATTGTTACAAGGAAGAGGATACCGCACAACTATTCAGAAATTTGATCCGTATATTAACGTAGATCCGGGGACACTAAACCCGTACGAACACGGAGAATGTTACGTGACAGACGATGGTGCTGAAACTGACTTAGACTTAGGACACTACGAGCGATTCTTGAACGTTCCTACTTCTCAGGCTAATAACGTTACTACAGGAAGAGTTTATCTTTCGGTTATTGAAAAAGAAAGAAGAGGAGAATTTTTAGGAAAAACGGTTCAGGTTGTTCCTCATATCACAAACGAAATCAAAGACAGAATGCAATTGCTAGGGAAATCTGGCGATTATGATATTGTAATTACTGAAATTGGTGGTACAGTTGGCGATATCGAATCTCTACCTTATATAGAATCTGTTCGTCAGTTGGTTTGGGAGTTAGGTGAAAATAACGGAATTGTTATTCATTTAACATTGGTTCCATATTTGGCTGCTGCAGGTGAGTTAAAAACAAAGCCAACACAGCACTCTGTTAAAACTTTAATGGAGAGCGGTATTAAAGCCGATATTTTGGTTTGTAGAACGGAGCACGAATTGTCTCAGGAATTACGCCAGAAATTAGCTTTATTCTGTAATGTGAAAAAAGAAGCAGTTATTCAATCAATTGATGCTTCTACTATATATGAAGTTCCAAATTTAATGCTTGAAGAAGGATTAGATGTTGTGGCTTTAAAGAAATTAGATTTACCTAAAAAAGCATCTCCAGATCTTAAAAACTGGAATACTTTCTTAAAAAGATTAAAAAGTCCAAAACAAACTGTAAATATTGGTTTAGTTGGTAAATATGTAGAAATGCAAGATTGTTACAAATCTATTTTAGAGGCGTTCATTCATGCAGGTGCAGCAAATGAAACTAAAGTAAACGTAATTTCTATTCACTCAGAGCATATTAATGCAGACAATGTGGAAGAGAAATTAGGAACACTTGATGGGGTTTTAGTTGCTCCAGGTTTTGGTGAAAGAGGTATTGAAGGAAAAATCGAAGCAGTTCGTTATGTTCGTGAAAACAATATTCCATTCTTCGGAATTTGTTTAGGAATGCAGATGTCTGTTATTGAATATTCAAGAAATATTTTAGGTTACGCTGATGCGAATTCTACTGAGATGAACGATAAAACGCCTCATCCAGTTGTGAATTTAATGGAAGAGCAGAAAAATGTAACCGATAAAGGAGGAACAATGCGTCTTGGTGCTTGGAAATGTGATATTAAACCAAATACTTTAGCGTACAAAATTTACGGAGAAAAAACTATTTCGGAGCGTCACCGCCACCGTTACGAGTACAACAATAAATATGCTGATGAATTGCAAAAAGCTGGTTTAAAAGCTTCTGGAGTTAATCCAGATACAGGATTAGTAGAAATCGTAGAACTTGAAAACCACCCATTCTTCATTGGTGTACAATACCACCCAGAATACAAAAGTACAGTTGCTAACCCGCACCCGATTTTTGTAAACTTTGTGGCTGCTGCAGTTAATGCGCATAAAAAATAATAATTAATTCGAAGAAAATGTAACTTTTGAGTTCAACTCATTACTAATTCAACGGATAACTTTTTTAAATAATAATGGAAGAAAAAAAATTAGACTTTAATTCGATCATCGGTTTTGTATTGATATTCGGAATTTTGATTTGGATTATGTATCAAAATCAGCCTTCTGAAAAGGAAATTGCTGCTGAAAAAGCCAAGAAAGAATTAGTTGCTAAACAAGAAGCACAAGCAAAAGCAGATAAAGCTAAAACTGCGACATTACCAGCTGCGGCTGTAACTCCTGGAGATACAGTTCAATTGGCTCAATTGCAAAAAACTTTAGGAGGATTTGCTTATTCTGCAACACTTCCTTCTGCAAAAGAAGCTTTTACTACAATCGAAAATGAAAAGTTAAGATTGAAAATCGCTAATAAAGGTGGTTATATTGTTGAAGCAACTCTAAAAGAATTCGAAAGATTTAAAAAAGGTTCTGGACAATTAGTTGAGTTGATTAAAAACAACAACTCAAATTTAAATTTACAGCTTCTTACTACAGACAATAGAACATTAAATTCTAAAGATTTGTATTTTGAGCCAACATTAGAAAAAATTGGTGCAGACCAAGTTTTGTCTATGCGTTTGAAAGCTGGAGCAAATGAATTTTTAGAATATAAATATATTTTAAAACCAAACGATTATTTGGTTGGTTTTGATATTCGTTCACAAGGCTTGAACAGAGTTTTAAACTCTGCTAAACCAGTTGATTTACAATGGGATTTAAAAACATACAGAAACGAAAAAAGTGTTTCTTATGAAAACCGTTTTGCTCAGGTTGATTTCAAATACGAAGAATCAAAATACAATAATGTAAGTTCACACGGTCAAGGTAAAGAAGAAACACCTACAAAAGTTAGCTATGTAGCTTTTAAACAGCACTTCTTTGCTACAATTTTATCTACTGAAAAACCATTTGAAACATCAAAATTACAATCTGACGATTTAGTTAAAGATGAAAAAATTGATACTGTTTTCACAAAACAGTTTAGAGCGAATTTGCCTTTAGCGTTTACAAATGGCGAGATCGATTACAAAATGAATTTGTACATGGGTCCTGTAGATTACAAAACTTTAAAAGCTTACGATAAAAATTTCGATAAAATTATTCCATTAGGTTGGGGAATTTTCGGATGGATTAATAAATTCATTTTCGTTCCGTTATTTGGATTCTTAAGTACCACAATGGGACTTTCTTTAGGAATTGCAATTATCATTTTTACGATTATTATCAAATTGGCCATGTCGCCAATTACGTATAAGTCGTTTTTGTCTCAGGCAAAAATGAAAGTTTTAAGACCTGATATTGCAGAGTTGGGAGAGAAATTCAAAAAAGACCCAATGAAGAAACAACAGGAAACAATGAAATTGTACAACAAAGCGGGCGTAAACCCAATGGCAGGATGTATCCCGGCATTGATTCAGCTTCCTTTTATGTATGCATCGTTCCAGTTTTTCCCTGCAGCTTTTGAATTGAGACAAAAAAGTTTCCTTTGGGCAGACGATTTATCTTCTTTTGACTCAGTTATAAAATTGCCATTTAACATTCCAATGTACGGAGATCATATTAGTTTGTTTCCAATTTTGGCAGCAATCGCAATTTTCTTCTACATGAAAATGACTTCTGGAGACCAACAAATGGCTGCTCCTCAGCAAGAAGGTATGCCAGATATGGCAAAAATGATGAAAATCATGATTTATGTTTCGCCATTAATGATGTTAATTTTCTTCAATAGCTACGGTGCTGGATTGAGTTTGTACAACTTTATTTCGAACTTAATTACAATCGGAATTATGTTTGTAATCAAGAATTATATTGTTGACAGCGAGAAAATTCACGCTCAGATTCAAGAAAACAAATTGAAAGAGCCTAAAAAGCCAAGTAAGTTTCAGCAGCGTCTTCAAGAAGTGATGGAACAGCAAGAAGCAGCAAAAGCTCAGAATAAGAAAAAGAAATAATTTCTAAATAAAAAAATCTCGATTTATCGGGATTTTTTTATACCATTATACTTTATAATTAAGATTTTCGTTAAGCTTAAAAAATAGAATTTACACATGATCTCAAAAAAAATCATATTTGGATTAGTATTCCTAACGGCATTAGTTTCAAATGCGCAAACAGACATTAATAAAGTTGACGCAGCAGGAAAAAAAGACGGACTTTGGAAGGGCACTTATGTTGAATCTAAACGTCCGCGCTATGAAGGAACTTTTGACCACGGAAAAGAAACAGGTGTTTTTAAATTTTTTGATGATACGAAAAAAGGAGATGTTCTGGCTACAAGAGATTTTAGCGCCAATGATGGAAGTTCGTACACTATTTTTTATGATCAGAATAAAAATAAAGTAAGTGAAGGAAAAGAGATCGGAAAAGCTCGTGAAGGTGAATGGAAATATTACCATAAAGCGTCTAAAGTTCTTATGACAGTTGAGAACTATAAAAACGGGAAATTAGAAGGCAAGAGAACTATTTATTATCCAAATGCTCAAATTGCTGAAGAGATGACCTATAAAAATGGTTTAAAAGAAGGGCCATATAAAAAAATCGGGCAGGACGGAACGCTATTGGAAGAATCATACTTTAAAAATGATCAATATAATGGAGATGCGGTTTTCTATGATTCAGATAAATCAGTTGCTTCTAAAGGCAAATTTGTAAATGGTAAAAAAGCTGGAATGTGGCAGTTTTATGCTAAAGGAAAATTGGTAAAGGAACTTAATATGAGCGATCCTAAAAACGCAAACAAAGCGTCTGAAAAAGGAGAAAAGAAAAAATAATCGAAGGCTGTCTGTAAAGACGGCCTTTTTTATGCCCAAATAAAAATTAGTGCAGCTGAGTGAAATTCGTGGCAAACTATTTTTTAAATTTGATTTCACTAACACACTAACTAAATGGATTTAAGCGAGCTTTTAGGACGATTTTTACTGTTGTTTTTCTCGATTTTAGTTTTGTATTTTTTCTCCAATAGAAAAGATAACGCAACCATAAATCCGTTGATGGTTATTGTTGGACTTTGTACTTTTTCGCTTTGTTATCTTTTTACCAAAATAGAAATCGGAGTAGGCATTGGTTTTGGTCTTTTTGCCATCTTTTCAATCCTCCGATTTAGAACACAATCTTTCACGGTAAATGCCATAATCTTTCTTTTTGCAACTATTACATTGTCTATTTTAGATATTATGTATCCTTTTGAAAAGATGGAATTGCTGTTATTCTTTCAAATAAGCATTATAGGATTCTATATTGCCGCTTCAATTATAGTGAATAAAAAAGCTTCAAAATACCTGAATTCTGTCGATGTCAAAATTCCGCTTGACGAAAACTTTTCTTTAAATTCAGAAGTCATTCGGAAATCTATTCAAGAGAAAATTAAAATTCAAGATTTTGATTTTAGAATTGTTTTAATCAACGCGGCAAGCAATGAAATTGACGTATTGGTTTTCTATTAACTTCCTTATTATTAAGTTTTGGTTTTGTCTGGCTGAGCGAAGTCGAAGCCTTTTTTACGTAAACCGAGCCTTCGACTTCGCTCAGGATGACAATTGCTTTTAAACAAGGACAAATTAATCAAACAGCTTATTCGTTAAATGGCCGAACCTGTTTGATGTATAAATCTCTTTTTTCGCCCACAATCTTAAACTCAATATCTACAGGATGAAATTGGTTTTTACGCCAATAGCGATACATTTTACTTTCAATTTTCTTGCTGACATCATACAGATTACTCATTTCTTTTCGACTCAATAAAGGTTCATTATCGTTCAGATTTGAGTTAGAAGTATAATCGATATCAAAATCGGTTTCGTCTTTTCCATCATTAAAATGATAGGCGACAAACTGCTCGCAGATTTCACCTTTTTCGGGTTTTACAACCGAGTTTTCTCCTTTTTGAACATTGACTGTAATGCCTGGGAAATTCGCTCTAAATATATTTTTAGTGATGATTACGCCATTAGCCAATTCATCAGGAAAAGAGCGATGAACCAAAACTCCCATTGCAATATTTTGCTGGTCAATTCCGAAAAGTTCCCTTTCGTTGTACGAAGCTTCATTCCAAACGCTTGCCCAAACCTGTTTAATTGCCTTTTCAAAAGTCTTGATGCTGTCGCCTAAAATTCCAGTTTTAGAATCGTACAATCCAGCGCCATTAAAATCGTCCAAATCTTCGGCATTGGTGGAAGAACGAAATCTGAAATTTTTGAATTTGGCATTTTTGAAAGTTTCGTTGAGTTTGGCTATTAAAGTAGGATCGACATTTTCTTTTTTTATTGCGTCTCTAATTTTCTTTAATTGCTTATTAATCCAAACCGTTGAATCTTTATGCGGATTTGCCAACAGTTCTGCTATCAAAGGTGAAATTGAAGCTTTTTGAATATGTTTCGTATAATAATAAAATGGAATCGCATGTGCATTTTCTGGAGTTCGAAACGGAATCTCTTTTGAAATCGCAATCAGATACGCCATGTTTTGCGCCTTCGAACCAATGTAATTTACTCCTTTTTTGGGAATTGTTGCTAAAGAGACTAATTCGGTTACCGAACTGTCAATCGTTAGTTTTTTCTTTTTACCGATAGATTTTACTGGAATTTTTTTAGTGGTTTCTTTGATGAAAAAAGTATCGACTTCGATTTTTAATTCTACTTTTTTAGAAAGTAGTTTTTTAATATTGTTGTCTTTTTCAATATCGGTATAAGCCATAATCGGAATCTTTCTGTTTTTTCCTAAAAGAACCAAATGACTTAAAGGAGTCTGAAGCTCATTCACAATAATTCCTCTTACGTTTGGAAGAATATCTGGTGTTCCGTCCAAAATAATAATTTCATCAGCATCTGGTTTTATGCTTTCTAATTCTTTGATTTTGTATTTTTTTAGAATTCCGATATTGCTGCCGCGTACGACTTCCTGATATTTTAATTCGCCAAAAATATAATCAGATTTCACACACGGAATTTTAAATTTCTCTCGCTGAAACCAATTCATCATCTCGGGATTATTCAGATAAAATTTCAGTTTTTCGCCAATAAACGTTGATTTTTTGACCATATTAAAAAAACGCTCAATTAATGAAATCGGCATGTGATCGGATGCAGCGAGTTCAAAAATCCATTTGTCTGTTCCTTTAATGTGATTTAAATTTCCCAGAAGGAAATCTCTATTTTTTTCGGTGTCGCTGTAATTTTCATTGTTGAATACTTCAAGATCTTGGCTGTAGCCTAAATAATTGACTACAAAATCATAATGAAGCGGAATAAGACTGCTGTTGAAATAATACATTTTCTGTTTTCGAAGATCGTAAATCACTTTTACCGATTCGATATTCGAAAATTTATCAGACAAAGGTTTTCCTCTAAACGCTTTGTAAGCTTCATAATTTGCTAGAGAAGCGCTAAAACGCTGTGCGCTAAGAGTCGTAAGGACAAAAAGGAAAATCAAGCTATAAATATGTTTTTTCATGCTATCAAAATGTATGATTAAAAGTACTTAAAAAAGCAATAAGTTTTATCTACTGCGGGATTACTTAAAGTAATGCAAACCATTGCAAGATTTTCTACTATTTGGCGTACCTTTGCAACCTTAAAAATTAAACATTTTAAAATGAAACGAGTAGTTGTTGGACTTTCAGGTGGAGTAGATTCTAGTGTTGCAGCTTATTTATTGCAACAGCAAGGATACGAAGTTATTGGCCTTTTTATGAAAAATTGGCATGATGATTCGGTTACTATTTCTAATGAATGTCCGTGGCTTGAAGACAGTAACGATGCTTTGCTTGTTGCTGAAAAACTGGGTATACCGTTTCAAACTGTTGATTTGAGCGAAGAATACAAAGAAAAAATCGTGGACTACATGTTTAACGAATACGAAAAAGGAAGAACTCCAAACCCTGACGTGCTTTGTAATCGCGAAATCAAATTTGATGTGTTTATGAAAATCGCTTTGAGTCTTGGTGCAGATTATGTAGCAACCGGACATTACTGCCAAAAAAGCGAAATTGAAGTTGACGGAAAACCAGTTTATCAATTAGTTGCTGGAGTTGACAACAATAAAGATCAATCTTATTTTTTATGCCAATTGTCGCAAGAGCAGTTGTCTAAAGCTTTGTTCCCAATTGGTGCTTTAACAAAACCTGAAGTTCGTGAAATCGCGGCTGAAATGGAATTGGTTACAGCTGAAAAGAAAGATTCTCAAGGTTTGTGCTTTATTGGAAAAGTGCGTCTTCCAGAATTTTTACAACAAAAATTACAACCTAAAGAAGGTAAAATTGTTCAGATGGATAAAAACGATCCGATTTATAATGCTGAAAAATCAGAAGGACTTTCTTTAGAAGAACAATTAAAATTAGAATCTAAAAAGTTAGAATATCTGCCAACAATGGGAAAAGTGGTTGGAAAACACCAAGGCGCTCATTATTTTACCGTTGGACAAAGAAAAGGTCTAAATGTAGGCGGAACAACAGATCCGTTATTTGTAATCGCTACAGACGTAGAAACGAATACTATTTATACAGGTTTATCGAGCCAGCATCCTGGTTTGTTTAAAAAAGCCCTTTTTGTAGGGAAATCTGAAGTACACTGGATTAGAGAAGATATGACGCTAAAAGCAGGTGAGAAAATGGAAGTGATGGCGAGAATTCGTTACCGTCAGCCTTTGCAAAAAGCCGTTTTATATCAGTTTGAAGACGGAATGTATGTAGAGTTTGAAGAACCTCAGTCTGCTATTACAGAAGGACAATTTGTTGCTTGGTATTTAGAAAATGAATTAGTTGGTTCGGGAGTAATTTCTTAGCTTTATACTTTAATTGGGAGTAATCCTATAAAGTGTAAACTGATGAAATATAACTTTACTTTTCTTTTATTACTTCTTTCGTTTGCGGTATTTGCACAAGAAGATGCATGGGTTTATTTTAATGGAAAACCCAATGCACAAGCTTTTTATGATAATCCGTTAACAGAACTTTCTCAAAAAGCTTTAGATCGAAGAACCAATCAGAATATTGCATTGGATGTTACCGATGCTCCTTTGGAAACTTCTTTTGTAAATCAGATTAAAGCGAGTACAGGAATCACAGTAATGGCGCAATCTAAATGGCTGAATGCACTTCATATTCGTGGAAGTCAAGCCAATATCAATGCTTTAAAAGGATTGACTTTTGTGACAAAAGTAGAGTTTGCAGACAGAACTTTAAATTCTAGCTCAAAAACCGCTTCTACGGCAAAACCAAGTCAAGTTGCTGATAAGCTGGAAACGGCTGTTGATTATTCTTATGGCAATTCGGCCAATCAAATCCAAATGCTAAACGGTCAGGTTTTGCATCAGCAGAATTATACAGGAGCAGGAAAAACGATCGCTGTTTTAGACGCCGGTTTTCCAGGAGTTGATACAGCTCAGCCATTTGAGAATCTTAGAAATAATAATAAAATTCTTGGAGGTTACGATTATACAACCCGAAGCACTAATTTTTATGCAGGAGGCGATCATGGTACAAAAGTGCTTTCTACAATGGGAGGTTACAAAGAAAATGCTCTTGTAGGAACAGCTCCAAATGCTTCTTATTACCTATTTATTACCGAAATTGTCGCGACCGAAAATCCTGTAGAAGAATCGTTTTGGGTAGAAGCTGCTGAAAAAGCAGATGCTTTGGGCGTGGATATTATTACAACTTCTTTAGGATATTTTCTTGATCGAACGGAACCAAGATACAATCATGTTTACAGCGAGATGAACGGGACGACTACTTTTATTTCCCGCGGTGCAGAGATAGCGTTCCATAAAGGAATATTGGTTTTGGCTTCTGCCGGAAATGAAGGAACTCAACCAGAAAATCATATTGGTTCTCCAGCCGATGCTGTTTCGGTATTGGCAATTGGTTCTGTAAATGCTACAAAAACAAGATCGAGTTCTAGTTCTATCGGTCCAAGTTATGACGGAAGAATAAAACCCGATGTAATGGCGCAAGGCGTTTCTGCTGTAGTGGCGAATGCAAACGGAACTATTGGAACAGCGAGCGGAACTTCATTTTCATGTCCGATTATGGCAGGAATGGCAGCTTCGTTATGGCAGGCTTTTCCGTCCAAAACAAACAAAGAAATCAGACAGATGATTTTGGCTTCTGCCGACAGGTATGCTAATCCAGATAATAATTATGGATACGGAATTCCGAATTTTGGAGCTACATTAAGTGTGGACAGTTTTATAGCTGAAGCTTCGTTTGCAGTATATCCGAATCCAGCTAAAAATGAAGTTTCGTTTTCTTTTTTGAATGAAAACAACACGGCATCGGTGACTATTTATTCGATATTAGGACAAAAATTAATCGAAGAAAAAATCAATAATTCAAATCCAGTTCTTTCTTTGCAATCCCTTCAAAGCGGACTTTATGTTTATAGTTTTGATGCTGGTACTCTGCATAAAACAGGAAAGATAATCAAGCAATAAATTTTAATGAATAAAATCACGCAGCTTTTTAATATAAAATACCCAATCATTCAAGGCGGAATGATCTGGAATAGCGGTTACAAATTGGCTTCTGCAGTAAGTAATGCTGGAGGTTTAGGACTCATTGGTGCAGGTTCTATGTATCCAGAAGTTTTAAGAGAACACATTCAGAAATGCAAAAAAGCAACCGACAAACCTTTCGGTGTCAATATTCCGATGTTATATCCAAACATTGAAGAAATCATGAATATTGTGGTTGAGGAAGGAGTAAAAATTGTTTTTACTTCTGCAGGAAATCCGAAAACGTGGACGTCTTTTTTGAAAGAAAAAGGAATTACAGTAGTTCATGTGGTAAGCAGTAGTGTTTTTGCCTTAAAAGCGCAAGACGCTGGAGTAGATGCTGTTGTAGCTGAAGGTTTTGAAGCGGGCGGACACAACGGGCGTGAAGAAACGACTACTTTGACGCTAATTCCGATGGTTAAAGAAAAAATACAAATTCCTTTAATCGCTGCGGGTGGAATTGCCACAGGAAGAGGAATGTTGGCTGCAATGATTTTAGGAGCAGATGGTGTTCAGGTTGGAAGCCGTTTTGCCGCATCTGTAGAATCTTCTGCACACAATAATTTTAAAGATACGATAGTTAATACTAAAGAAGGCGGTACTCAATTGACATTGAAAGAATTGGCTCCAGTGAGATTGGTAAAAAACAAATTTTATCAAGATGTTCAAGACTTGTATCAAAAATGTCCTTCTAAAGAAGAATTAGTACAGCTTTTAGGGCGTGCGAGAGCCAAAAAAGGAATGTTTGAAGGTGATTTGGAGGAAGGCGAATTAGAGATCGGCCAAGTGGCAGGACTGATTCATGACATTTTACCAGTTGAAGAAATTGTTCAACAAATGATAGCCGAATTTGAAGTCGCATCCAAAGAAAAGACTACATTTGAGTTTTAATTGACGGCAAGAAATAATTTATGAATTCTATACGCACTTATATACTATTACTTTTTTTAGGATTTGGTCTTCAACAAGTTCAAAGTCAGTCCTATCATTTTAAGACTTCTGGCTTTAGCGTTCTAGAAAAAAACGAAAGAGGAAAATGGGGCGAGTGGTCGAATCTCGATTTGGTAAATCTTTCAGTCGTTTTAGATACCAATAAACATAGAATTGTAGTTTATTCTCAAGAAATCCAGCTTTTCAGTATTTTAGATTACATCGAAAGGGAAGAAAATGATACCGATATAACCTATTCTTTTTTGTGTAAAGACAACGACGGAAAAGAGTGCAAACTGTCAATCATCACCCGAAAAAAACAAGACTACCGCAAACAGCTTTATATCAATTATGACGATCATATAATTGTGTATAATATTTTTAATGTTTGATGTAAAGGTTCTGAGGTGCTAAGCTTCTAAGGTTCTGAGCTTCTAAGTTTTCAATCATAAACATATTTAAATATTAAACCCGACAAGTTTTTAAAACCTGTCGGGTTTGCTATATAAACTGAGAACCTTAAAGCCTTTGAGCCTTAGTTTCTTAGAACCTTAGTACCTCAGAGCCTTTAATTCTCCACATCCTTAATAAACTCATCATACTCTAAATAGAACATTTCCAGCGCGTGCATATTTTCGTTGAAAAAATCGAAAATAGTGTCCCAAGTATTTTTATTGCTAAAACCAACGCCTAGTTTTTCCACCCAAATTCGGCTGATGGTTTTGCCACTTTCAAGAGTATAATTTTTTTCAAAAACTAGATCTTTAATAAACTCTTCTTCTAGAATATTTTTTAAAGCTTCCAATTTTTCGAAGTAGGCAATACGTTTCTCATCGCTTCGGTGTTCAATGTCAATTAAAACCTGTGCCTTTTTATTGTCAACATAAAATTTAAAAGAGAAATCTTTGATTTTGGTATCATAAAGCACCCATTTACGAGGGTATTTTTCGGCAAATGCTACCCAAAATTCTCTTTTTATTCGTTGTGATTCTTCTCTGCTGTACATTTTTTTTTAGGCTTTAAGATTAGAAAACTTGCGGTACTGCGTTTTCTGGAGTATATTTATGTTTTATTTGAAAATACAAAAATAAGCTTTGATTATGAATTTTCAAGACTTTTTAAAATATGTTCCCAATATAATTCCAATCGAATTACCAGCAGTGACATCACACTTAAAAATGGCTCCCAAAGAGCGTATAGAGGGATTAAAAAATCTTGATATTGAAGGACTAAACGCTAGAATGGCGGGAGTAATGATGCTGTTTTATCCAAAACAGGAAAAAGCACATCTGGTTTTGATCGTTAGAAATGCTTATGATGGAGTCCATTCGGCTCAAATCGCATTTCCAGGAGGAAAGTATGAAAAGGAAGATTTAAATTTTGAAACCACAGCACTTAGAGAAACACATGAAGAAGTCGGAATTACAAGAGATAAAATAGAGATAATTAAGCATTTTTCGCCTATGTATATTCCGCCAAGCAATTTTTTGGTGCATCCGTTTTTGGGAATTGCCAAAGAAGAACTTTCTTTTTATCCCGATGTGCGAGAAGTAGCCGGAATTATAGAACTGCCTATTTCTGTTTTTTTAAATGATGATATCATTATCGATGCCAGATTATCAACTTCTTATGGAGCAAATATTTTGGTTCCTGCCTTTAATATTCAAAATCATGTGGTTTGGGGAGCCACAGCAATGATTTTAAGTGAATTGCGAGATGTGCTGAAAGCTGCAATCGCGAAATAAATTTAGTAAAGTTTAGTTAACGATTTGATATTCATCTGGATAACTGCAAATCGTAGAAATTGTGTAAAAGTGTTGCTAAAAGAATAATTTTTGTATGTTTGCGAACTCACAAAAAATAAGACAAATTAGTTATGGGATTGTTTAAGCGAAATCCTTTTGGGCATATATTATTCATCAAGAAATGGTTAATCCGAGTTCTTGGTGCGATGACTCATAAGAGATATAGAGGTTTTAATGAATTGCAGATTGAAGGATCTGAAATTATTAAAACGCTTCCAGACACTAATGTTTTGTTTATTTCCAATCACCAGACTTATTTTGCAGACGTTGTAGCTATGTTTCACGTCTTTAATGCCAGTTTATCAGGACGTCAGGATACCATTAAGAATATTGGTTATTTATGGCAACCAAAAATGAACATTTATTATGTTGCGGCCAAAGAAACGATGCAAGCGGGATTATTGCCAAGAATTTTAGCTTATGTTGGTGCTATTACAGTAGAGCGAACTTGGCGCGCTAAAGGTGTCGATGTTACCGAAAAACGAGATGTGAACCCAAATGATACCGAGAATATCAGAATTGCACTAGAAGATGGTTGGGTTATTACTTTTCCGCAAGGAACTACAAAATCGTTTAAACCAGTTCGTAAAGGAACTGCACATATCATTAAACAACACAAACCAATCGTTATTCCGATTGTAATTGATGGTTTCCGCCGCTCGTTTGACAAAAAAGGACTTCGACTAAAGAAAAAAGGAATTCTGCAATCTTTCATCATCAAAGAACCTCTTGATATTGATTATGAAAACGATACCATCGAGCAAATCGTAGAAAAAGTAGAATATGCAATCGAACAGCACCCTTCATTCTTAAAAGTTATTCCAGCTGAAGAAATAAAAGCGCAGGAAGAACTCAACAGATTGAGACAATGGGAGTATTAAAATTTTAGATTTCTGATTTTAGATTGTTTTGTTTTCTGGCCGGCTGCGTGAAATGTTTCAAGTTTCAGGTTTCAAGTTTAAAAAAAACTCTGCCCCTTTGCAACTCTGTCTCTTTGTTACTAAAAAAACTTAGTAGCTCAGTATCTTAGCACCTTAGAAGCTTAGATTAGAAATCAATCTTCTTCAACTCTTTATAATTCGCGTATAATCTGCGTAAAAGCGTTCCGTAGATAACTCTGTAAAAACACCAGAACAATCCGAAGAAGCCTAAGATTACAAGAAACAAAATACCGATTGTAACAAACATGGCTTTTCCGTTCATGGCCAGTTTGTTTCTAAGAAACTCCATATCCGGATTGTATACAAAAGCGATAAAAAAGCTTAAAATTGCTGTAATTACAATCATGCCTAAGTTATACCAAACATAATATTGAACCGTTTTACGAGTCTTTAAAATAGCGCTCATCAGCGATTTTGTGGCTATTGTGGTCGAAATTGTTTTGTAATTTTTATAAAAGATGTAAACAAAAATCAATACTACTATATAATTGAAATACGTTAGAAACTCTAAAGCAGTTACAATTTCAGGATGATTCATTTTATGCAATACATCGTCTGTATTGATGAATAAATTCGAAAATGTCCAGAAAGAAATTTCCAAAATGCTGATAATCAAAATCCATTTTACAATAGAAGATGATTTTTTGTGAATCATTTTGTAAATCTCCGTTTCAGAAATTTGTTGAAAAGAAGCAGCGCTCTTTTGCCAGTCTTTTTTTAGTAAATCCAGTTCTTTCATAATAATTTTTAAGGATTTAGTATTTTTTTAAGTTTCCCCTTAATTCTGTTCATTTTCACGCGCGCATTCACTTCGCTGATCCCTAGGGTTTCAGCTATTTCTTGATAATCTTTGTCTTCTAAATACATAAAAACTAATGCTTTTTCAATGTCATTCAATTGATAAACTGCTTTATACATCAGTTTAATCTGTTCTTCTTCTTCATAATTGTAGTCAACATCTTTTACAAAATGCTGATGATTTTCATAATCTACGGTCGAAATAGTTCTTTTGGTTTTTCGGTATAAGGTAATTGCTGTGTTTAAGGCAACACGATATGTCCAAGTCGAAAATTTACTGTCGCCTCTAAATTTTGGATAAGCCTTCCAAAGCTGAATGGTAATCTCTTGAAACAGATCTTTATGAGCATCTTCCCCAGCAGTATATAATCTACAAATCTTGTGGATTATATTCTGATTTGCCTGCAGCTGCGCAACAAATGACTGTTCTAGATTTTCGCTCATATAAGGATTAGTAGTTGTGAAATCATTTTTGTTACAGTTGGAAAACTTTTTTTATTGTAAAAAATTATAAATCTTTATCTCGATAATAATTAATCATCAGATCAATAAACTTACTGTAACTTTCCATTCCGTCTTTTTGATTGTTGGTTTTTAGGAAATTATCATACAAAAACTTAAAAAACGGTTCAGCAGGACTTTTATATTTTTTTCCGAAATCAACATCTTCTTGATAATTATTTAAAATGCCTTTATGAACAGATTTTATTAATTGCTTATAAATAGCCTCGTTTTTTTGGCGCCAGATACTTAAGCAATAACCAAGTGTAAGGGTATAACCAGAATATTTAAAATATAAGTTTTTGTTATTTGTCGTTGCCATAACTCCTATAAAATTACACTCGCTTTCGCTTGCAAAACCTATTTGGTGTGCCATTTCGTGACAGGTGGTAACAGGGAAATTGTATTTTGGCAATAAGTCGTTTACCTGAGCTTCATTGGTAAATGGATTTAAATAACCCCCAAATCCCATGTAGGATAAAGGAAGGCTAAAAAACGATTTTTTTACACTTAAAATTTTATATTCAAAAAATGGATATTGTTTCGCGAGATTTTGATATCCATTTAAATTCATCAGAAAAGCTTCTTTTTGAGAATACGGAAAAACAACTTTAGCACTATCGTTTTTTGTGATTTGAAACTGAACTTCATTTGTTTTTGCAATCAATCTTTTTGTAAAAGCCAAAAGATCAGCATCTGTATACTCTTTTTTGATTTCCATTTTTTGAAAAAGAGGTTCGCGATAATAATTGAAAGCCCAAAGCAAATGGAAGAAAAAGTAAAAAACTGAGATTTTACCTAAGATGGTTAAAAGATGATCTTTCCAATCTGTTCTCCAGGTTTTTCTAATTTTCCAAAACCAGCTAATAATAGAAATAAGTAAAAGGCCATAAATGATGTCGCCGACAGAAAAAGGAATTTTACCTAAAAGCGTTCTTGAAAAATGAGAAATTCTAATGAATAAATTCTTGCTGTAAAAGCCTTCAACAAAATCGGGAAAGTAGGGAAGGATTTTGTAAAAAATGATTTGGACAAGAAGAAATAGTGGGAGAATATATTTTTTTTTCACTCGGTTTACTTTTTTATAAAAATAATAATTAAATCGTACTTTGTTTTATTTTTTATAAATTTGTTGTACTATAAATAAGGAAAAAATGACACAAATCACGTTAAATATTCCAGATGAAGAATTGACTTTCTTTATGAAATTGATTGAGAAATTTAATTACGAAACTGTAATTAATGATTTTGCTGTGTCTGAAGAAATGAAAAATTTATTAGATCATCGTAGATCTAGTTCGAAAAAAGAAGATTTTATTCCTTGGACAGAAGCAAAAAAACAATTGGTTTTTAAATCTAAGAAATGATTTTTGAAGTTGTAATTGAACCAAGAGCAATTCTTGATATTCAGGATGCAATTGATTATTATGAATCTAAACAAAAAGATTTAGGAGATCATTTCTTTCAAGTGGTTAATGAGCATATTGAATTGCTAACTAAAAACCCTTATTTTCAAATACGATATAAAGATTATCATGGTTTGCCTATTAAAAAATTCCCGTTTATAATTTTTTACTTTATTGATGAAGAATTAAAAACGGTAAATATTTTATCAGTTTTTAATACATCCATGAGTCCATCAAAATATCCAAAATAATTCAAACAAAATATAATGAGTCAAGAAATTAGAAATCTGGAACCAAAAGTACTTTGGAACAAATTTGCAGATTTAAATGAAGTTCCGCGTCCATCGAAGAAAGAAGAGCGTGTAATTGAGTTTATGAAAAACTTTGGAAACAGCTTAGGCTTAGAAACTTTCGAAGATGAAATCAGAAACGTAATCATCAGAAAACCGGCGACTCCTGGAATGGAAAATCGTAAATCGATCGTAATGCAGGGACATTTAGATATGGTGCATCAAAAAAATGCCGATACAGTTTTTGATTTCGATACGCAAGGAATCGATATGTATGTTGATGGTGACTGGGTTCGCGCGCGTGGCACAACACTTGGAGCTGATAATGGGTTAGGAGTAGCGACAATTATGGCTATTCTGGAAAGTAAAGATATTCCGCATCCTGCAATTGAAGCTTTGTTTACGATTGACGAAGAAACGGGAATGACAGGTGCTTTAAACCTAAAAGGCGGTATTCTTCAAGGCCAGATTTTATTGAACTTGGATACAGAAGAAGATGATGAAATTGATATTGGATGTGCTGGAGGAATTGATGTAACAGCAACTAGAACCTATCATGAAGAAGAAGTTTCAGAAGGTTCTGTTGGTTATACTATTACAGTTAAAGGTTTAAACGGCGGACATTCAGGAATGGATATTCATAAAGGTTTAGGAAATGCCAATAAAATAATGAATCGTTTATTGTTTGATGCATTTGAGAATTTTGGTTTGCAAATCGTTGAAGTAAATGGAGGAAGTCTTAGAAATGCAATTCCGAGAGAAAGCGTTGCGAAAGTAATTATTTCTCAAATGTTTGATGAAGCGTATGTGTATGATATGCAGGAAATTATTTCTGATATCAAAGCGGAATACAAAACAACTGAGCCTAATTTGTCTATTGAAATCGTGAAAGGCGATTTGCCTGAAAAAGTAATGGATTTAGGAGTTCAAGAAGGGATTATCAGAGCGATTTATGCTGCTCAGAACGGAGTGTATAAAATGAGTGCAGATATGGCTGATTTGGTTGAAACGTCAAACAATATTGCTCGCGTAGTGATTAAAGATGGAGAAATCTTAGTAGGCTGTTTAACACGTTCTTCTGTTGAATCTTCAAAATTTGATTTAGCTAATTCGTTGCGTTCTGCTTTTGAGTTAGTAGGATGCGAAGTAGAGCTTTCAGGTTCTTATCCAGGATGGACACCAAATGTAAATTCTGAAATCTTAGAAGTTTTAAAAGAGATCTACGAAAAACAAAATGGAGAACAGCCAAAAGTTGTGGCTTGTCACGCCGGTTTAGAATGTGGAATTTTAGGAACAAATTATCCTGATATGGATATGATTTCTTTTGGACCAACAATTCACGGCGCACACTCTCCAGATGAAAGAGCTAGTATTTCTTCTGCAAGGAAATATTGGAAATTCGTTTTAGAAATTCTTTCTAATATCCCAGTGAAATAAAGAGTATTCAGTGTTCAGTCCCGAGTATTCGGGATAGTGTTCAGTTTAAATAGCTGCACTTTAAAATGAACTCTTACTTCATAAAAAAAAGTGGCCATTGGCCACTTTTTTTGTTTTATACTTAATAATCACTGATCACTTTTTTAGGCTGACCACTGACCACTTTTAATTTCTCTTCAAAACCTTATATTGTTCGTAACAAGCGCTGATTGCATCCATAATCTGGAGATCATTTGCACTTTGAATGAAAGAATCAGAATAGTTGCAGCGATGCATGATTTCGGGAATTTCATCCTTACTGATGCCTAATAATACTGCAACAGTTTCTCGGTCATATTTCGATTCTAAAAGCGTTCGTACCGTATCATCTTTTTTCATTTCCTTTAGTTTCTTGAGTTCTCTGGCATTTTTACCAAAAAAACCATAGAGTACGTCGGCGGGATTAAAAATAGATCCGAGGACTTTTCCGAAAGCATTTGGCGCGTATTCTCCAGCTTCGTAACCTTGTGTAAGTCCAGATATACTATAACGATAGTTTTCTTTTGTTGGAATTAATTTAGAATCGATTTCAAGATATCCTGTCAAAGAAAAAGGAGCAATAACAACTTCTTCCAAAGCAATTGCTTTTTCGGTAAGTTGAATTCTAGTCACTTTATTTTTTATCCAGTCATTTGTAACTCTGATTCTTAACGATTGAAATCCTAGAATAGAAAAATGAAGCGTATCGTTGACTTGAACATCAATTTCGAAATATCCTTTTTCGTCAGATTTTGCACCACGTACTTTATTGGTATTAATGATGTTTACCCCAGAAAGCGGTTGCTTGCTGTCGTCATTAATAACATAACCTGATACTCTTTGTGGAACTGTTGGCTGTGTATCTTGCGTATCTTGCGCAAAACCAAGGTTGGCGAGAAGTGTAAAAAAGAAAACTGCGAAATATTTCATATCCTGATTTAAAGCTCTAAAAGTAGTAAATCGGGATTAAATATCTCATAGTCTTGGAATTTAATTATAAGAAAATTAACAAAGGCAGTAGTATTGCTTTTTTGAATTACAAAACTCATTTAAAGAGAATGAAATTCTCGTAAAAAAAAATCCCAAATTCCAAGTATGTCTGGAATTTGGGATTTTGTATTTAAGAAATTGAATTATTAATCTCTTCTTGATCTTCTTGGTCTTGAGCTATCGCCGAAGTTGTCTGAACGTCTTGGAGCTCTGTCTGAACCACCTTCTGTTCTTGGAGCAGAACTTCTGAAACCGCCTTCTCTTCTTGAAGATGAGTTTCTGTCGCTTCTAAAACCTCCATCTCTAGAGCCACCATCACGTGAACCTCCGTCTCTTGAAGAATTTCTATCGCTTCTAAATCCACCTTCACGTCTTGGAGCAAAGTTTCCGTCTCTTCTAGATCCAGAATCTCTTCTTCCGCCACGGTTGTTGTGGTCACGTCTTCCGCCACCATCATTTTTAGAAATCTCAACATTAATACGACGACCTTCTAATTGAACATTGTTTAAAACGTCCATTACTTTGTCTGTAAATTGTGGATCTGTGTTAAAGAAAGAGAAACCTTCTTTTACATCAACTTTAAAGATATCATCACGACCTAAATCTAATGTTTCTTTCAAGTAATCTTTTAAAGACATCCAGTCGAAGTTGTCTCTTGAACCGATATTTACGAAATAACGAACTGCTCCGTTGTTGCTAAATTCTCTTGGTTCAGAATCTCCTCTTTCACGTCTGTCTGAAGATTGAGTAGAAATATCTCTGTTCTTTTTGTAATAAGCAATAAAACGGTTAAATTCTACTGAAACCATTTTCTTAATCAACTCTTCTTTAGATAAATCTTCCAAAACATTGTTGATTGCTGGTAAGTAGTTGTCAATTTCGTGATCAACCTCAGTATCTTTAATTTTGTTTGCTAAGTGCAATAACTGAATTTCGCAGATTTCAATTCCAGATGGAATAGTTTTTTCTTCAAATTTCTGTTTGATGATTCTCTCGATAGAAGAAATTTTACGTAATTCACTTTTTGTAACAATTACAATAGAAGTACCTAATTTTCCAGCTCTACCAGTACGTCCAGAACGGTGATTATACGTTTCAATTTCGTCAGGCAATTGATAGTTCACAACGTGAGTTACGTTATCAACGTCAATTCCACGTGCAGCAACGTCAGTTGCAACAAGCATTTGGATTTGTCTTCCACGGAAAGATTTCATTACACCATCACGTTGCGCTTGAGATAAATCTCCGTGTAACGCAGCGGCGCTATATCCATCTTCAATTAACTTTTCTGCAATAGCTTGCGTGTCTCTTTTTGTACGACAGAAAACTACAGAAAAAATGTCTGGATTAGCATCAGCTAAACGCTTTAAAGCTTCGTAACGATCACGAGCATTTACTAAGTAAAATTCGTGAGATACTGTAGAAGAACCAGAATTTTTAGTTCCTACAGTAATTTCTACTGGTTCGCTCATGAATTGTTTTGCAATTCTAGCAACCTCTTGCGGCATAGTTGCAGAGAACAACCATGTGCTTTTTTCATCTGGAGTATCTGATAAAATAGATACAATGTCTTCGTAGAATCCCATGTTTAACATTTCGTCTGCCTCATCAAGAACACAGTAATCTATGTTTTTAATGTTTACCAAACCTCTGTTAATCATGTCTTGCATTCTTCCAGGAGTTGCCACAATAATTTGTGCACCTCTCTTTATTTCTCTTGCTTGCTCTGTTATACTAGCTCCTCCGTAAACTGCTACCACATTAATACCTTTTTCGTATTTTGAGTAGTTTTTAAGTTCGTTAGTAATCTGTAAACATAACTCGCGAGTTGGCGATAAAACTAATGCTTGTGTATTTCTGTTGTCAGCATCAATTTTTTGGATTAGCGGAAAACCGAAAGCTGCCGTTTTCCCTGTCCCTGTTTGAGCCAACGCAACCATATCCGTGTCTTTTTCCAATAATAGGGGAATCGCCTTTTCCTGTACCTCTGACGGATTTTCAAATCCTAGATCTAAAATCGCCTTCAGTAACGATTCATTCAATCCTAATTGTTCAAATTTATTCATATGTGTTTTAAAATAGGGTGCAAAATTACTGTTAATTATTCAGATAAACTAATGCAGTTTTAATAATTATGTATTTGTTAAGAATTGATTATCAAAAAGTTACAGTTTTATTAAAATTATTTTTTCGATACAATGAAGAAATACGCTAAAAAACACGTCGTAAAATGTAAAATTTAGCGTCTAAAATGTTGTATTTTAAACAATTATTTTGTGGTGCTCAGAAAATCAATTAGTTGCTTAACAGCTTTTCCGCGGTGACCTATAGTATTTTTGGTTTCCAAAGGCAGTTCTGCAAAGGTCTCGTTAAAATTTTCAGGTTTAAAAATAGGGTCATAGCCAAAACCGTTTGTTCCCGTTTTTTCATGTGTAATATTTCCTTTCGCAATTCCGGTAAACAAATATTGCTGCCCTTTTAAGTTTAGAGTGATAACGGTCTTGAACTGGGCGCTGCGATTTTCTACATTTTTTAAAGCCTCCAAAAGCTTGTTCATATTATCATCTGCATTTTTTTGCTCGCCTGCATATCGGGCAGAATATACTCCAGGTTCTCCATTTAAAGCGTTTACTTCTAATCCCGTATCGTCTGCAAAACAATCGTAACCATATTTTTGAGTTACATAATCGGCTTTCAAAATGGCGTTTCCTTCAATAGTATCAGCAGTTTCTGGAATGTCTTCCAAACAGTTAATATCTTCTAAGCTTAATATTTTAATGCTTTCAGGAAGCATGCTTTGAATTTCTGCGATTTTATTTTTGTTGTTTGAAGCGAAAACGAGTTTCATAGAATTAAAGTATTTAAATGATTTTCAACACAAATTTAGAATTCTTATATTTGATATGTTAGCTAAAATTCAAATAAATGCAATTATCAGTACTTTATAAAAAAATCCTGCCTTTTGTAAAGCCGTACAGAAAAATGGTAATCGCAACTTTACTGCTAACTTTTTTAGGATCGTTTGCAGCACAGGTAAATGCTGTAATCTTAAAATATACTGTTGATACCATCAATAATTTAATGGTTGCTCATGAACCATTATCAAAAGGATTTCATTTACTCGGAATAATTAGCATTGTTTTGTTAACTAAAGAACTGGTCAATTCGGTGGTTCAGTTTGGACAAAAATTCTACGGAGAAAAACTCCGCATTTTTATCACTCGTGATATTTCTCAAACGATCGTCGAAAAAATTCTAAGCTACAGAATGGAATTTTATACTTCAGATGAAAATGAAAGCGGTAAACTGCAGACTAGAATAGATGCTGGAATTAGTAGTTTGACACGATTGGTTCAAAACTTTTTTATTGATATTCTCCCTCTTTTTGCAAATGCATTTGTGGCTTTGGTTATTATGTTTTATGCTAATGTGTATGTTGGTTTGGTGAGTTTGTGCATTATTCCTATTTACTTTTACATTAGTCAGTTACAGGCAACGAAATTGAGCGGTTTTAGAAGAAGAATGCGTAATTATCGCGAAACAAAAAATAACGGTATTATTAGTTTGATAGAATCTATAACCGTTATAAAATCGTTTGTTCGTGAACCTGCTGAAGCCGATCGTCATCAGAAAATTCAATTTGAAATGACCGAAAATCAGCTCGAAACTAGAAAAACGAGTTTTATTTTTGAAAGCATAAAAAGTTTTGTCGAGCAGATCGGAGTGGTAATCATTATTATTCTAACAGCTTATTTTGTTTTGAACAATCAAATGACAATTGGAGCGATTATGTTTCATATTATGTTGTTTAATAATGTATCATCTCCAATTCGACAATTGCATCGAATTTACGATGAAGTAAACGATGCTTTGATTTATTCTGAAGGTTTCTTTGATATTTTAGAATCTGATAATGAAATTGAAACTACGGGAGATTTTATTCCAGAGAAAATTATCGGATTAATTGAAGTTAAAAATGTAGATTTTAAATATCCAAACGGCACTCAGGCACTTTATGATGTTAATTTTACGGTGAAACCAAATGAAACTACGGCATTAGTCGGATTAAGTGGAGCTGGAAAAAGTACGATTATTAATTTATTGGATAAATTTTACCTTCCAACTTCAGGACAAATACTTTTGGATGGAAGAGATCTGAAAGATTATAACACCGATTTTCTTCGAAAAAATATTGGATTGGTTCTACAGAAAAACCATATTTTTAAAGGTACAATCGCAGAAAATATTCTCTATGGAAATCCAGAAGCCACGCATGAGGAAGTCATAGAAGCAGCAAAACAAGCCTATATTCACGAACAAGTTATTCAATTGCCAAAAGGCTACAATTCTGATGCGCATTTACTTTCTGGCGGACAGCAGCAGCGTATTGCAATTGCAAGATTATTTCTAAAAAATCCGCCCATAATATTTCTGGACGAACCAACTGCAAGTCTGGATGCAATTGCCACAGAACAAATTAAAAAATCTTTGGATGCTATAAAGAAAGACAGAACCGTAATTATTATTTCGCACAGCATTTCGCAGATTATTGACGCCTCAAATATTGTTGTTTTGGAAAAAGGAAGATGCGTAGAAAAAGGAACACACGACGAATTGTATGATAATAAAGGAGTTTACTATCAAATATTTATGGCAATGGCCAATAGTTTAAACATCGAGAAAATTACGCAAACTTTCGATTAAAATTAAGGACTAATTCATCTATTAAAAAAGCAATTGCAATTCCGAAGGTATAAGCTAGAATATCCGACCATAAAAATCCTTGTCCTAGAACATATCTACCAAAAAGTGTTTTTCTAAGTTCAATCATCCATTCTCCTTGATAAAGCTGTAAAAACTCAATGCAATAACAAATAAAAAGTGAAATTGCTGCTAAAAAGAAAAAGCTTTTTAGAGGGAAAATGATTCTAATCAGAAAGTAAATCATAACCGCATAAAGAAAATCACCAATCCAGAGAGGGATAAAAGAGATTTTTCTCGAAAGTATTCCTAAAGCAATGATGAATAGGAAAACTAGTAGATAATAGATTCTTGATTTTTTCAATTGATAAAATTTGAAAGCAAATTTATATTAAATCGTACTATATTTTAGTGCGAGAAGTTTTTTTAGTTGATGCTGTTTTTCGGTCTGAGTATTTTTGGTCTGGCTGAGCGGAGTCGAAGCCTTACTAGTACTCATAACGTATTTCTATTTGTGTTTTTGTTTTTTTAAAGCTTTGCTGACACTAAATGTTATAGAATAATTTCCTCATTTTATGTCTTCCTGAGCGGAGTCGAAGGACATGCTAGAAACTCGACAAAGAGAATCGACAATCTTTGCGGGGCTTCGACTCCGCTCAGCCTGACAAATGGCAATCTATTTGACAATCTTTGCGTAGACGCACTGCAGTGCGTCTCTACGGAAAATCTTTGCGATCTCTTAGGATATAATCTTCGCGAACCTTTGCGTAAATCTTTGCGTTTCTTTGCGGTAAAACTCGTCCTAATATATTCTCAAAACACCTTTAATAGTACATTTTTGCGGTACAAAAAATACAAACACTCTTCTACATTACTTTATTTCATAAATTTATCGGTTCAATTAACTCACTATCAAATTAACCACATGAAGGCAAAATTTTTTACGCTGATTGCAGCTTTGTTCCTTTTCTTAAATCAAGGCTATTCTCAAAAAGACAATTCGTTTAATATTAAAAAGCAATTGGATTATTGCGCAGAACAGGCATCAAAAACCTTAAAAGTGATTCCGAATGACGGAACTTCTCCGAGAACAGTTCCAAACGGAAGCAAAGAATGGAAATTTGTTGGTTACAAAGATTGGACAAGCGGATTCTGGCCTGGAGAATTGTGGTTTTTGTACGAAGCAACCAAAGATAAAAAATGGGAAAAGGAAGCCGATAAATTTAGCCGTTTTCTAACGCCATTGTCTGTTTCTAAAGCGGGAGATCACGATTTAGGTTTTCAGGTTTTTAATAGTTTTGGAAACGGGTATCGTTTGACAAAAAATCCAGAATACAAAGAAATTATTCTAAAAACGGCCGACACATTGGCAACACTTTTTAATCCGAAAGTGGGAACAATCCAGTCTTGGCCTCACAATAAAATGGGCGGTCACAATACTATTATTGACAATATGATGAACTTGGAGCTTTTGTTTTGGGCTTCAAAAAACGGAGGAAGCAAAAAACTATATGATATTGCTGTAAAACACGCCGAAACTACAATGGCAAATCATTTCAGACCAGACAATACTTCTTATCACGTCATTATTTATGATTTCGAAACTGGGAAAAAGATAAAAGGCAGAACGGCTCAAGGATACAGTGATGACAGTATGTGGGCGCGCGGTCAGGCGTGGGCTATTTATGGTTTTACAATGACTTACAGAGAAACAAAAGATCCTAAATTTTTAGATTTTGCTCATAAATTGGCACGTGTTTATTTAGATAAATTAACGACAGAAGATTTAATTCCGTATTGGGATTTTAACGCGCCAAATATTCCAAACGAACCAAGAGACGCTTCTGCGGCGGCAATTGTTTCTTCTGCACTTTTAGAACTAAGTTCATATACAAAAGACAAGAATTTAAAAGCAGAATATCTGACCAAATCTAAAAAAATGATCGTTTCACTTTCAGATCATTATCAGAGTCATGATGTTAATTCAGCATTTTTATTGCATTCAACGGGTCATAAACCTGCAGGAAGTGAGATCGATTGTTCTATAAATTACGCAGATTATTACTATCTTGAAGCACTTTTAAGACTTCAGAAACTAAAATAAAAGATTATGCTAAAGAAAATAAGCCAAATTGCATTTGCAATAATCACAGTTTTAATGCTTGTAAGCTGTAAAAACACCAAACAAAAACTTCAAGAGTATGTTGTTACGTATAATAAAACGATAGCTCCAAGTTTTAGAGCAGATAATGTAACCCTTACTACAGCAAGAGGTTATATTAACGATGATAAGATTGAATTGCGTTTTGAAACCGATTTAGAGCAAAATGAAGCAAATAAATCGGCTGCGGTTATTTCTTTTCCGAAATTGATCAAAGGAATGATTGATAAAGATCAAGTTCCAAGACAATTGATTGAAGAAGGAGTTCAGTTTGATGTTTATTTTCTAGCAGATGATAATACAGTTCTAGACAAAGAAGTGCTAAGTGGCGAATCTCTGAAAGATTTTTTGAAATAATGAGGTAAGTTTTACAGTAAAATAAACCGTTTTAATTCTTACATATTAAAAGTCTCTTTAAACTTTATTTAAAGAGACTTTTTTGTATTTGAACTAAAAGTAAAATCTAAAACAAACGTTTTTATTCTTACAATTTTTTCTTTTTTAAGTACATAATGAGTTTGTATTCAAATAATTATACAAGTGTTTTTTGTTACTGGGTGTTGTTTTTATGTTGTGAATTAGTTATGTTTGAGTTAAAAAATAACTATTAAACCAAAAAATTATGAAAAAAATTACCCAAATCGCATTTGCTGTTGCTTTTGCATTGTTTTTAGTTAGCTGTAAAAATACCAAGCAGAAAATTCAAGAACATGTAAGTAATTATAACAATTCTTCTTCTATAAAAGGAAGCGGTATTACGAGCACAACGGCAAAAGCTTTTCTAAATGAAAATAAAATCGAAATTAGGATTGAAACCAATTTAGAAGAAAATGATGCAAACAAATTAGCCTACAAAGAATCTTTTCCAGCTCTGTTAAAAGAAATGGTTAAAAACGACCAGATCTCTTCTTCGCTAATTGCAGAAGGAGTAAAGTTTGATGTTTATTTCTTGGCCTACAATAATGCTATTTTAGCACAAGAATTGGTAGATCAGGAAGAATTGGCAGTTTTGGAAGGAGCCGCGAGCCCAAATAAAGAAACGGCAAAATTATAGTTTTAAAAAAACCTCTTCATCTGAAGAGGTTTTTTAATTATGAGAACTGCGTAACGTTTTTCAAATTATCAGGGAAATATTGATCAGATAAATTGGCAAATTCGTCACCTCGCATGAAAATACTAATGTCTACGTCTGCAAAACTGCTTTTCCCTGCTGCAGCCAAAAGTTCATTTGCAGCATGCAATGTATTTTTATGGAAGTGAAAAACTCTTTCAGATTTATCTGTAACCACCAAACCTTTCATCAGCATTTTGTTTTGTGTAGCAACCCCAGTTGGACATTCGTTATTATGGCAGCGAAGCGCTTGAATACAGCCTAAAGAAAACATAAATCCTCTCGCACTGTTGCACATATCGGCTCCCAATGCAATTGCATGTAAAATAGAATAGCCAGAAATAATTTTTCCGCTTCCTATAATGCGCATTTTATCGCGAATCCCTAAACGGACTAAAGTTTTATTAACGAAAATTAATGCAGGTTCAAAAGGCATTCCAACACCATCTGCAAATTCTAGCGGAGCTGCTCCAGTTCCACCTTCTGCGCCGTCAACTGTTATAAAGTCTGGATAAATATCTTCGTTGATCATCTCTTGGCAGATCGCTTCAAATTCGGCAGTATTTCCAATACACAATTTAAATCCGATTGGTTTTCCGTTAGATAAATCGCGTAATTGTTTAACGAAATAAATTAATCCTTTCGCATCAGAAAAAGCATGATGGCCAGGAGGAGAAAGAATCGTCGTATGTGGCTGCACGCCTCTAATTTTGGCAATCTGTTCGGTGTTTTTTGCGGCTGGTAATACACCTCCGTGACCTGGTTTTGCACCTTGCGAAAGTTTAATTTCGATCATCTTTACATTCGGAAGATTCGCTTTTGCAGAGAAATTTTCGGGACTAAAATTTCCTTCTGCATCACGGCATCCAAAATATCCCGTTCCAATCTGCCAAGTAATATCGCCGCCTCCTTCTAAATGATAATCGGTTAATCCTCCCTCTCCAGTATTCTGGTAGAAATTTCCTTTTTTTGCACCAAGGTTAATGGCACGAACGGCATGTTCGCTTAAGGAACCAAAACTCATTGCTGAAACATTAAATAACGAAGCAGAATAAGGCTGTTTGCAATCTTTTCCGCCAACTAAAACGCGAGGAAGTTCCTCATTTACTTTTGCTGGAAAAATAGAATGTTTTATTCCTTCATAGTTTTCTGTGTTCAAGTTTAATTGTGTTCCAAAAGGCGTATTCGAATCAATATTTTTGGCTCTTTGGTATACTAAAGAACGCTGATTTCTAGAAAAAGGCTTTCCGTCTGTAGATCTTTCAATAAAGTACTGTTGAATTTCTGGCGCAATCATTTCAAACAAATACCTGAAATAGCCCAAAACAGGAAAGTTTCGCAAAATAGCATGTTTCTTTTGCGAAGCATTATAAACTCCGACAATCAATAAAAGAGGAATAATAAAAACGAGTAAATAACCGCGTCCAGTATAGTAGTAAATTGCAGCAACAATTAGAAACAATAAGAATCCGTAAATAAAGAATTTTTTTCTCATGTTTTTAAAAAATTAAATAGGTAATAAATGTAATCTTAGTTGAATCTTAAACGCACATAAACGTGTTTGATTCCTTTTTTGTCCGATTCTCTTTCGTCGATTTCTAAAATATCGGTCAATGATTTAAGCATCGGAGTCAGTTTAGAATAACCATAGTTTCGAGGATCAAATTCAGGTTTTTTCTTCACAATCAAATTGCCGACATCGCCTAAAAATGCCCAGCCATCGTCGTCTTCAATGTCGGTAATGGTATCTTCTATAAGTTCTATAGTTTGCTTGTCTATTTTGTGAAGTGCTTTGTCAGAAGGTTTTTCTACAGGTTTTTTAGTATCAGCAGCGACTGCTTTTGGTTTTTTCTTTTGAGTGGCGCCGTCCAAAACTTCAATATAAATAAATCGGTCGCAGGCAACAATAAAAGAATTTGGTGTTTTCTTTTCTCCAATACCAATCACTTTCATACCCGATTCGCGAAGTCTTATGGCAAGCCGTGTAAAATCGCTGTCACTAGAAACAATACAGAAACCGTCTAATTTGCCAGAATAAAGCAAGTCCATGGCATCAATAATCAAAGCAGAATCTGACGAATTTTTTCCAACTGTATAACTGTATTGCTGAATAGGAGTAATAGCATGTTCTAATAAAACGCCTTTCCAGCCATTTGCATTAGGTTTTGTCCAGTCTGCATAAATCCTTTTTGTGGTTGGCGTTCCTAATTTTGCAATTTCTTCCATCATGCCTTTTACATTACTGTAAGGCACATTGTCTGCATCAATAAGAACTGCCAGTTTTAAATCTTTTGAATTGCTTAAAGGCATTATTTTAATATTTAAAATTAAATACTCTCAAAGTTAAAATTAAAATTGGTTTTTATAAGAATCCAATGCCGAATAAGTTTTTCAATTAGCACTAATTAGTTTCATTATAAATAATATTCAGTAGTTATAAAATTAATTAAAGATAAATTTGTCTTTTATGTAAAACCTATATATCTTTGCTAAGAATAATTAAAGGATGTATGTTTTCAAAAGCGTGTGAATACGGAATAAGGGCTTCAATATTTATTGCAACCAAATCTTCAAAAGGGATTAGAGTTGGAATAAAAGATGTTGCAAAAGAAATCGATTCTCCAGAACCATTTACCGCCAAGATTATGCAGATTTTGACCAAAAATGGCATTATTCATTCGGCAAAAGGAGTAGGGGGCGGCTTTGAGGTTTCTCCAGAAGCATCAAAATCAATAAAATTAATTCAGATTGTAGATGCTATAGACGGAAATAAAATTTACAGCGGCTGCGGTATTGGTTTAAAAGAATGTTCAGAAGAGCATCCTTGTCCTGTTCATCATGAATTCAAGAAAATACGAGGTTTGCTTTTAGAAATGCTGACTAAAACAACTTTAGAACAACTCGCTTCAGACGTAAAATCGGGCGATTTCTTTTTAAAAACATTGAATATAAACGATTAATATTAAATAAATTATCTTAAAAATGAATACAAAAACCAAAATTTCACTATTAATCCTAATGGGATTTTTAACAATAACTTCTTGCGGTAAAAAAGAAACAGCTCCAGCAGATCAAACTGAGACAACTGAAACTTCTACAGAAGGAGAAGCAGCTCCTGTAACCCCAGCAACAGAAGAAAATGTATTAGTTATTGAAGGAAATGATCAAATGCAGTTTAATACAAGTGAGTTGAAAGCAGTTGCAGGGAAACCAATCAAACTGACTTTAAAACATGTTGGAAAAATCCCTAAAGAAGCAATGGGACACAATTTAGTGATCTTACAAGAAGGAACAGATCAGTCAAACTTCGCTTTAAAAGCAAATGATGCTAAAGCAACAGATTATATTCCAGAATCTGAAAAAGCTTCAATAATCGCTCACACTAAATTATTAGGCGGTGGCGAAGAAGATACAATCGAGTTTACAATAGACAAAAAAGGCTCTTACCCGTTTATCTGCTCTTTCCCTGGCCACGTGGCTATGATGAAAGGCGTATTAATTGTAGAGTAAATAACCAAAACTCCAAATGCTGTAAAAGGTTTGGAGTTTTTTTTAAAACCAATAAAAGATAAAATTGTCTTTTATTTAAAATTCCCCCCAAGGAAATGAAAAGAGAAAAAAAATTATGGCTAGTTTTTGCACTAGTGATGAGTATATCATTTGCAGTGCTTGGTTATTATGGTTACGAAATTTATCAGCAGGCACCCCCAGTACCGAAAGAAATAGTAACCGATTCAGGAAAAGTTGTTTTTAGCGAAAGCGAAATTAAAGACGGACAAAATATCTGGCAAAGTATAGGAGGCCAGGAAGTGGGATCTGTTTGGGGACACGGCGCCTATGTGGCCCCAGACTGGACCGCAGATTGGCTGCATAGAGAAGCACTATTTATATTGGATATTTATGCGAAAAAGGATTTTAATAAGAAATATGCCGAGTTGGATGCTGAAAAACAGTCGGCTCTGAAGATTCGTCTGCAACAGGATGTAAGAACGAATCGTTACAACGCTGAAACGGGAGTTTTGACCATTTCTGAAAACCGTTTGGCGGCGATAGAATATTTAAGCGAATATTATAAAGGTCTTTTTACGAATGATCCAAAATTTGATAAACTGAGAGGCGACTATGCAATTCCTAAAAACTCTATTACAGATGTAGATAGAATGCATAAAATGAATGCCTTTTTCTTCTGGGCAACGTGGGCAACAGTGACCAATCGACCTGACGGAAATATTTCATACACACACAACTGGCCTTCAGACGAATTGGTTGGAAATGTTGCAACCACAGAACTTTTGGCTTGGTCTGGAGTAAGCATTATTTTATTGATTTTGAGTGTCGGAATCTTAGTTTTCTATCATGCAAAATCTGGAGAGGAAGAAGAATTTCCGCTGCCAAAAGAAGATCCGATTATCAAACAAGGCAAAACCAAATCGATGGGATTGGTAACCAAATATTTCTGGATTGTAAGTTTACTGATGGTGCTGCAAATGGTGTTCGGAATTATAACGGCTCATTATGGAGTGGAAGGAAATGGTTTATACGGAATTCCGATTGATAAAGTTCTGCCTTATGCCGTAACGCGTACCTGGCACACGCAATTGGCTATTTTCTGGATTGCAACGGCTTGGCTGGCAACAGGATTGTATATTGCTCCAGCAGTTTCTGGTAAAGATCCTAAGTTTCAATGTTTTGGTATTAACTTCTTATTCATTGCTTTATTGATTATTGTTTTAGGTTCAATGGTTGGACAATGGTTTGGAGTGATGCAAAAACTGAATTTAGTTCAAAATTTCTGGTTTGGACATCAAGGTTACGAATATGTTGATTTAGGGCGTTTCTGGCAAATATTCCTTTTAGTGGGACTGTTTTTATGGCTGGCTTTAATGATTCGTCCATTGCTTCCAGTTTTAAGAAAAAAAACAGAAGAGAAAAACCTGATCATATTGTTCTTAGTTTCTTGTACTGCAATCGCAATGTTTTACGGAGCTGGATTGATGTGGGGAAGACAAACCAATTTAGCCATTGCAGAATATTGGAGATGGTGGGTTGTTCACCTTTGGGTTGAAGGTTTCTTTGAAGTATTTGCGACCGTAGTAATTGCCTTTTTATTTGTTCGTTTAGGATTATTAAAAACCAAAACAGCAACTTTAAATGTATTGTTTGCCACCATTATTTTTATGGCTGGCGGAATTTTAGGAACATTCCACCACCTGTATTTCTCTGGAACACCAACAGCAATTATGGCTTTAGGAGCAACTTTTAGTGCTTTAGAAGTGGTTCCGCTGACTTTAATTGGATTTGAAGCGTATCAAAATTATAAACTATCAAAATCAACAAAATGGATAGCCGATTACAAATGGCCGATTTATTTTATGATTTCTGTAGCATTCTGGAATTTCCTTGGAGCTGGAATCTTCGGATTCATTATTAATCCGCCAATTGCATTGTATTATGTTCAGGGATTAAACACAACGCCTTTACATGGACATACGGCTTTGTTTGGTGTTTACGGAATGTTAGGAATTGGTTTGGTATTATTTGTACTAAGAAGTTTATACCGAAATGTAAGCTGGAACACCAGATTGCTCAGTATAACTTTCTGGTCTTTAAATATTGGTTTATTTCTGATGGCCATTTTGAGTCTTCTTCCAATTGGAGTTTGGCAAGCAATTGAAAGTATTAATCACGGAATGTGGTACGCGCGTTCATCAGAATTAATGCAACAGCCTGCAATGATTACTTTAAAGTGGCTTCGTGCCATCGGAGATTCGATTTTTGGAATCGGGTTCATTACTATGGCCTGGTTTGTATTTGAACTCACATTAAAAAACAAAAAATAAAACACAAAACTTAAAAAATGATTATCATGGAAAATTTAAAAAACAAAACAATTGGATCATTCGTAGCTGAAGATTTTAGAACAGCTGCAGTATTTTCTAAATACAAAATAGATTTTTGCTGTAAAGGAAACCGAACAGTTACCGAAGTTTGCGAAAAACAAAATATTGACGCAGATGCATTATTAGAAAATGTTCTACAGGTTGCACAATCAGAAAATAACGGAAACATTGATTTCAATTCTTGGCCTTTAGATTTATTGGCAGATTATATCGAGAAAACGCATCACCGTTATGTGGAAGAAAAAACAAATGTAATTCTTCCGTTTTTAGATAAATTATGTAAAGTTCATGGAGCAAATCACCCAGAATTATTTAAAATAAATGAATTGTTTATTGGATGTGCAGGTGAATTGTCTCAGCATATGAAAAAAGAAGAATTGGTTCTTTTTCCATTTGTGAAAAGAATGGTGAAAACGAAAGAATCTGATGGAATTTTATCTCAGCCTTCCTTCGGAACCGTTTCAAATCCGATTGCGATGATGATGAACGAACATGATAATGAAGGAGAGCGTTTTAGAGAAATCGCAGCTTTAACCAATAATTATAATCCGCCGGCAGATGCTTGTACCACTTACCGAGTAACTTTTGCTATGCTGAAAGAGTTCGAAGCAGATTTGCACAAACACATCCATTTGGAGAATAATATTTTATTTCCAAAAGCAGTTCTTCTTGAAAAAGATTTTGTTGAAGTAGAATAAAGGTTAATTTAATAGTTGGAAAAGCACCGATAAAATATATCAAAATGATAATTGTCGCTGTTTTTTTTAGCCACGAATTTCACGAATTGCACCAATTTTTTAATTTTAATTCAATTTCTCAAATTTTGCATTTGCATTATTGTAGACAAAGTAAATATTAGTGAAATTTGTGAAATTCGTGGCTAAAAAAAATAATAAAAATGCACGTTATGAATTCTCAAAAAAGCTGGATACTCTGCTGTTTTTTTAATTTTCTGATTGCCTGTATTTTCGGATTATTAATGCGTTTTATGTATCTCTTTCCGTTAGATTTTCTAAACTACAGTTTTCTGCTTCATGCACATTCGCATGTAGCTATGTTGGGTTGGGTTTATTTGATCGTTTATGTTTTGATCGTTCATTTTTTTATTCCAAAAGAAAAAAGTCAGAAACCTATTTATAACCGTTTGTTTTGGCTGACAGAGTTTTCCGTAATCGGAATGATGATTGCTTTTCCCATTCAAGGATACGCTTTGTTTTCGATTATTTTTTCGACCCTGCATATCTTGTTAAGCTATATTTTTTGCCGTTTGGTTTGGAAAGACAGTGTACAAGATCAATCGCCATCACAAAGACTTTTATTGGTTTCGATTCTGTTTATGATTTTATCGACTTGCGGAGTCTGGTGTCTCGGACCGGCCGTAAGCACATTAGGAAAACAAAGTGCTTTTTACCAGATTGCCATTCAGTTCTTTCTTCATTTTCAATTTAATGGCTGGTTTATATTGGCAATTTTGGCTTTGTTTTTAAAACAATTTCAAAATAAAATTGATGAGATAAAATTTAGAAAGTTTTACTTCTTTATGGTTATTTCTACGCTTTTAACCGTCTGCTTTCCAATTCGCTGGTTTGTCGAAAATGATATTTTGAGTTCTATCAATGTAGTGGGAGTTTTAATTCAATTGGGAGCTTTTATTTATTTCTACAAAATGCTAAAACCTCAAATTAGGACTTTCAAAAGTTCTTTAGATAAAACAACTAAATTGGTTTATGGTTTAGCTTTAACTTCCTTGTTTTTGAAAGTCGGAATACAATTACTGACTATTTTTCCAAATTTAGCTGAGGTTTCTCATCAAATCAGAAATTTTGTAATTGGTTTTATTCATTTAACGACTTTAGGAATCATAACTGGATTTTTGTTTGGGATTTTGCTTCAGAATAAAATGCTTTCTTCCAATTCTTCTACATTAAAAATAGGAGTAAAGATTTTTATTTTGGGATATGTTTTGACTGAAGTTTTATTGTTTTTGCAAGGTTGGTTTTTCTTTTTTGGAGCAGGGAGCATTCCAGGATATTTTCTAAATATTTTGATATTCAGTATTCTTTTGGTTTTAGGCTTAGCTTTAATTATGGTTTCTATAATAAAATTGAAATTTGACAATTTAAAAAAAGCCACAGATTAAGAAAAAAGTCTCAGAGAGACGACATATTTATATATTCATATTAGGAATATAATTTTGCTGACGTGATAAATATACCGCTCAGCTGGAGCTTTAAAATGTGATGTGTAATGTTTCTATAAATATTGCGCTTCTCCGAAGCTTAATTGAATTCCATTATAAATAAAAAAACAAGAGCCGATTTTATTATAAACCTGCTCTTGTTCTTACTAATTAACCTATTTAAAATATCTATATTTTCCCTGCTTCCTGATTTATGGTTTCAATAGTCTTTTCATTGTTTACTCCTAAACCTTCCTGCTGAAAAATTAATTCTCCTTCTGGATTAAAAACACTAATAATATTCGAATGCGAAAAATCTATTGGAGATATTTTTTTATAATTAACAGCTAAAACCGCTGCAAATTCACGAGTATTTTCCTCAGATGAACGAAGGAAAATCCAAGGATCTTGATTCATTTTATTATCAATGGCAAACTTCTTTAATCTTTCTGGAGTATCTGTTTTAGGATCTATACTAACCAAAATCAATTTGACATGTTGTTTGGTTTGTTTCTCCAATTTGGATTCAATATCTCGCATATCGGCTACTAATCTAGGGCAGGCTGCTTTACAGCTGGTGTAAATCATTACCATAACCAAGACATTTCCTCTAAGCGATTTTAGTTCAATGTCTTTTCCGTCCTGCGTTGTCCATTTAGACGGAAGATTGTAAATCGATAAATCACTAATTTCTTTCTTTGTTTCTGCTTTATTTTCTTTTTTATCTGCTTCCTTACAGCTGTAAAAGGAGAAAAGAAGAAGAAAAGCAATTGCTATTTTTTTCATTTTTAACTAAATTAAATTTTAGGCTTTATCGTGCTGGCGCATCTAAATCCCAGATTTCGTGTTGAATATTGTGCTTTCAAACTTCCTCTAAAAGCATATCGCATAAAAGCGGCATAATCCATTAGATCGGATGCGTTTACAGAGGCGCCTCCGCAGAAGAGATTTTTATCACTGCTTTTGTCTTTTCTAGATTCTCCCGATAAAAAAATGCTGTTAAAATCAGACGTCCATTCCCAAACTAAACCGTGCATGTCGTAAACTCCCCAATAATTTTTGAAAGTTTTTCCAATCTCATTTTCATACGTCTTCGATTTCTCGTACCAGGATAAAATATATTCGTTAAATTCTTTTTTAGTTCGTGCGTCTATTTTTTTGGTGTCGGCCATAGCCACATATTCCCATTCGTCCATTGTTGGCAAGCGCTTTCCTTGGCATTCGCAGTACTTTTTTGCTGCAAACCAAGAAACGCCGGTTACAGGAGATTTGGCTTTTGCATTTCCAAAATCAAGATCAGTTGACCAGTAAGCCAAATAACTTTTATCGGCAAAAATTCCTTTAATCTTTGATTTTTGATAAGAAGGATTTTTTTTGACAAATTCTAAAAATTCACTGTTTGTTACAGGATAAATGTCGATGTAAAAAGATTTTACAGTAACAGGTTTTTTAGAAACAGCTCCATAAAGAGGGACAAAAGATCCCTCTTTTATGAAAGCCATTCCTTTTTCCTGAGCTTTCATGACACTAAGTGCAGAGAAAAAGAGAATAGTAAGTATGAAAATGTATTTTTTCATGCTAGAGTTTTGCTGTTATCTTAAAGCTTTTACCATTTCTGGAGTAACTTCTGTTTTATTATTTCCCCAGCTGTTATAAATGTAGGTAAGCACATTAGCGATTTCATCATCAGATAAATTCTGAGCTGGCATTATGTTGTTGTATTTTTTACCGTTAACGGTTACTTCTCCCGTTAAACCATGCAAAATTGTTTTAATAGCACGTTTAGAATCGGCATTTAAATAATCTGATTTTGCCAAAGGAGGGAAAGTACTTGGAATTCCTTGTCCTTCAGACTGGTGGCATGCAAAACAAGTTGTTCCGAAAATTTCTTTACCAATTTTAATTTTTTCCTCAACGGTACGTTTTGGAATCGCTGTTGTTTTTGAAGCTGCAGTTTCAGGCATTTTCTGGATTGTTCCGCCCTCAGGCAAATAAATACCTTCTTGAATAGTTCCAGAATAAATGTTTTTATTTTCTTTTCCTTCTACTTTTAGCATTCCTAGCGCCCCTTTATTAAATGCTCTGAAAATAGAGTGGTCAACCAAAATAAAAGTTCCTGGCGTTTCTACTTTAAAATCTACAATGGCAGCGCCACCAGCAGGAATCAAAGTAGTCTGTACATTTTTATTGACTGTGCTTCCTCCTTCAACATGAACATTGTCGAATATTTCACCAATAACGTGGAAAGAAGAAACCAAATTTGGTCCGCCGTTTCCAACAAATAAACGAACGGTTTCGCCCACTTTGGCTGTTAATTCATTTCCGTTTGTTAATGAACCCACTTTTCCGTTAAATACAACATAATCAGGAGTTTCTTTTACGGCTTTATTCATGTCAAATGGCTGAAGGCCTTTTGCTCCATATTCACCTTGAGTGTAAAAATCACCCTGCATCACGTAATATTCTTTGTCAACTGGTGGAAGTCCGCCTTCTGGTTCAACCAAAATCAATCCGTACATACCATTTGCGATGTGCATCCCCACAGGAGCAGTTGCACAGTGATATACATATAAACCAGGATTTATCACTTTAAAACTAAAAACTTTTTCATGACCCGGAGCTACAAGAGAAGAAGTTGCTCCACCTCCTGGACCAGTTACAGCATGTAAATCGATATTGTGAGGCAATTTATTATCCGGATGGTTTTTTAAGTGAAATTCTACTTCATCGCCAACCCGGGTTCTAATGAAACTTCCGGGAACTGAGCCACCAAATGTCCAATAGGTATATTTTACACCATCTGTCATTGTGCCTTCTTGTTCCTTGATTTCCATGTTTAATTTTAACTTCATTGCGGTTCTGTCGCCAACAGGTTTAGGAACGTGAGGAGGAGCAGTAAGTTCGGCCTCCATTTCGCCTTGAGTTGTAATGTCTGCGTAAATTTTATCTTGTTCTTTTTTACAGCTTCCTAAAATTAGCAGCATAAATAACGAACAGATTAGAGCACTCGTTTTAATCCGGGTTTTGGTAGTGTGTTTCATGATCTATTATTTTGTTTTGTGTTAAATTTCTAAACAAAAATAAAAGACTTTTTTATCCTTTATTATGATATTAATCATGTTTTGGCATAATTACAGTGGGAAACGGGGCTTTTTGGGAGCAAACAAAGAGACGCAAAACTGTATTATTTTTTTGCAGCAGAATATTTTTTAATAAAAATAATTGAGGCTCTTCATTTTAAATTAATAATGATTATTTTTGCTCGCTGATTAAGTAAAAAAAATTACTACATATATTATGGTAAAAGATTTATTCGAAAGAATTCAGGACAATAAAGGACCTTTAGGAAAATGGGCTTCTCAAGCAGAAGGTTATTATGTTTTCCCAAAGTTAGAAGGAGAGTTGGGTCCTAGAATGCAATTTCACGGAAAAAATATTTTAAACTGGAGTTTAAATGATTATTTAGGTTTAGCTAATCATCCAGAAGTTCGTAAAGCAGATACAGATGCAGCAATTCAGTTTGGTGCAGCTTATCCGATGGGAGCTCGTATGATGTCTGGACACACTACTTACCACGAACAATTAGAAAATGAATTAGCAGAATTCGTAATGAAAGAATCTGCTTATTTATTGAATTTTGGTTACCAAGGAATGGTGTCTATTATTGATGCTTTGGTTACTAAAAATGACATTATTGTTTATGACGTTGATTCACATGCTTGTATCATTGATGGTGTTCGTTTGCACATGGGTAAACGTTTCACATACAAACACAATGATTTGGAAAGTATGGAGAAAAACTTGCAGCGTGCTACTAAAATGGCAGAAGAAACAGGCGGAGGTATTTTATTTATTACGGAAGGTGTTTTTGGAATGCGCGGACAGCAAGGAAAATTAAAAGAAATTGCTGAATTAAAGAAAAAATACAATTTCAGATTATTAGTAGACGATGCTCACGGATTTGGTACTTTAGGAAAAACGGGTGCTGGAGCAGGTGAGGAGCAAGGAGTTCAAGATCAGATTGATGTTTACTTCTCTACTTTTGCAAAATCTATGGCTAATATTGGTGCTTTCGTAGCGGCTGATAAAACAGTTATCGATTATTTGAAATACAACTTACGTTCTCAAATGTTTGCAAAAGCATTGCCAATGATTCAAACTATTGGTTCTTTGAAACGTTTAGAGTTATTGCGTCAGTCTTCTGCAATTAAAGACAAACTTTGGGAAAATGTAAATGCATTACAAAGCGGTCTTAAAGAAAAAGGATTTAATATTGGTGATACAAATACTTGTATCACACCAGTTTACCTAGAAGGAAGTATTCCTGAAGCAATGGTAATGGTAAACGATTTAAGAGAAAATTATGGTATTTTCCTTTCTATTGTTGTTTATCCAGTTATTCCAAAAGGAATTATCTTATTGAGAATGATTCCTACAGCTTCTCATACTTTAGCTGATATCGAAGAGACTTTAACAGCTTTCGAAGCAATTCGTGAGAAATTAGTTAACGGAACTTATAAAGAAATTGCAGAACGTACAACTGTTGACGTTTCGTAAATTCTAAAAAAAAAATAGATTTCCTTAAGTGGGAATTATGTAAAAAATCCATTTGTTCTACGAATGGATTTTTTTTTGAATTGAATTAACTTTATACTATAATCACAAAATAAAAATAGAAAATATGAAAAAAGTACTAACACTAACAGCAGTACTTGCCTTGTCGATTTTTGCTTCATGTAAAAAAGAAACAACGACAACAGAGCCAGTACAAATTACGCCTAGTCCACCTAAAGAAGCAGAAATTGTAGAACCGGCAGGGGATCAATGTTATGCTTGGAGAGCTAACGGAAGTGTTATCGAGATGAGTTTCAACGTAAATTCTCATCAAGAAGTAAACGGGACACTAAGTTATAATTTGGTTGGAAAAGATAAAAACGAGGGAAGTTTAATTGGAAATATGAAAGGAGATACTTTGGTCGCAGATTATACTTTTAATTCTGAAGGAGTTTCATCTGTTAGAGAAGTTGTTTTTCTTCAAAAAGACGGAACTTTTATTGAAGGATATGGAGATGTAGTAGAAGCAAATAACAAAGTTTCTTTTAAAGATAAATCAAAGCTTAAATTTGATCAAAAAAATACTTTGGTAAAAGTAGATTGCAAAGTAGAGTAATGATGTGTTTTATAAAGTGAAAAATCCATTCGTTTTGGGGACGAATGGATTTTTTTTATGTTTTTTTTAGTCCTTAGCCCTTAGTCCTTAACGCTAAGTGCTTATTTTTTGACATTAATTGCTTAATACTAGGGACTAACAACTAAGAGTTAAGGACTAAAATTAAAGATTCTTCAAATAGGTCTTTCTCTGACAGTGAATAGTAGGATCAAAGTTTTTCCAAAGCAAATGAATGGCATTGTTCTCTAATAACTCAGGAGTTCTGATACAAGTCTGAATTCCTTTGGCAGAAAACGTTTTATAATATTCATCAAATATAATCGCTGTTACACCTTTATTTTGATAGTCAGGATGAACTCCGATGAGGTAGAAAACAACATCTTTACTGTGTTTTTTAGCTTTTAATAACTGCAAAAATCCAAACGGAAACAATTTTCCTTTTATTTTTTGTAAAGCTTCAACAAAACTTGGCATTACAATACTGAAAGCTACCAGATTATCATCTTTATCAACAACAAATTTGATATATTCTGGATTAATAAAGCTGATATATTTCTTTTTAAAATATTCTTTTTGAACATCAGAAATAGCTACAAACGAAGCCAGTTTTTCATAAGATTCATTAAACAAATCAAACATTTTGTCTACATGAGGCATAATGTCTTTTGTTTTGGTAAAATTAAGCGCTTTTAATCCGTAGCGCTTTTTGATTAACTCTTGTGCTTTCTGAAAGAATTCTGGTTTTACATTAGAAAAAGGAAATATACTTTCTATATATTGTTTTTCAACCTGAAACCCTAATTGCTCCAAATGCGTTACATAATACGGGTGATTGTACCATGTAATCATGGTTCCAATTTGGTCATATCCTTCAGTAAGAACCCCAACTTTATCGAGATTCGAAAATCCCATTGGGCCTTCAGCATGCTCTAAATTGTGTTTTCTTCCTAATTCATATACTTTTTCAAGCAATGCCTTTGTAACTTCAATATCATCAATTACATCAAACCATCCAAAACGCACTTTTCTCTTATGCTGATTGTTAACTTCAGACCAATTGATAATAGCAGTAATACGCCCAACAATTTTGTTGTCTCTGTAAGCTAAATAAAAGTAAGCTTCGGCATTATCAAAAGCAGGATTTTTAGTTTTATCAAAAGATTCCAATTCGTCTGAAATAATAGGCGGCACCCAATATGGGCTGTCCTTATATAATGAAAAAGGAAATTTGATATATTCGGTTAATTCTTTTTTGCTTTTAGCTTCTTTAATTGTAATCATTAAGATGGTATTGAGAGTCCTTCTATAAAAGGGTCTAGTTATTCAGTTTATTCGTATTTAGCTTTACGCTTTCGTTCTTTTTCTTGATAGTCAATTGCTTTTTCATTATCAGGATTCTTTTTTGCTCTAGCGGCTGCTTTATCTTCAACTACCTTCTCTTTGTACCATCCATCATAACGCCATGATACGCCAACACCGCCATATAATATAGAAGGTGTGTTTTTGAAATTGGTACTTATAGAAGCATCAACCTGCATATTAGAAGAAAGAAGAAAAGCTGCTCCTCCACGAAGAATTGAATCGCTGTAGAAATCACTTTTATATCCTTGATTTTCAACAAAACCAGACCATCTGTCATTAAAACCGTGCGTCAAAGTTAATACATATCCGTAACTTGGATAGTCGGTTCCAATATAATCTGCAATAATATTAGTCACAAAAACCCAAGCTCCGCCTCCTAATAAATTTTGTGTAATAATCGATACTTTAGGAGAAATAGCGCCATCAGGAGAAAAATAATAAGGATTATCGGCTCCAACAAAATTAGCTCCTGCAAAAACAGAAACAGCTGGAATAAGCTCTCGCCATTGAAAATTTCGATTGGCTTTATAGCTGTAGATGTTTACTTCTTTTTTGTAATTTTTGTACGGATCATAAATAAGATATTTAGCTCCTAAAACCGTGCGTCTAAAATTATTCTTTTTGTAGCTGGTGTACGGAGTATCAAAATTCTCGGTTTGGTATTGTAAATCAGCGATGAATTCTAATTGTTCGAGAAAAGCGCCATATCGAATAGTTAAATCTGTACCGAATCCGCTGGCATCGTAGTCTAATAAGTCGTGTTTTTCTTTAATGCCGTAAACACCTAATTCGGCTTGAATAACAGATTTTCCAACGGCGTAGGCAGACATTGTTTCACCTGGGCGATTTGAGTTAATGACGTCAGTATATTGCGCAAAAAACAGTTGTGGAATAAAAAAAAGTACCGGGGCAAGTAAGTTTTTAATTTTGAACATATAATTTTTTTTGAGTTGAAAAATAATAACGCATTTCAAATGTACATATTTTATTATTTATTTAAGATTCATATTTTATTTTTAAGCAACGGATTTATTAATTTTGGAAAAAAATATATAGTTATGCAAGAAGCATCTTTTTCAGGTTTGTTCAAGACCATCATGTGGGTTATAGCTTTTTATTACATTTTTAAATTTTTAGCTAAAATCTTTTTGCCTGTGTTGGTTAAAAAGGCAGTAGAAAATGCCAGTGAAAATTTTCAAAGACAACAGCAACAATATAATCAAGGTAATAGATATCAGAACAATAGCAACACAAATAATAATGATGAAATAATCATTAATACAGCTAATGCTAAAAACCCGCGCGAAACCAAAAAAGTGGGTGAGTATGTTGATTACGAAGAAATAGATTAGATTTGTGTCCTGAAAATTTAGGATTCATTTTAACCCAAACCAGCCAAAATTGAAAATAGTAAATAAGTTCTATCCGCATGCCCTTGTAGTTCTGGGCTTTATTCTTGTTTCATTAATTTATTTTTATCCAGTTCTTCAAGGAAAACAAATTTTCCAGTCTGATATTGCTCAATACACCGGAATGGCAAAAGAGCAAAATGACTTTAGAGCAGTAGAAAATGCAGAACCTTATTGGACGAATTCTGCTTTTGGCGGTATGCCAACATACCAGCTTGGTGCAAATTATCCGAACGATTTTATAGGTAAAGTTGATGACGTATTGCGTTTTCTTCCGCGTCCTGCAGATTACTTGTTTTTATATTTCCTCGGCTTTTATGGCTTATTATTGGTTTTAAAAACAGATCCGCTGAAAGCTTTTATAGGTTCAATTGCGTTTGGTTTTTCAACTTATATGATTATTATTCTAGGAGTTGGACATAATGCCAAAGCGCATGCTATTGCCTATATGCCTTTAGTAATTGCAGGTTTTATACTCGTTTTTCAGAAAAAATACATTTGGGGAGGTTTGCTCACCATGTTTGCCGTGGCATTAGAAATTAGTGCCAATCACTTCCAGATGACCTATTATTTATTGATTTTCTTATTGATTCTAACAGGTTATTATGCTTTTAATTTTATTAAAGAAAAAGATTTTAAAGGGCTTTTAATTTCTTGTGGCGTTTTATTAGTTGCGGGGATTTTTGCATTAGGTGCCAATGCCGGTAATTTAATGGCTACACAAGAATATGCTAAATACAGTATTAGAGATAAAAGTGAGCTGACATTTAATCCAGACGGATCTAAAAATGAAACGACTGCTTCTATGACTACAGACTATATTACAGAATATAGTTATGGAATTGCAGAAAGTTTGAATTTAATTGCTCCAAGAATATTTGGAGGTTCAAGCCACGAAAATGTTGGTACAGACAGTCGTATGTACGCCTTTATGGTAGAGCAAGGCGTTCCTTCGTCTCAAGCTCAAGATTTTGTTTCTGGAATGCCAACGTATTGGGGAGATCAGCCGATTGTTTCAGCGCCAGCTTATATTGGAGCTGTGGTTTTCTTTTTGGCTGTTTTAGCTTTATTTATTGATGATCGAAAAATTAAATATGTTTTCCTTACTGGAGCGCTTTTCACTTTAGTGCTTTCTTGGGGAAAAAACTTCTCTTTATTAACGGATTTCTTTATCGAATACGTTCCTCTTTACGATAAATTTAGAGCGGTTTCATCTATTCAGGTAATTCTAGAACTATGTTTTCCTGTTTTGGCTGTTATGGGATTAAAGTCATTCTTTAAAGCTAAAGATGAACCAAAATTACAGCAAAAAGCATTGGTGCAGACAGGAGTTTTTGGTTTAGGAGTATTGGTAATTTTGTTAATAGCAAAAAGTTTCTTCCATTTTACAGGAGCGAGCGACCAATATTTCATGGAAAGCTACGGGCCAGGTTTTGTTGACGCTTTAAAAGAAGACAGAATGACGATGTATTATGCAGATATCTTACGATCTGGATTTTTAATCGTGGTTACTTTTGTTGTGCTTTGGATGTTTATTAAAAACAGATTCTCTCAAACGACAACTTTAATCGTTATTGGAATTGTAATGATTTTTGATTTGTTTTTTGTGGATAAAAAATATGTTTCGGCAAAAGATTTCGTAAGTCCGGTTCAGATTGCAGCACCTTTCCAAGAAACTCAAGCAGATGCTCAAATTTTAAAAGATACTTCTGTTTATCGTGTATTCGATCTTCAGGGACAATTACAGGGAAGATCTTCTTATTTCCATAAAACAATTGGAGGTTATAGTGCTGTAAGACCAAGAAGAATGCAGCAGTTATACGATTATCAAATTGCTAAAAATAATCTGGAAGTGCTTAATATGTTGAATGTTAAGTATGTGATTCAGGTAGATAGCACAGGAAATCAAATTCCGACACTTAATCCAGATGCTAACGGAAATGCTTGGTTTGTGGAGTCTGTAAAACTGGTAAACAAGCCAGATGATGTCATGAAAGCCTTGAATACTTTGGATACTAAAAAAGTAGCGGTATTTAATGTTCATGAACATGAAAATAAATTTCAAAATGCGAGATTAAAGAAACCTTTAGATACAACTGGAACCATTAAAGTTGTTACTTATAAGCCAAATTACATCAAATACAAATCAGATAAAGAGAATGATGGTTTAGCTGTTTTCTCTGAAATGTATTATAAAAATGGTTGGAATGCTTATATCGATGGTAAATTAACAGATCATTTCCCTGTTGATTATGTTTTGAGAGCAATGGAAGTTCCTGCAGGAAAACATACGATTGAATTTAAATTTGAACCTCAGATTATCAAAACCGGAGGAACAATTACTTTGATAAGTTCAATTGGAATGTTGGTGCTTTTAGCTGCGGGGATTTATTTCGAAAAATTCTACCGCAAAGATTCACAAAGTAGTCACAAAGACACACAAAAATAATTTAGAAAATCTTTGCGATTCTTAGCGAGCACTTTGCGAATCTCTGTGAAACAGAATAAATCTTAGATGGAACAAAAAAAACTTTTAATAATTACCTATTATTTTCCGCCTGCCGGTGGGCCTGGCGTACAGCGTTGGTTGAAATTTGTAAAATATTTGCCAGAATTTGATGTACAGCCTATAGTTTATGTTCCAGAAAATCCAACTTATCCCATTGTTGACGAAGGATTGATAAGCGAAATATCAGACAAAGTAATTGTTTTAAAGAATAAAATTTGGGAGCCCTACCAATTGGCTTCTGTTTTTTCGAAAAATAAAACCAAAAAAATCAGTTCGGGAATTTTTCCTCAAAAGAAAAAACAGACTTTCTTAGACAAAACGTTTCTTTGGGTTCGAGGAAATCTTTTTATTCCAGATGCCCGTGTTTTTTGGGTAAAACCGTCTGTTTCTTATCTAGAAAAATATATTCAGGAGAACAATATCGATACGATTGTAACTTCTGGACCGCCGCATAGTCTTCATTTAATTGGTTTAGAATTACAGCAAAAATTGAAAGTGAAATGGTTTGCCGATTTTCGTGATCCTTGGACAACAATCGGATATCATAAAGCACTTCGATTGTCTTCTTATGCGGAGAAAAAACATAAAAAATTAGAGCATAAAGTGCTTAATTCTGCTGATGAAATTATTGTAACAAGTAAAACTACGAAAACGGAATTTGAAGCGATTACCACTAAGCCAATTACGGTAATTACAAATGGTTACGATGTTGAAACAGTTGAAAAACAAACATTAGACACCAAATTTACTTTAGCTCATATTGGTTCTTTCTTATCAGACAGAAATCCGCCATTTCTTTGGGAAGTTTTGGTTGAATTGCTAAAAGAAGTTCCGGAGTTTAAATCTCATTTAGAAATAAAATTAATTGGAGCCGTAAGTCAGGAAGTTTTAGATGCGATACAAGAACATCAGTTAAATGATTATTTGAACTTGGTGGGTTACGTTTCTCATAAAGAAGCGGTTGCACATCAAAGAAAATCTCAGGTTCTGCTTTTGATCGAAATTAATTCTGAAGATACGAAAAGCATTATTCCAGGAAAATTGTTTGAATATATGGTTTCAAACCGTCCAATAATTGCCATTGGGCCTCAAGGTTCTGACTTTGCAGATATCGTTACGCAGACCAATACAGGAGTATTTTTTGATTATTCTGAAAAAGCGAAGTTAAAAAGTGTAATTTTGGACTTTTTTAATCAGTTTTTGGAAGGGAAACTGCAATCGCACGGAATTGGTTTACAGCAATATTCGAGAAAAAACCTGACCAAGCAATTAGCACAGCTGATTAAAGGATAATCATTAAAATTTCAAATACAATCTAAACTCAAGAAATGGGTATTGTCTTAAATCAGTCTTTTAAAAACACTATAATTACATACATTGGTTTTGGTATCGGAGCCATAAATACTTTATATCTTTATCCCGTTTTTCTTGGAGCAACTTATTACGCTTTAACAAATTACGTTACTTCTGCGGCAAATGTAATTATGCCTTTGTTCGCGATCGGAATGCAGAATACGCTTGTAAAATTTTATTCGCAGTATAAAACAGAAGAAGAAAGAGAGCAGTTTTTGTCTTTTACAGCGTTGTTTCCGCTTTTAATGTGTATTCCGTTAGGACTTATCGGAATCTTCTTTTACGACGACATAACCGATTTTGTTTCGAAAGAAAATCCTATTGTGCGCGAATTTATGCTGCTTATTCCGTTTATCGGAATCTGTATGGCTTATTTTGAAATTTTTTATGCGTGGGCTAGGGTTCACATGCATTCTGTTTTTGGAAATTTTATAAAAGAAGTCGGTTTAAGATTGCTTTCGACTTTTGCTTTAATAGCGTTGTATTTCAATTGGATCAGTCTGGTTCAGTTTGTTTATGTAACAGCGGCGATTTATTTTATAGCTTTTATCGTAACCATGTTTTATGCTTTTTATGTTAAAAAGCCTAATTTTCAAATTTCTATACCTGAAAATGTAAAAAGTGTAATGGAATATACTTTTTATATTATTTTATCTGGAAGTGTTGCGAACTTACTTTTAGACGGCGATAAACTGATTTTGAATCAGTATATGAAAATCGAAAACATCGCCTATTACTCCGTTGCGACTTATATTGCTTTGGTAATTTCAGTTCCAAGTCGTGCGATGCATCAGATTGTGTACCCGATTACAGCTAAATTAATGCACGATAACAAATTCGACGAATTAAATCAGCTTTATAAAAAGACTTCCATCAATTTACAGATCGTGGGTGGTTTTGTAATGCTTTGTATTTTTGTCAATATTAACCAATTATACGAATTAGTTCCGAAAGAATATAGTGGCGGAATTTCTGTAGTTTTTATGATTGGTCTTTCTAAATATTTTGACCTTATTTTAGGAAACAATAATGCTATTATTTTCAATACCAAATATTACCGTATGGTATTGTATTTAGGATTAATGCTCGTTGTTTTAACCGTAATTTTAAATTTGATCTTTATTCCTATCTGGGGAATTTTTGGTTCTGCATTTGCAACTCTGCTATCGATTACTTTGTATAGTTTGGCAAAACTGCTGTTTGTGGTGAAGAAACTGCATTTGTACCCTTTTACAAAACAGACTATTGATTCTATGCTGCTTACTTTTGTATTGTTTCTGCTGTTTTATTTTTGGGAATTTCCATTTTTCCAGTTAATAAGTATCGCTTTAAAATCTATTTTGGTAACTATATTATATGTTTATCTGAATTATAAATTTAAAATTTCGTCAGATATCAATAATGTTATTGATTCGATCTTTAAGAAATTAGGGTTTAAAATTTGATCTGATTTTTCTGTAAAAAAGAAAGCAATTTAAAAAATCATAACTTTTTTGTTTTTATATTTGTTAGAAAGGATAACTAATTTATTTCTAATTGAATATGAAAATAAAAGTACTTAGGTTATTAGCTTTTTTCTTTATTTTATTTTCTTTTTCTGTATTTGCACAGGCTCCTGATCTGAAAAGCACTGATAAAGAAATTTCGACAGCGAAACTCAAGGGTTATCCTGTAAAACCTTTCAAAGACACGCTCTTTTTGGTTTATCATCATGTTGGTTCTTTTTCTGCAAAAGAGCGTGCAGAATATATTACCAATAAAATAAAAAGACTTTACAACGAATCTTTCTTTGAAAAAGATTCGCTTAAAGTTGTTCCTTCGGATGCTTCGATGGATATTATCTATCAAAATGATTTAGTCATAATGTCTGTTTTTGATGCTGATGCAAAAGCAGAAAATAGCACTATAACTAAAATTGCCAATAGAAATCTGGCGAAAATTAGAAATGCGATCCTATACCAAAATGAGAATTATTCTCAATTGCCTAAACGAATCGGATATACGGCTTTATTAATTCTTATTATTAGTTTGGTTTTGTTTTTGGTCGGGAAGGTTTTTAATCTGATTAAAAATTATATTGTCAAAAATAAAGCTAGATATTTTAAAGGAGTCAATTATAATACAATCAAAATATTATCTCCAGAAAGGCAGCTGATTTTGTTTCTCCGTTTTTTTGGTTTTATAAAAATAGTAACACTTATTTTAATTGTTTACTTGTCGCTTCCTGTTTTATTCAGCATATTTCCAGCTACTAAAGATTACACAACAATGCTTCTTAGATGGATTTTGACGCCGGCTAAATCTGCATTAATGGGATTTCTAGGATTCTTGCCAAGTCTGTTTACGATTATAGTAATTGTTATCATTTTTAAATATGCGCTCAAAATCATTAAATTTTTCTTTGACGAAATAAAATCTGAAAACATAAAAATTGACGGATTTTATAGCGATTGGGCATTGCCAACATTCAATGTAATCAGACTGCTGATGTACGCTTTTATGCTGGTTATTATTTTTCCGTATCTGCCAGGTTCAGATTCTCCAATTTTTAAAGGAGTTTCGGTATTTGTCGGGGTTCTGTTTTCTCTTGGTTCTTCTAACGCTATTGCTAATATGGTGGCGGGTTTAGTAATTACGTATATGCGCCCGTTTAAAATTGGTGATTATATAAAGATTGGTGATGTAAGCGGAGAAGTAATAGAAAAAACGGCATTGGTTACCAGAATAAGAACGCCAAAATTTGAAGATATTACGATTCCGAATGCTACAGTTTTGTCCAGTACTTCGACCAATTATTCGGCAAACACCAAACAGTCAACTGCCGGATTGCTTATTCATACGACAGTCACGATTGGTTATGATGTGCCATGGAAAGACATTTACGCCGCTTTGATTGATGCCGCATTAAAAACTGAAATGACTGAAAAAGAGCCAAAACCATTTGTATTGCAAACGAGTTTAGATGATTTTTATGTTTCGTATCAAATTAATGTTTACACTAAAGAGCCAACGAAACAGCCAAGAATTTATTCCTCATTGCATCAAAATATTCAAGATTCTTTCTTTGCAGCAGGAATAGAGATTATGTCGCCACACTACAGTGCTTTCAGAGATGGAAGCGCAACAGCAATTCCGCCAGAATACTTGAAAGAAGAGTAGCTAGAATTCAATTTTCAAGGTCATTTTTAAGGTTAAATAATTGACAATTAGGTATTAAAAAATAAACTTTAACACCTGAATATTTTGTAATTAATCGAATTAAAATTAACTTTATACTAAAGGTTTAGCATTACTTTGAAGAAATTGCATAATTATTTCTAACAAAAATACCTAAATATGGGTATTGTTTTATGCTTTCGAGAGAGATAAATTTGCAAGAAATAGTAGACGAAATTAGTTATTGGATTAATGGTAGATTAAATTAATTATGAAAAACAATCATCTCAGCCAGGAACAAAGCATGCAAGTATTTTCTAATATGATTTCAAACAAAGTTCATAATGGATTTACTTTAGAAGAAAGAAATGATGAGTTGCTTTTCGCAGTCTTGTCTAAAGGAGGAAAAGTGGTTAACCACAGTTTGAATTTTATTATTTTTTGTTTAACTCTAGGTTTATGGTCATTTGCTTGGCTGTATCTTACCTTTGAAGCTTCAAAACAAAAAAAGATTTTAGTAGCTATTGACGAAGATGGTCTTCCGTTTGAAGAAAGATGTCTAGTAGCTTAAAACATTATTAAAAAGAGAAATAAAATTATAAAGCCATAAATACAAACTAATCAATTGTATTTATGGCTTTGTTATTTGAGACGGGACTTATTATAGTTTATCTTTTAAGTAAACTCCAGTTACCGATTCTTTTACTTTTACAATATCTTCTGGAGTTCCAGAGGCAAGTAAATGACCTCCATTTTCTCCACCTTCAGGACCTAAATCAAGAATCCAGTCTGCACATTTTATAAGATCAAGATTGTGTTCGATAACGATTATAGAATGTCCTTTTTCGATTAAAGCGTCAAACGAAGCCAAAAGTTTTTTAATGTCATGAAAATGAAGTCCCGTTGTAGGTTCATCAAAAACAAATAAAGCTTTGTCTTTTGTCGCGCCTTTAACCAAGAAAGAAGCCAATTTAATACGCTGTGCCTCTCCACCAGAAAGAGTAGAAGAAGACTGTCCTAATTGAACATACCCTAAACCAACATCTTGTAAAGGCTGTAATTTCTGTGTGATTTTGGCCTGTTTATTTTTTTCGAAAAAAGCAATGGCATCGTCAATCGTCATCGTCAGGATATCATTGATATTCTGATTGTCAAAAGTAACCTCTAAAATTTCTTTTTTAAATCGTTTTCCGCCACAAGTTTCGCAAGGAAGAGAAACATCGGCCATAAAAACCATTTCAACATTTATAGAACCTTCACCTTTACAAGTTTCGCAACGGCCTCCGTCAACATTAAAAGAGAAATGTTTAGCCTGATAGCCTCTTATTTTTGATAATTTTTCTTTGGCATACAAATCACGAATATCATCATACGCCTTAATATACGTTACAGGATTCGATCGAGAACTTCTCCCAATCGGATTTTGATCTACGTACTCAATATGTTTGATCTGCGAAAATGATCCTGAAATTTCAGTAAACTGTCCCGCTTTTTCGGCCGCGCTTTCCAGTTTTTTCTGCATAGCTGGAAACAAGATTTTCTTAATCAGCGTACTTTTTCCACTTCCAGAAACACCGGTAACTACAGTTAAAACATCTAACGGAAATGTAACATTAATGTTTTTTAAGTTGTTTTCGCGTGCACCAATAATATCAATATGTTTTTTGAATTTTCGTCTTTTCTTTGGAACAGTAATTTCTAAATCACCATTTAAATATTTCGCAGTTAAAGAATCAGATTGCAGAATTTCATCATAAGTTCCTTGCGCAACTAGTTTTCCACCAAAAGTTCCAGCTTCTGGACCAATATCTATAATCATATCGGCAGCTTTCATGATATCTTCATCATGTTCTACCACAATTACGGTATTTCCTAAATCGCGAAGAGAAAGCAATACTTTAATTAATCTTTCAGAATCTTTAGGATGCAGACCAATACTTGGTTCATCCAAAATATACATCGAACCAACCAAACTGCTTCCTAGAGAAGTTGCCAAGTTAATACGTTGCGATTCTCCTCCAGAAAGCGTTGCAGAATTTCGATTTAAAGTAAGATAGTCTAAACCAACCTCAGTTAAAAAGGAAAGACGATTATTGATTTCGACCATCAAGCGTTTCGCAATCTGCTGTTCGTAAACGTTTAATTCTATATTTTTGAAAAAAGTAACCAAATGTTTAATTGGTAAATCAACCAAATCAGAAACTGTTTTTCCGTTGATTTTTACATAAGAAGCTTCTTCGCGCAAGCGTTTCCCTTTACAAGCGTGACATTTTGTTTTGCCGCGATAACGTGAAAGCATTACACGGTTTTGAATCTTATAATTTTTTTCTTCTAATTCTCTAAAGAAATCATTTAGTCCCTGAAAATATTGATTTCCAGTCCAAATTAAATCTTTTTGTTCGTCAGTTAATTGGAAATAAGGCTTATGAATAGGGAAATCAAATTTGTAAGCATGTTTTACCAACTCATCTTTATACCAGCTCATGCTTTCTCCGCGCCACGGATAAATAGCACTTTCATAAACAGACAAAGCAGTATTTGGAACAACCAGATCGGCATCAATACCAATAATGTTTCCATAACCTTCGCAAACCGGGCAAGCCCCATATGGATTGTTGAAACTGAATAAGTGAACATTTGGCTCGAGAAAAGTCATTCCGTCAAGCTCAAAATTATTCGAATAAGAAAATCTCTTCTCTGCATTTAATTCTTGAAGATAACAAATTCCTTTTCCTTCAAAAAAAGCAGTTTGCACAGCATCTGCCAGACGGTTATAAAATTCTTCTTCCTCTTTTACAACAATACGGTCAATAATCAGTAAAATGTCTTTATTATCTAATTGATGCAAATCTGAAGCAGAAAATTCATCTAGACGAACCATTTCATTGTCAACCAAAATACGTGCAAAACCTTGCTGCAGAAGCACTTTTAGTTTGTCTTCTAATTGCCTTCCTTCTTCAAGATGTATAGGAGCAAGCAAAAGCCATCTGCTGTCAAGAGGAAGACTTTTTACATCAGAAATAACATCTGTAACGGTATTTTTTTTAACCTCTTGTCCAGAAATAGGAGAGTAGGTTCGCCCAATTCTCGCAAACAGAAGTTTGATATAGTCGTAAATTTCAGTAGAAGTCCCAACAGTCGAACGAGCATTAGTCGTATTTACTTTTTGCTCAATAGCAATTGCAGGCGCTATACCTTTAATATATTCTACTTTTGGTTTGTCTAAACGGCCCAGAAACTGACGCGCATAAGAAGATAAACTTTCTACATAACGTCTTTGTCCTTCGGCATATAAAGTATCAAAAGCTAAACTTGATTTTCCTGATCCTGAAAGACCTGTAATGACAACCAGTTTATTTCTCGGAATAACCACATCTACATTTTTTAGATTATGTACCTGCGCTCCTTTAATTATAATATTTGATTTCGGATCTATTTTAGAAAGGTCAATTTGCATAAAAAAGTCAATTTTTACAAAAGTAATCAATTTTGAATTGGATTTAGTTAAGGATTTAGTTCCAAATTTTAACTATTTTACTCTAACTGAAAGACTTTTTGAAGCAGATTTAGCTGTAAAAGTGTACTTTTTTAGAGCTGTATTGATCCAGTTTTAACACAGTCTGCAAAAAAATATTCTCCGATTGTCGGATTATTTCAATAAAAATTGTAATTTGAAATCTGATTAGAAGAAAAGAATAAAAATTATCTCATTAATTATTAGGTATTTAGGTTCGTTTTTTAACACTTTTTCCTAGCATTTGTTTTACGGATTTTTAGCACTTTGTACGTAAATTTTATGTTTATTGTACATTAATAAAAGTTTTACTAATAATAATTAATGATTTATTTGCATTTTAAAATTAAAAATTGTTAAATTTGGTCACAATATTAACATAACCTAAAAAAAGAAACGCCTATTTAAAAAAACTACTTTTTAGAAAAATACTCCAAATTTTTAAAATAAAACTAAAAAAGTAGTTATTATGGCTGATCTGCATACTCCAGACGCTCTATTAGTAAAAAATTATGTTGACGGTAGCGAAGCTGCTTTGGCGACATTAATAAAAAGGCACGAATCTAAGATATATGGTTTTATATATTCTAAGATTGCTGATAGAGATATTTCAAATGATATTTTTCAAGATACATTTATTAAAGTAATCAAGACTTTAAAAAGCAATTCTTATAACGAAGAAGGTAAATTTCTGCCTTGGGTAATGCGTATTTCTCATAACTTAATCGTAGACCATTTTCGCAAGACAAAAAAAATGCCGATGTACAGAGAAACAGAAGAGTTTTCTATTTTCTCTATCATGTCTGACGATGCGCTGACAATAGAAGGCAAAATGATTGTTGACCAAGTCGAATTGGATCTAAAAAAGTTGATAGAAGAACTTCCAGAAGATCAAAAAGAAGTATTGGTAATGCGTATGTACCAAGATATGAGTTTCAAAGAAATCTCAGAAATTACAGGCGTAAGCATCAATACAGCACTAGGAAGAATGCGTTACGCGCTAATGAATTTGAGAAAAATAATAGATAAACATCAAATTATTTTAACCAACTAATACTATTTTGATATTTAGTCCGTTATACTAGTATAAATCATTTTTACAGTATGGGGAAAATTTACTCAAAAAAAGCATTAGCTTCCAAAAATCTTAAACCTAATAAAGAAGTCGTTTCTTTTTTATTGAATTATTCTAAAGCCTTGACAGTAGTTAAGATTGAAGATAAAAATTTTGAGATTATAGCTAACTAAACACCCCACTGCTCCTGTCGGATGTTTATTAAAAATAAACCGAATGGTCGTTTCGGTTGAAAAAGCTCACTGTTTGTATTACTTATACAAATAGTGAGTTTTTTATTTTGTTTATATTTTGAACTTAAAAAATATAAGTTTTTTACATCATTTTCCTCGTGTTTTGTTAAAATTTAATATTTTGATGAGATTTTATATGTTTATTTAGTTTTTAATTTTATTTTAGTTAAAAAACTAGCTTTTTGTTCGATAAAAATGATTTCGTAAGTATTATTCGTATAAGAGTACTGGTTTTATTCAAAGAATTAGAAAAATAACAACGTAATAACTAAATATTTAACCCCAAAACAGATTGTTTATGAAGAAAAACTACCCTGCTTTATTTTGTTAAGTTTTGATGCTCATTTGATTTTGAGAAAATAGTTGGACCAGCAGTATTTACTCAAAAAATAGCAATAAAGATAATTTTTAAACCAGTTTAATTGTCTGTTGCTATTGCCTCAAGAAAATAAGAAAATCATTTAATCACCAAAACTTAACCGTAAAATGAAAGAGAACATTAAAATGTTGTCGTGCTTATTAATGATCAGCATTGGCGCATTTGCCCAAAAAGACAAAATTAAGGAAGCGCAGTCTTTATTTGATAAAGGAAATAGCCAAGACGCTTTGGCAATTTTAACCAAAACAGAATACCTTATTCTTAACGCATCTGATGAAGACAAGTCGGATTATTATTTCTTAAAAGGTAACGTATTAAAAGATTTGGCTGTAAAAAACATTGATGCTGCCAATAATTTTACATTGGCGTCGCAATTGTACCAAGATGTGTTTTTATACGAAAACGAATCAGGAAAATTTAAATGGACAGTAAAAGCTAATATGGCTTTGAAAGATATGAAAGCCAGTCTTGTAAATGGCGCAATGGCAGATTTTAAAGCTGGAAACTTCAAAGAAAGCGCAGAGAAAAGTTATAAAGTATATTTGTTTGATAAAAAAGATACTTTAAACTTGTGTAATGCTGCAGCCTCATCCATAAATGCAAAAGATTTCAATGCTGCCGTTACTTATTATGAACTTCTGAAAAAGATTAATTATTCTGGAAAAGGAGTTCTGTACTATGCTACAAACAAAAAAACAAAAGAAGAAGATACCTTTATTTCTCCAAAAGCCAGAGAATCTGCAATTCAACAAGGTTTGTACGAAAAGCCAAGAACAGAATCTATTCCATCCAAAAGAATAGAAATAAACAGCAATCTGGCGTATGCCTATCTTGAAAAAAAGGATTATCCAAAATCAGAAGCGATTTACAATTATGTACTGGAATTAAATCCAAATTATATTGATGCGTATATCAATCTAGCTTATCTGAAATTGCAAATGAAAAAAGATCTTGCCGATGAGATCTCTGCTCTGGGAACAACTCCGGCAGAAATGAAGCAATACGATAAGCTAAATGCCAGAAAAGATGATATAACAAGAAGTGCGATTCCGTATTTGAAAAAAGTGCTAACGCTTGAGCCAAAAAATCCAGATGCAACCAAAACGTTATTAGGTGTTTACAGATCACTTGATATGAATACAGAATACAATGCTTTAAAAGCAGGTATGTAAATTAGATAATCTATTAAATTAGATAATTAGATAATGTGTTTTAATAACAGAGAATTATCTAATTATCTAATTTTTTTATTGGCACATTAAAAGTTTTTTTCTCCATTTCTTCAATAAGAGATTTTTTGCCAACGGTTTTAGTGATAATGTCTTTCTCCAAATTCCAGCCTCTTGCAGGCGAATATTCGCGGCCATACCAAATAATCTGCAAGTGCAAGTCGTTCCATAATTCTCTCGGAAATAATCTTTTAGCATCTTTTTCAGTCTGGGCAACATTTTTTCCGTTAGATAAATTCCATCTGTGCATCAAGCGATGAATGTGCGTGTCTACGGGAAAAGCCGGAACACCAAAAGCTTGCGACATTACCACACTAGCCGTTTTATGTCCAACAGCAGGTAAAGCCTCAAGCGCTTCAAAACTTTGCGGAACTTCTCCGTTATGTTTTTCTATCAAAATTTCAGACAAACCATGAATTCCCTTCGATTTCATCGGAGACAAACCGCAAGGGCGAATAATTTCTTTAATTTCTTCCACCGACATTTTAACCATATCATACGGATTATCAGCTTTTGCAAACAAAAGAGGCGTAATCTGGTTCACACGAACATCTGTGCATTGCGCAGACAATAAAACCGCAATTAAAAGCGTATACGGATCTTTATGATCTAGCGGAACAGGTATAGTAGGGTAGAGTTCTTTCAATTTGTCGATAACAAACTGTACACGAGCTTCTTTATTCATTTCAATGATTTTATTGACTGTAAAAATACTATAATTTTAATGATGTGCCTAATCCAGCTTTCCGTTTCAACTCCTCATTATAGCAGTAACATTTTTAAGCATTTAAAAGAGCTTCCTTCGGTCGCTTTTTAAATGCAAAAAATGTAAACTGCCATAATTCCGGGGTTTCCACTTCAATCTGGGGCATGAAAAAAGTTATGAATTATAAGTTATGAGTTAAGAGTTGTACGCTATCTTTGTTTTAGTCTAAAATCTAAAATCAACAATCTAAAGTAAATAATATCTACAAGGCATTTAGCAAACCTTGCGGGAATCTAAAATCAACAATCTAAAATCTAAAATTAAAAAGAGATGACAACATTAAAAGCAGGAGATAAAGCACCCAATTTTTCAGGAACAGATCAAGACGGAAAAACACATAAACTGGCAGATTACGCCGGGAAAAAATTGGTAGTTTTCTTTTATCCAAAAGCGAGCACACCTGGCTGTACAGCCGAAGCGTGTGATTTGAGAGATAATTTTCACCGTTTTCAAGCCAATAATTATGAACTTCTTGGAGTAAGTGCCGACACCTCAAAAGCACAAGTGAAATTCAAAGAAAAGTACGAATTGCCTTTTCCGCTAATTGCAGACGAAGATAAATCGGTTATTAATGCCTTTGGAGTTTGGGGACCAAAGAAATTCATGGGAAGAGAATACGACGGAATTCATAGAACTACTTTCGTAATCGACGAAAAAGGAATTATCGAAGAAGTAATAGAAAAAGTAAAAACAAAAGAACACGCTTCGCAGATTTTGAAATAAAATTTTGTTTCAGGTTTTTCTTTGTTTCAAGTTTCAAGTTGTGCTCAAAATGGGTTGAAATTTTGCCGCAAAGAACGCAAAGATTATTTACGCAATGCACGCCAAAGATTTTACGTAATGCACGCAAATATTGGACTGTAGAGACGCACCGCAGTGCGTCTACGCACAGTATGGCAGGTTCTGCATTCGGCGTCAAGTTTCAAGTTTCATAATGAATATTTTGCGTTAAAAATTAAATACAAAGCAAAAAAATGCGAGATTTTATTGCCACAGATTATAAAGATTATCAAGATTTTTTTTTTAATCCTTTTAATTTTAATAATCTGTGGCTATTGCACAAAGCTTTGCGAACTTTTCGTTTTTAAAACGAAACTCAAATAAAAAATCTTAGCGTGCTTTGCGTTAAAAATTAAAGGCAAAGGATATAACATAAAAAAGTCCCGCGAAGGGACTTTTTTTTATGCATTTTGCTCTAATTCTTTCTGTGGATGATATCCAAAAAGATGATGTTCTTTTATAATTTCAGGAATTCCAGGAGGAAGCATTGGTTCCCATCCAGGTTTGCCTTGATTGATCATTTTCAAGATCTCTCTCGAGAATACATCCAGAATATTCGGATCATAATCTTCAATATCAACCACTTTTCCGTTGAATTTAAAGAATTTGTATAATTCTTTCATTCTAGGATGAACTTTCAAGTTGTTTGAATTCATTAATGAGCCATCTTCATCTAACATCGGATACAAGAATACTTTCATATCGCGGTAGAATAATTTTCCAAACGCTTCCAGAATTCCTCCACTTAAATGGCGATAATATTTCTCATCAAAAATATCAACAAGATTGTTTACACCCATTGCCAATCCCATACGGGCTTTGGTATAGTTAGCGAAATATTCTACTACTTTATAATATTCTTGGAAATTCGAAATCATAACCGTCTGACCAAGCGAACAAAGTAATTCGGCTCTGTCCATAAAGTCACGTTCGTCAATTTCACCGTCAGAACGTAAATTCGAAAGAGTGATTTCAAAAATTACAAGCGTGTTGTTCTTTTCAACTTTATTTTCTTTGAGAAACATTTCTAATGATTTCTCATACATGTCCATGTTTACCTTTGTAACTGGGCGGAAACTTCCTCTTAAAGCTAATAAGTTCTTTTTGTAAAGAATAGCTGCTGGCAGAATATTTTTCCCTTCAGGATTAAACATTACGGCATCGGTCATTCCATTTTTAACCAATTGTAAACTCATCAAACGATTGTCTACATCGGCAAAACGAGGTCCAGAAAAGTTAATGGTATCAATCTCTAACTGATCTTTGTCTAAGTGATCGTATAAATAACGAAGTAATCGTTTTGGATCGTTGTATTTGTAAAAAGCACCGTAAATTAAGTTTACCCCTAAAATACCAAGTGTTTCTTGTTGCAGTCTGGCGTCAGTCTCTTTAAAACGAATGTGAAGAATAATTTCGTTATAAGCTTCGTCTGGTTCAATTTGATAACGAATTCCAACCCATCCGTGACCTTTAAATTGTTTGGCAAAATCTATTGTGGCAACTGTATTGGCGTAACTGAAAAAAAGTTTGGTAGGGTGTTTTTCTCGGCTTAAACGCTCTTCGATGATTTGTCCCTCGTGGGTAAGCATTTTTTTCAAACGCTCTTCAGTAACATATCTTCCATCATTTTCAGCTCCATAAACGGCGTCACTAAAATCTTTATCATAGGCAGACATTGCTTTTGCAATAGTTCCCGACGAACCTCCAGATCTGAAAAAGTGTCTAACTGTCTCTTGTCCAGCGCCAATCTCAGCAAATGTTCCGTAAATATTTTCGTTTAAATTAATGCGTAACGCTTTGTCTTTTATAGAAGGAATCTGTTCGATGACCTTGTCACCCTTGAGTTTTATTTCTGTACCCATTTTGTTTTAAATAGATTTGTTACAAAGTTAGTAAATTAGGCTTCTAATGAAAGAGAAATAATCCTATTTTTGTAAAAAAATTAAGTTCAATTGAAGGTTTATTTTTTAGGTACAGGTACTTCTCAAGGCATTCCAATTATCGGAATCGATCATCCAGTTTGTAAAAGCACTGATGCTAAGGACAAAAGGCTTCGTGTATCCATTTGGATTACATGGAACGAGCATTCCTACGTTATAGATTGCGGTCCTGATTTCAGACAGCAAATGCTTTCTTGCGGATGTCGAAAACTAGATGCGATACTTTTTACTCATGAGCATGCAGATCATACAGCTGGCTTAGATGATATACGTCCGTTTAATTTCAGACAGGGCGAAATTCCGATTTACGGACACAAACGTGTTTTAGATAATTTAAGACGCCGTTTTGATTATGTTTTTGAGACCGTAAACAAATATCCAGGGGCACCAAGCGTAAAAACAATTGAAGTGCAAAACAATGCTCCATTTGCTGTTGGAGACAAAATGGCGATTCCTATAAATGCCATGCACGGTGATCTTCAAGTTTTTGGGTACCGAATCGACGATTTTGCTTATCTGACAGATGTAAAAACAATCGAACCAGCAGAAGTTGAAAAACTGAAAGGATTGAAAGTTTTGGTGGTAAATGCTTTGCGCGTCGAACCTCACGATACTCACTTTAACCTGCAGGAAGCGCTAGATTTTATCAATCTTGTCAAACCCGAAAGAGCTTATTTAACTCACATTAGTCACGTTTTAGGTTTTCACGAAGAAGTACAGAAAACACTTCCTGAAAATGTTTTTCTGGCTTATGACAATTTAGAAATTACAATTTAATTATACCACACAATGAAAAAATCCTTAATGCTTTATCTTTTTATTTTGGCTATTTTAATGAACGTTTTTACGTATGCATTTTACAGCGGCGAAGTGAAATTTGGAGAGCAGCGATATGAAAAGACAACAAAAAAACTAAGAGATAGCATTAGTCTAATGAAAAATAAATTGGCAGAAGCAGATTATTTTTCTTTAGAACACAATGAAAATGCACAAAATTACTTTGATAACAGTGCTTCTGGAGGAAAAGTTATCTTGTTTGAGAAGCTAATTCCAGTTGTTACAGAAAAACTATTAGATTTAAATTCAAATCCAAAAGGGAATCCGTATACAGGGCAAGATCAAATTGGACCGAATAAATTTATCATCAATAAAGTAAAGATTTTAAACCACAGATGGATTATTGCAGACTACAGTAATGGTGAATTATGGGGAGAAGTCTTGTTAAAGTATTTTGTTGATAACGATGATAACATTACCTTTGAAGTAAATCAAACTTGGTTATATCAAAAATAGGATTTTACAATCCTATTTTTTTTGACCTTTAAATAAATAGGATATGAAAAAGATATTTTTGTTTTTGATGATTTCAAGCGTATTTTCTTGCGCTAAAAAAGTTTCTCAGGAAAAAGTAGAGGCAACTCCAAAAGAACCGCAAAAAGAAGCTGTTGTAGGAGCTGATTCTGATGCTCACGGTTGTAAAGCTTCGGCTGGATATACTTGGTCAGAACTTAAAAAAGAATGTATCCGAATTTTTGAAGGAACAAAACTTTCTCATTATGATGACGGTAAAACATACACAACTGCATCATATGTAATTTTTGACGGAGACAAAGCAGAGCTGTTCTTAGATACTCAAAAAGAATCTATCATTTTAGAAAGAAAATCTGAAGGTGACTCTTGGGTAAATGGCGACTGGCAATTGATTCCCTGGAAAGGATATGTTTTGAAGAAAGACGGGAAGATTCTTTATACTGGAGAGTAAATTAAATTCCAAATTAAAAATTCCAAAGCTTGTATTGAAAAAAAACTTTGTCAAAGTTTTAAACTTTGACAAAGTTGTGCTGAAACTTAGATATTAAAACTAAATAATTTCTTTAATAAAATCAGAATTTATTACTTGAGCAAATTCTTCGTTTAAACTTGCCAAAGCAGTTTGATGAATTAACTCTGCAGAGAAAACTTCTCCGTTTAGGCCTTTTTTATTGAAAGTAGCTGTTGCATCAGAAACAAGATAAACGTTGTATCCATAATTCCCTGCCATTCTGGTTGTCGTAGAAACGCAATGATCTGTAGTTAAACCTACAATTACAAGATTGGTAATTTTGGCATCGTCAATTAGTTCTTTTAAGTTTGTTCCAATGAAAGCGCTGTTGACATTCTTTTTGATAATTGTTTCTCCTTCAAAAGGTTTTACAACGTCCTGAAATTCATTTCCCGGATTTGTTTCGTTTAAAATTGAATTCGGATTCGAAGAGCAATGCTGGACATGAAAAATTGGAAGTTTTTTAGTTCTCCAAATATTTAGAAGCTCACCTGCTTTTTGTTCTGCGTCAATATTATTTCGATCTCCACCCCAGTAAGCAACATCGTGAAAACCTTTCTGGATATCAATTAAAATTAAAGCTGGATTTTCAAGTTTTGAATTGCTCATTTTTATGGGATATAATTACTATAGACTCTTAATATTAAGTACTGTGACTGACCACTTCCGGACTGACCACTGAATACTAACTCAAAAGCCAATTCTTAAAATCAAAGAAATTCTGTGGTGCAACTCCATGCCCGACAGGATATTCTCTGTAAACAACAGGAATATTTAATTTCTCTAAAATCGCTGGTGTTTTTTTGGCCCATTCAATTGGAATAACCTGATCTACAGTTCCGTGAGAAGCGAATATTTTTAGGTTTTTAAAATCGTTGTTTTCAAAACCTTCTTTAATAATTTCTTCATTGAAATAACCGCTCATAGCAACCACTCGCTGAATTTTTTCTGGATAAGAAAGGGCAGTTGCATAACTTAAAATAGATCCTTGGCTGAATCCAATTAAAGTTACATTATTAGCATCAATTGGATAATTGGCAACTAATTCATCAATAAAAGCAGCAATTTTGTCTCTTGAAATTTTTGCCTGTTCGTTGTCTGAAAATTTATTTTGGTCAGCATCGAAGTTAATCGCGTACCAAGCGTAAGCACCATATTGTAAATCGTAAGGTGCTCTTGCAGAAATGATATAATAATTATCTGGAAGTTCAGAAGCAAAAGAGAATAAATCGGCTTCGTTGCTTCCGTATCCGTGCAATAAAAGCAGTAACGGATTTTTATCTAAAATTACTTTTGGTTCTTGTATTTTGTATTCTAAAGATAGATTCATTTTTTTAGTGTTCAGTGTTCTGTTTTCTAGTGTTCAGTTTTCAACTTTGACAAAGTTAGCGACGTGCAATTGGAATTTGGAATTTCAAAAAATTGGAATTTGTTATCCAATAGATTTAAACCATTTCTGAAACAATTCTCCAACAAGCGGAATCGGTCTCATTTGTCCTTGGATAGCGGTAAAAATACCGTAAGTCCATAAGATAGAAACACAAATCCACATTGGAAAAGTGATAAAAAAGCTGTCAAAATTACTGGTTAGCGCTCCAAAAGAAATAAAAGTTAGAGATAGGCCTAAAGCCTGACGGATATGAAAAGAAGCAAAGCTATTTTTATTTTCAGAATTCATAGACATGGCAATGAGAACCCCAACGATTAAAATATAACTCGTAATAGCGATTGGCTTTCCTTCTTCGACTGAATTATTCATTGTATTATTTTGTAACTAGTTGATTTTGATTTAAAATTCCGTAAACAGAACCTTTAATTTCAGTTCCTAAAAAAGCCGAATTTTTAGATTTTGAAAGAATATTTTCTTTAGCAAAAGTTGATTTTCCTTCTGTTGTAAACAAACTCAAATTCGCTTTTGCGCCTTCTTCTATTTTGTTGTTTTCCAAACCAAAAACAGTTCTTGCAGCAGTTAATTTTGCTACAATCGTTTCTACAGGTAAAACCGTTAATAAAGCTCCAAAAGCACTTTCTAAGCCGATAGTTCCGTTTTTAGCGGTATCAAATTCCATTTTTTTGAATTCAATATCAATAGGGTTGTGGTCAGACGTAATCATATCGATTGTTCCGTCGGCAACTCCATTCAGTAAAGCTTGTCTGTCAACTTCGGTTCTTAGCGGAGGCGTAACTTTAAAGCGAGTATCAAATCCGTCCAGTTTTTCATCAGTTAAAACTAAATGATGTACAGAAGCGCTGCACGTTACCTGTAATCCTTTGGCTTTAGCTTCTCTAATTAATTCAACCGATTTTGCAGTGGAAATGGTCGGAATGTGAAGCTTTCCACCTGTATATTCTAGTAAAAATAAGTTTCTCGAAATTTGAAGTTCTTCTGCTAAATTCGGAATTCCTTTTAATCCTAATCTTGTAGAAACAATTCCTTCGTTCGCAACACCATTTCCTTTAATGTTAGGATCTTGTGAATAAGCAATTACCAATCCATCAAAATCCTGTACATATTGTAAAGCAATTTTCAAGATATTAGCATTGTCAATACTTTTGTTGTAATCTCCAAAAGCGATAGCTCCAGAGTTTTTCATATCAAAAAGTTCTGCCATATCCTTTCCTTCGCTGGCTTTAGTCAAAGCGCCAATTGGAAAAATTTCTGTTGCAAAACCGTTTGCTTTATTTTTCACAAAATTTACCTGAGACTGGTTGTCAATAATCGGTAGCGAATTGGGCTGTAAGGCAATTGCTGTAAAGCCACTTTTTGCTGCAACATTCAATCCGTTTGCTATGGTTTCTCTGTCTTCGTAACCTGGTTCTCCAAGTGAAACACTACTGTCAAACCAGCCTTGAGAAACATGAAGATTGTCAAATCGTACTACTTCTGCATCATCATTTGGAAGAGAAACGCCTATTTTTTCTATTAAGCCATCTGCAATTAAAAGATCAACGGTCTGATTGTGAAACGGACTTTTTGAGTCGATAATTTTGGCGCTTTTGATGATTAGTTTCATATGTAGATATTTTTTTGTCGTAAAATGATTATTGTAAAAAGTAAGACGTTTTTGAAAATCGACCTACTTTACAAATTTTATAATTGCCATTTCTAATGCTAAAAATAACAGTGCAAAGATAACAAACCATTTCCAAATTTGGCTGTCAGTTCGTTCTGTTTGTAACGTATTGAAAATGGTCGAAATGGTATCGGCAGTTTTAAAATCAGAAACTACATTAGTGTTTACCTGACTCAAATCGCTTTCGGTTCTTTTGTAATTAAAACTGATATTTTCAGCCTGCTGTTTTTTATCAAAAATGCTATAATTTCCAGCGGTTTCAGGAAAATCATTAAAGGTTAATTTGACTTTATTATTTAAAATCTGCTGAATCGGAATAAACGAATCTTCTGTTCCTTTTACTTCTAAAATAGCATCTTTAGTCAGCAAAACATCTACAAAATAAGGCTGATTATTTCCTATTGTCAAAGCATTGACGCCAGTTTTCTGATTGTTCTGCGCAATTTTATAAAACAAAGGAACAATTAAAGGCGATTGCTGAAAATTAGAATTAGCACCATTTATTGGCGCTGTAAAAACCGTTATTCCAGAAACTTGATTTTGAACCGATGTCACAAATGCAGTCTGATCTTCAAACGAAAGCACAGCAGGATAGGGACTTGACACAGCAAATGAACTGTTTACTTTCGGATATTGGAAATTGGTTATTTTGTTTTCGAAAACTCCTGAAAATAAAGGATGATCAAAATTAATTTTCGTGATTAATTTACTGTTGGTTTGTAAATTTCCGAATTGAATTTTTCCAAACTGCCCCAACAAAGCATTTAAACTTGAAAGCGAACTTTTCTCAGATGGAATTACAACCAAATTACCTCCTTTAGAAACAAAAGCTTTTAAAGTCGTTTGCAACGCCTGAGGAATGTCAATTAGTTCATTTAAAATAATCGTATTTTGTTTTTCTAAACTATTGTAATCTAAAGCGCTAATCGAGTAATTGTTGTAATTGAATTCGCCAGAAGTATAAATTCTCGATAAGAAATTACTTTTTTCTGGCTCGCCAATGCTAATAACGTTTGTTTTTTTGTTTTTAGAAATGCTGAAAAACAATTTGTTATCATAAGTCAGTCCATTGTCTTCAATTGCAACATAACCATGAAAAGCCTCTTTTGGAATAGTGAAATTGATTTTCTTTTTCTTCGCATCAAAATTGACAATTGTTTTAGCTATCAGTTTGTTTTGATTGTAAAGAGCTGTCGAAACAGGCTTAAAATCTTCGCCATAAGCCGATAAATTAATTCCAATTTCGTAGAAGTTTTCTAATGTCTGATTGATGTATACGCTATCAATCGAAATGTTATTTTTTTGTTCTGCTTCGGGAACTATAAAATAGGGTTTTTCGTCAAAATCTATACTTTTAATAGCTGCTTCTTGTAATCCAACAGCATCTGTAATAATAACGATATCTTTTTTATGAGCCGATTTATGCGCTTTTATTTTTGCTGTAATGGCTGAAAGATCAAAAGAAGAAGCGCTGTATTTTAAGTTTTGTAAAGCACTTTTTGACGATTTAATATCGGTATTCCAAAAGTTTTCGGTATTGGTTAAAAGTGAGAATTGGGCGTTTTCTGGAGTGTTTTCTAGCAATTCCTGAACGGCTCTTTTTAATAATTCTCCTTTTTTGCCTTTTGCCTGCATACTGAAAGAATTGTCTAGAACAATATACATTTCGTTTGACGCGTTCTTACTGTCGACAGCTTCAAAAAAAGGCTGCGCAAATGCGATAATCGCACAAGTAAGCAATAGTAAACGTGTAGCTAATAAAAGTCGCTTTTTGATTTTAGAACTCTTACGAGTCTGAACAGCAAGCTCTTTTAAGAATCGAACATTGGTAAAATAAGAAGTTTTAAATCGTCTTAATTGAAATAAGTGGACCAGAATTGGAACGATCAATAAAAACAGAAAGTATAGAATTTCGGGATGTTTAAAATGCATTCTGGCTTCGATTTACTTGTCAAAAGTACGAATTAAATTATTTAAACCATATAAGTTCGGGTAAGAGATTTGTTGTCTAAAGAATAAAGAATAAAGAATAAAGAATAAAGAATAAAGAATAAAGAATAAAGAATAAAGAAT